>NZ_CP013862.1:643047-964571 GCF_001307805.1 Lentibacillus amyloliquefaciens | reverse complement strand
AGGCTTGTTTAACAAGCTTTATGATATGTATTCGAAAGATATGCAATTGCCGTCATCTTCCCGCATCTTTGAAACGTTAGAACTGAATGAAGTCCAATGCCGATTTTTGTATTATCAAATGGAGAAGCATGGTATGATGGATGGAAAAGCCCTCATTTATGATAGCAATAACTGGAAAGATTCCATTCGCAAAATCGGTCATTTTATTGAAAAAAGAACGTCCTTTAAAGAAAGAAAACTTTACGAAATGTTAAATTGGATCCATGAAGAGAACTGCTTGCGAAAGCATCTTTATAAAGGATTTCAGGACAATTACAAGCCGCCGCTGTATGGTTGCTGCAGCAATTGCGGGTTTACTTTTGAAAAATGGGAGCCGGAACAAACAGAAACCGATGAAGTTGTGCTCTACTGGGAAGCCAAACTTAAAAAGTTATTGCTTATTGAGGATTATAATAATGAAACAAAGTGACATCGTGAAACAATTAAGTGATAAAGAATTGTCGCTGCAATTAGTCCTGAGCCAGATGATCATGTTAGGTCTTACTTTTTTATTAAGTTTCCTGTTATTTGAAAGAGTAAATGAATGGCTGGATTACTTCAGTTTTCAGATAAGTGATTTTGTATTCTATGGTTTGGTGCCGGGCCTTTTTATTGTTCTCATTGATTTGTTGCTCATGAAAGTTTTTCCGAGAAAATACTATGATGATGGCGGGATTAATGATAGAATTTTTAGAAACCGGTCTGTCGGGGGCATTTTGGTGATCGCTTTACTTGTCTCCGTGAGTGAGGAACTTCTTTTTAGGGGTGTGATTCAGACAGAGTTCGGGTATATAGTTGCCAGTATTCTGTTTGCTCTGGTTCATTTTCGTTATTTAAACAAACCGGTACTGCTGGTTTCTGTTATATTTATAAGTTTTTATATTGGGTATATATTTGTTCTTACTGAAAATTTATTTGTTACAATGATTGCTCATTTTACAGTGGATTTTGTATTAGGACTGATTATTCGCTTTCAGAAATGAGGTGCAGGCCGATGGAGAATAAAACAAGAGAACAAGACGATCAGGCTTCAGAACTGAGAAAGCTTATTGATGAGGTGGAAAGTACGCAAGATGAGGCAAATCAGGAGGAAAAGAGGCCGCAAATTCAACATTCAGATGCAGGAACTGATGTTAAAACGGAGCGTAATATAGATATCTTAAACTTGCCCCCCGTAAAGAAGTTCACAGTAAAACGAAAAAACGTACAAAATTAAAACTGAGCAATGCCTCAAAAAGGCTTGTAACCGTTACTGTTTTACTGATTGCAGTGTTTGTTGTTATGTTTTATTTTTGGGGAGATGAACTGCTTGATGTTGTTAGAAATATGTAATCACTAAAAACGCTGATTCATTGGATACATAAACAGGCGAAAGTTTACATGGAGTGAAACATTCAGAATATGATATGATCATTAAAGTTATTAGAGGTTGTTCAAAAAGTGCGGTGAAAATGACACGTCGAATTTTTCGTTGGCTTGTTTCTTCGCGGCTCATGTATCTAAAGGCATACATTCCGGCTCCTTGGAAAAGAAACACGCTAATGCTCGCGTGCGATGTAAATTCGGGGAGAGTTTTTCTGTGCTCGAAACTGCGCCGTCTCGAACTTCTTGGTCCTTTTTATCCTCTTTTTGAACACGCACTATTAGCCGAATGTCTAAGAAGCTTATAGATCACGTCCAAATACAAATAATAAATTATAGTGTTCAACAATCTTTCCGGCAGCATATAGTATAGTAAAGGAAACAGATGCAAGCTTATCATTACGATGGTTTCTTGTTCGGGTATAACTTAAGTTAAGAAGAGGGGGATGCTTTATGCGTATTGAACGGGTGTCCAATAATCAATTTACAATTTTTCTCACTTTTGATGACTTAATAGATCGTGGGTTTACAAAAGAAGATTTATGGTACGATGCAGCCAACGTACGCAATTTGTTCAGCGATATGATGTATGAAGCAAGTACTGAGCTTGACTTTGAACTCGAGGGTGAATTGCTCGTACAGGTGCATTTAATGCAGGCGCAGGGAATGCATGTAATTGTGACCCAGAAGGGAAGCAACGATGAATGGGATGAGGATTTCGTCGAGATGAAAGTGACATTGGATGAAAGCAAAGAATTGATTTTCTCATTTGACGACTTTGAAGACATCATCCAGGTTGCAGCAAATTTGACAGCATTGGGCATACACGGCGGTCAAATATATCATATGGATAAGCGCTACTATATGTTATTTCATGAAGCAGAGTTTCTTCAAAAGGATAAAGAAAATGTGATTGCCGTTATGTCAGAGTTCTCTTTCCCAAGTATTATCACATCATACAGGTTAAAAGAGTATGGTAAACAAATTATGAAGTCGACTGCTGTCAAACAAATTATGGATACGTTTCATTGATAAAGTCACTTGCGGAGAAAGACTTAGTTGAATCGTTTACACGTTTCGGTTTTTTCCCTGAAGAAATTCGATTGATTTTATTGCATATTTATCGGGAAAGTGTATACTAATCTCTGAGTACCGTTAATATTTAAATATCTTATGATTTTATAGGAGGTAAATTCATGGTAGCCGACAACGCAGCAGATTCTACCAAAGATAAGAATGAAGTCACAGATGTGTTAGCCTCAACACGGACTGTTGTTAAAAACGCATTGGAGAAATTGGGTTACCCTGACGAAGTATTTGAACTGATGAAAGATCCTATGCGTATGATGACCGTAAGAATCCCGGTTCGAATGGACGATGGTTCGATTAAAATTTTCACTGGATACCGCGCACAGCACAATGATGCTGTTGGACCTACAAAGGGCGGTGTCAGGTTTCACCCGAATGTTAATGAAAAAGAAGTCAAGGCTTTATCAATATGGATGAGTCTGAAAGCAGGAATTGTTGATTTGCCATATGGCGGCGGGAAAGGCGGAATTATCTGTGATCCGCGTGAGATGTCTTTTCGGGAACTGGAAGGACTCAGCAGAGGATACGTTCGTGCGATCAGCCAGATCGTTGGACCGAACAAGGATATTCCGGCGCCGGATGTCTTTACAAACTCGCAAATCATGGCATGGATGATGGATGAATACAGCCGCATTGATGAATTTAACAACCCGGGCTTTATCACAGGAAAGCCAATTGTTCTGGGCGGTTCACACGGCAGGGAATCTGCTACTGCTAAAGGTGTAACAATTTGTATAAATGAAGCAGCCAAGAAAAAAGGTTTTGATGTAAAAGGGGCAAGAGTAGTCGTTCAAGGTTTCGGAAACGCAGGCAGCTTCCTTGCGAAATTTCTCTATGATGCAGGCGCTAAAATCGTAGGCATATCAGATGCTTATGGCGCTCTTCATGACCCTGAGGGCCTTGATATTGATTATTTACTGGATAGAAGAGACAGTTTTGGAACGGTTACTAAATTATTTGAAGACACCATCACCAACAATGAGCTGCTGGAATTAGATTGCGATATACTTGTGCCTGCAGCCGTACAAAATCAAATTACCGGGGAAAACGCGCATAAAATTAAAGCCGGTATCGTGGTCGAAGCCGCAAATGGACCGACAACTCTGGAAGGAACCAGAATTCTTTCAGAACGTGGTGTTTTGCTTGTTCCTGATGTGCTTGCATCTTCAGGAGGCGTCACAGTGTCCTATTTCGAGTGGGTGCAGAACAACCAAGGTTATTACTGGTCCGCAGAAGAAATTGATGAAAAGCTTCATGAAAATATGATAAAAGCATTTAACAATATTTATAATACAGCCGAGACTAGACGTATCGATATGCGTCTGGCAGCTTATATGTCCGGCGTGCGAAAAATGGCGGAAGCTGCAAGATTTCGCGGCTGGGTATAAATCAGTAAATACTTTTAGAATCTGCGGCAATTTAATGCAAGCGAATCAGTTCAAAAACGGAATATGTGACGAAAAAACTCTTATCATGTATAGTTGGATAAGAGTTTTTTAATGGAATTATATAATAAGGAAGTGCGTACGATGAGAAAAGAAAAGACAATTGTTATTGGGGGCGGCCCATGCGGCATGGCGTGTGCGATTGATCTTCAAGAACATGGGATTAATCCATTAATTATCGAGAAAGCGAATGTTGTCAACACAATCTATAACTTTCCGACACATCAAACATTTTTCAGTTCAAGTGATAAACTTGAAATTGGAGATATGCCTTTTATAACGGAAATGAAAAAGCCGGTGCGCAATCAGGCTCTGGCTTATTACAGAGAAGTGGCAAGCAGAAAAAACTTGCGAATCAATTCATTTGAGGACGTTCTCAGAATCTCGTCTTTTGATGAAAATACATTTTCAGTTGAAACGGAAACAGCAAAAGGAACATATGAAAAATATATAGCTGACAACGTCATAATTGCTACAGGTTATTACGATCAGCCAAACAAGATGAACATTCCAGGCGAAGAACTGCCGAAAGTTATGCATTATTTTAAGGAAGCTCATCCGTATCTCGGCAAAAATGTGACGGTTATCGGCGGCAAAAACTCGGCAGTCGATACAACGCTTGAATTGCATAAAGCTGGTGCCAATATCACGGTTCTGTACCGCGGAGATGCTTATTCCAAGAGCATTAAACCTTGGATTTTGCCTGAATTTGATTCATTGGTCCGAAAGAATATTGTCCGGATGGAATTTAATGCCGAGGTAAACGAAATCACACACGACAAAATTGTCTATACTGCCGAAAATGAAACGAAAGAAATTGATAATGACTTTGTTTTTGCCATGACGGGATATAAACCTGATCATACATTCTTAAAGAATACAGGTGTTTCGATAGATGAGGAAAGCGGACGGCCTTATTACGATCCGGAAACTATGGAGACGAACGTACCGGGTATTTATGTTGCCGGGGTAGTAGCTGCGGGTTATAACAATAACGAAATATTTATTGAAAATGGCCGCTACCATGGCGGAATAATCGCTAATGCCATTATGTCAAAAGGGTAACAGCAAAATACTGTTACCCTTTTTGCTATCTTAATATGTCTTTTCAAATGTTTCTTTTAGCGCTTCTAAATTTGTGGTTGTCTCCAGCATAATTAATAATTTGAGCCGGGCTTTGGGTCCTGTCAGGCCATTTGCGAAAATAATGCCCATATCTTTAAGCTGTTTCCCGCCGCCGTCATAACCATATGTCGGCTGAACAATACCCCGATAACATCGTGACACTAATATCACTGGTATTTGTTCATTTATAATACGTTGTAATGCTTTCAGGGTATCTTTTGGTAAATTACCTTCACCCAATCCCTCGATGACAAGACCGTCCGGTTTAACCTGGTGTAAAGCATCCAGTATATCTCCATTCATACCTGCGTATGCTTTCAATAAATAAACACGCTTATCAGTTTTACGGACTGGATAAATCTTTCTTGATAAAATCGTATGATGAAAAATGATATCGTCTTTGGTGACAATACCAATCGGACCATATTGCGGACTTTGGAACGTTGCTATATTGCTTGTTGAAGTCTTTGTAACATTTTGTGCTGTATGTATTTCATCATTTATAACCACTAAAACGCCTTTATTCCACGCTTCGTTGTTTGTTGCTGTTCTCAGGGAACTTAGCAGATTATATAGCGCGTCAGATCCAATTTCATTTGCTGATCGCATAGCTCCGGTAATAATAACTGGTTTATTGGCAACGACTGTAAGATCCAGAAAATATGCTGTCTCTTCAAGCGTATCGGTGCCATGTGTTACAACGAATCCATCATAATCCCCGGAGGCCTCATTTATTTTATTTGCCACTTCCACCATATGCTGTGGCGTGATTTGCGGAGAAGGGACCGAGAAAGGGATGATTTCATCAATATGAGCCGGGAAAGACAGACGATCGGTGACATCTTTTAATGGATGACTGTCTGCGGTTGTAACTTCCCCTGTATCTTTATTTTCTAGCATTGATATGGTTCCGCCAGTATGTATAATCAGAATGCTTTTCACAATGATCACCTTTTTCAAATTTTATTTTCATTTGTTCGATTGCATGATATGATAATGACAGCTTACATGGGAGAAAGAGGGCTTATCAAATGCTTGCTTTATTGACAGCGGGTATCGCACCTGCTTTTGCATTAATGGCTTTTTTTTATTTAAAAGATCAGTTTGCTGAACCTTTATTGTTAATGGGCAAGACATTTTTGTTCGGCGCCCTTCTTGTGTTTCCGATCATGTTTATACAATATGGTTTAACGGTCGAAAATTTTGCAGAGAGCAGCATTGTTCAGTCATTTATCCAATCGGCATTGATTGAAGAATTTTTTAAATGGTTCATTTTTATTTACGTGATTTTCCATCATACCGAATTCAATTCCCATTACGACGGGATCGTCTATGCTGTAGCAATCAGTCTGGGGTTTGCAGCGGTTGAAAACATTTTATATTTAATGACAAATGGTATTGAATTCGCTATTATACGTGCATTGTTTCCGGTCTCTTCCCATGCATTATTCGCTGTTATAATGGGGTATCACCTCGGAAAAGCTAAAATGAACAAACAGGATAAAAACTGGAACCTATTGCTGGCTCTTATGTTTCCTTTTTTGTTGCATGGTACGTATAATTATATTCTTAAAACCGTAACGAGTGATTGGTTGATCCTGCTTATTCCTTTCATGATCGGTCTCTGGTGGGTTGCGTTACACCGAATGAGAAAAGCTAATAAGCATGTTTACTATCATAATCCGCCAAATGAAATAGAAGCTTGAATTCCTTTGTATCACACGATGCAAAGGAATTTTTTATTATTCAAAAGACCAGTGTTTCACGGTCAGATAATTAAAGATGAATAAAAAGTCAATTACGTAAAAAAATAGGTTCAGATACTTCGATAAAGCACGCGCAGGAGGGAACATCATGTTCAAAAATAAATTGTGCCTTTTTATCATTATATGTTTTTTGATGATAGGACTGCAAACGACTGATTCAGCAAAACCGGTTAATGCCTTCACTGAACAGGTCATTCAGCATGGTGCTGTTGGTGAGGATGTTATTGAACTACAGGCAAGATTACAGTATCTCGGTTTCTACAATGGAACAATTGATGGTGTTTTTGGATGGGGCACGTACTGGGCTTTAAGAAATTTTCAGTATGAGTTTGGAATGGAAATTGATGGTATGGCAGGAACACAAACAAAAGAGAAACTGGCAGCAGCAAGTGAATACGATAAAGATTATGTGCACAGTCAAATAAATCAGGGAAATGAGTTCACGCATTATGGCGGCGCCGATAATTCTAAGCAATCGCAACAAAATCAAAGTACCGGCACGGCCGATAATGGTACAAACAATCAAAATAATAATGCAAATGCTGAGCCAACCGCAGTGAATGTCCCCCAAGGGTATTCTCAAAACGATATCCAGTTAATGTCCAATGCTGTAAATGGAGAAGCAAGGGGGAACCTTATGTAGGACAGGTTGCCGTAGCTGCTGTTATTTTAAACCGGGTTGAAAGTGCGACATTTCCCAATTCGGTTTCGGGTGTTGTTTTTGAACCGCGAGCATTTACCGCAGTAGCTGATGGACAGATTTGGCTGACACCAAATGAAACGTCCAAAAAAGCGGTAATGGATGCCATCAACGGGTGGGATCCCAGCGGTAATGCTACCTACTATTTTAACCCGGAAACAGCAACATCAGACTGGATCTGGTCCAGGCCGCAAATTAAAAAAATCGGAAAACATATATTTGCCAAATAGGAAGGAGTGATGCAAATGCTCAGATGGATATTAGTCGGCGTGCTCACACTTGGTATTGCCGGTGTCGGGTTTTGGGGCTATCAGGAGCATCAGGAGAAAAATGCTGTATTGATACAGGCTGAAAACAATTATCAGCGCGCTTTTCATGAACTTTCATATCATATGGATCTAATGCATGACAAAATCGGCACAGCATTAGCCATGAATTCAAGAGAAAGTCTTTCACCGCAAATGGTTGAGATATGGAGATTGACTTCTGAAGCAGTCTCAGATGTTGGACAGCTCCCGCTCACATTAATGCCCTTTAATAAAACAGAGGAATTTCTTTCAAATATAGGCGATTTCACATACAAAACAGCTGTCAGGGATTTGCAGAATGAGCCCCTGAATGATCAAGAAATAAAAACATTGAAAAATTTATATGAACAATCCGGTGAATTGAAAGATGAGTTGAGGCAAGTTCAGCATACAGTACTGGATGAAAATTTACGCTGGATGGATGTGCAATTAGCTTTAGCTCAGCAAGATGAACAATCTGATAATACGATTGTTGACGGATTTAAAACAGTTGAGAAAAAAGTTGAAGGATACGCTGAAAGCAATGCAGATTCCGCACTTACCGGAACATCTTCAGAAGAACATGAATATCAGAATCTGCCTGGACAAAAAATCAGTCAGGAAGAAGCCGCTGAAAAAGGTCGCCAATTGCTCAGCATGGACAATAAAGGTGATTTAAATGTTACTGAAACCGGTGATGGTGCCGACGTTCCAATATATAGTATCTCGTATCAAAACGATAATAAAAATGGTTATCTGGACATAACGAAACAAGGGGGGCATCCACTGACACTGCTCGTCAATCGTGATGTACAAAAACAGAACATCAGTTTGAATAAGGGACTGGAAAAAGCGAAAGATTATCTTAAACAATTTAACTTTGAGGATATGGAAGTTTTAACAAGCAACCAATATGACAATGTCGGTGTCTATTCATTTCTTTATAATCAGGATGGTGTTCGGATTTACTCCGATGCCATTGAAATGAAAGTGGCTTTGGACAACAGCGAACTGCTCGGCTTAACAGCGAGAAACTATTTTATGAACCATAAAGAAAGGGAAATCCCTGAGCCGGAGCTCTCCATTGAAGAAGCCAAAGAGAAAGTGAATCCGGATGTGGAAATTAACGAAGATTATATGGCGGTTATTGATAACGATGTCGGTGAAGAAGTGCTCGTGTATGAATTTCTCGGTGTTCTTGATAACGAGACATATCGAATTTTCATAAATGCTATGGACGGAACTGAGGAAAAAGTGGAAAAGCTGGGTGGTACTGAAATTAACTACGCCTCCAATTCTTAAGCGTGTCTTAAAGAGGTTGTTCACCCACTTATGCGGGAAGATTTTAGATCTTCCCCTTTTTTGATTTTTTTGACATAACAGGAATAAAGTCTTGTGTTAGAGGTGTTTGCATGAAAATAGGTACCTTGCTTACAATGGAATATAACAATTCTAAAACTGGTTATACAATTATTCGCTATTGTTTTGAAAACAGCATTTGTATGAGTAGAACTTTTTTAAGTATTTATGTTATGCTTTTAGTGAAGCTATTACATAGAACAAACCTTCGAAAAAATAAGTTTATCGTTCTTGATTGTAAGTGGCGGGATTGAGAGGAATTGATGACAGCCATGCAAAAAAATGAAATCAGAGTAGCAATCGACGGCCCTGCGGCTGCCGGGAAAAGCACCGTTTCCAAAATGGTCGCAAAAGAACTGTCCTTTATTTATATTGATACGGGAGCAATGTATCGTGCATTGACATATAAAGCATTGAATAAACAAGTTTCATTGGAAGACGAAGACAAACTTGCGGATGTGCTGGCCGATACATCTATTGAACTTATTCAAGGGAAAGAACAGCAACATGTGCTGGTTGACGGGGAAGATGTTACACATGACATCCGTACTGAGAAGGTAACGAATAATGTTTCGCATGCAGCAAAACATCCGGAAGTACGCCTGGAAATGGTGAAAAGACAGCAGGAACTCGCCCGAAAACGCGGAGTCGTTATGGATGGACGGGATATTGGCACCCATGTCATCCCTGATGCAGAGCTTAAAATATTTTTAAAAGCATCTGTTGAGGAGCGGGCAAAACGCCGATATGAGGAAATGCTTCAAAAAGGTTTTTCAGTGGACATTGAAAAAATAAAGCAGGAGATTGAACAAAGAGACCAAATTGACTCAAAGCGTGAAGCTGCACCATTAATTAAGGCTGATGATGCGATCGAATTAGATACAACAAACCTGTCAATTGATGAAGTGAAAGAAGCTATCCTGAAAGCAGCTGCAAAAGTTCTGCCTGATAAAGGGGAGAAATCATGAGTCTTTATAAAGTGGCCAAATCAGCTGTTTCATTGATTTTTTATCCGCTTTATCGCATACGCGTTATCGGCAAAGAAAACGTGCCAAAACACGGTCCGGTTATTATATGTTCAAATCATATTTCAAATTTGGATCCGCCGGTTGTCGGGATAACTTCCCCACGGGATATTTATTTTATGGCTAAAGGGGAACTGTTTGATAAACCATTATTAGGCAGGCTATTGACAGGTATTCGTGCATTTCCCGTAAAAAGAGGGATGCGGGATAGGAATGCACTGCGGAAAGGATTGAATATTCTGGAAGGCGGCAATACACTCGGACTATTTCCGGAAGGGACACGCAGCAAAACCAGTGAGCTTGGCAAACCTTTGGCAGGTGCAGGTTTTTTCGCATTGCGTTCCAATGCAGCGATTGTGCCATGTGCAATTATCGGGCCATATAAACCCGGTAGCCGTCTAACCGTTATTTACGGAGAGCCAATGGATATGGAATCTTATCGTGCTCGAAAAGCATCAGCCAAGGAAGCAGCTGAAGGAATTATGAACGAAATCAGAATTTTGCTTGAAAATTATAATTCTCAGCATGCTTCGCTTGACAAATAATTATAAATATTAGAAGTTATAAAAAAGAGTAATTTTGTGTTGGTACGTATTTTAAGGAGGGCTAATGGTATGAGTGAATCCAGTAACGAATTAACGCAATTAAATATAGGAGATATTGTTACAGGAACTGCTATTAAAGTGGAAGACAAGCAAGTTCTTGTAGATATTGGCTATAAAACGGAAGGTATTGTGCCGATTGGTGAATTATCAAGCCTGCACATTGAAAAAGCTGGCGATGTTGTTCAGGAAGGTGATACTTTTAAATTGTATGTTAAAAAAATGGATGATGATGATGAAGTCATCTTATCCAAAAAAGCAGTAGATGCGGAAGAAGCATGGGGTAACCTGGAAGAAAAATACGAAAACGGTGAGGTATTCGAGACTGAAATTAAAGAAATCGTCAAGGGCGGTCTCGTTGCTGATGTTGGTGTCCGCGGCTTTATTCCGGCCTCACTGGTGGAAACTTATTATGTTGAGGACTTTTCTGATTATATAAATCATTCATTATCTGTAAAGATCGTTGACTTGGATAAGGAACAAAACCGTATTATATTATCACATAAAGATGTTGTACAGGATGAATTGAATGCCCAAAAACAAGAAGTGCTGGAATCACTTGAAGAAGGCCAAGTACTTGAAGGCACAGTGCAGCGCCTGACTAACTTCGGTGTATTTGTTGATCTTGGTGGCATTGATGGACTTGTCCATATTTCACAGCTTGCACATGAACATGTGGAGAAAGCTTCTGACGTTGTAGCTAAAGGAGATACCATCAATGTAGAAGTACTTTCCATTGATAGAGATAATGAACGAATCTCTCTGTCCCGAAAGAAAACATTACCGGGCCCTTGGGCAGATATTGAAGAACGTGTTTCACGAGGCGATGTGCTAAAAGGGACTGTTAAACGTCTCGTGAACTTCGGTGCATTCGTTGAAGTGCTCCCGGGAGTCGAAGGCCTGGTTCATATCTCACAAATTGCCAACCGGCATATTGGGACACCGCAGGAAGTGCTTGAAGTAGATCAGGAGATCCAAGTGAAAGTACTGGATGTTAACGAACAGGAAGAGCGGATTTCTCTCAGTATTAAAGAGCTGGAACAGGATCAGGAAGCTTCAGAAGTGAAGCAATATGAAAAAGATGACGACCAGTCAGGGTTTCAGCTGGGAGACTTCATTGGCGATGAATTGGATAAATATAAGTAATATTATGAAAAAGAGGCTGGGACAAAACCCAGTAAAATTGAAAAAGCGTGGTACTTATCGATTAGGTAATGTACCACGTTTTTTTTATATTATCGTTAATTTTTAGTAAACAAAAAGGATCGCCTCTGATAAAATTAAAGTAACCACACAATAACCATCGGAGGGATCCTTATGTTTAAACATTATAACATGAATCAAGTGGTTTTGCCTTTAGATTTAGAAATAAAAATAGAGGAAAATGATATTGCCTATGCCGTCAATGACGTCGTGGAAACTATCCCGGATGATGCCTTCACAGGTTTCCGGCGCGAAACAGGCTACCCAGCTTATCATCCGCGCATGATGATGAAGATTATTTTATGTGCTTACACGCAATCTGTTTTCTCCGGCAGAAAGATCGAAGGATTACTACATGACAGTGTCCGTATGATGTGGCTGGCTCAGGGATATGAACCAACGTATCGCACCATCAATCGATTTCGTGTGCATCCAGAGGTTAAAGAGTTATTGCGTCAATGCTTCGTCCAATTCCGCTGCCAGCTTGTACAGGAAAAACAGATTGATGAAGAAGCGATTTTCATCGATGGGACCAAGATTGAAGCGAATGCCAATAAATACACATTTGTTTGGCGGAAAGCGATAGAGAAACACAGCGCCAAATTGGTGGAGAAGTCTAATCAAATGTATGATGAATTGCTGGAAAACGAAATTATCCCGGAGATTGAACGGGAAAGCGAGGACGAATTATCCACCGATGAACTCAGGCAAATAGCTGAGAAACTGGATGAGAAAGTCGAAGCGTATGACAAAGAGATTGAGGCACGTGAAAAAGGAAGCGAACGGAAACAGCTTCGTTCCGAACGTAAAGCACCGAAACAATACCGCAAACGGTTCAGGGACTTTGTCGTGCGCAAACAGAAATATAAGCAGGACATGAAAATTTTCGGGGAACGCAACAGTTACTCCAAGACAGACCATGATGCCACGTTTATGCGCATGAAAGATGACCATATGAGGAACGGCCAGCTGAAAGCAGGTTATAATGTGCAGCTTGCGACAGAGGGTCAATACGCGCTCGCTTACGATGTATTCCCAAACCCGACGGACACACGTACTTTCGTTCCTTTCCTGGATCATATTGAGGAAGGTTACTTTGAGCTGCCTAAGTATATTGTGGCTGACGCAGGTTATGGCAGTGAACAAAATTACGAAGACGTCCTCGAGAACCGGGAACGCACGCCCCTGATTACATACAACCAATACCGGAAAGAAAAGAAAAAGAAATACAGAAATAACCCTTTCCATTCCGCCAATTGGGAATATAACACGGAAAACGATTATTTTATCTGCCCGAATGACCAAAAAGTAACATTCCGTTACCTATCCCAACGAACAGACCGGTACGGCTATACACGGACCTTCAGAGTTTACGAGTGTGAGGACTGTTCAGGGTGCCCACTGCGTTCCCAATGCACCAAAGCGAAGGAAGGGAATAACCGGAAAATTTATTATAACGCGAAGTGGGAAAGCCAAAAAGCCTACACAAGACAACAGCTTTCGGAAGAAGAAACTGGCGAAGTTTACGGGCGACGTAAAATCGATGTGGAGCCAGTCTTCGGATTTCTGAAGGCTAATTTGCGTTTCCCGCGTTTCTCAGTCAGGGGGCAGGAGAAAGTGAAAAATGAATTAGGATTTGCATTCATGGCGGTGAACTTGAGAAAGTACACCGCCCAAAAGACAAATCCTACCTTAGATGATAACAACCATTTAAATCAAAAAGGTTCCAACCATCAAAAACTGATGATTGGAACCTTTTTTAAGTCATTTTTGGCTAGTTATGTCCCAGCCTCTTTTTTGATTTCTGCCAAGGAAAAGGCTCGCCACGCAGCGAAATCATTGTTATTATGAGAATTGCTTTTCTTTCTTTTTTAGGATTTACTGAACCATTTGTGACTATAAAATTCTCAGGGAAAGCTGCAAAAATCAATCATAAATCAAATTGTTTTTCCGAAAGAAGGCATAATAAGAATTGTGGATATACAGTTCTTTTGCTAGAATTAGTAAAAGCTGAAACAGTGTAATTGCACATGTAAACTATAGAGAAGCAGAAAGGATGTTCCTTTCATGAGGAAATCTGTTGTAGCAGTTGTCGGCAGGCCAAATGTCGGAAAATCAACTATTTTTAATCGGCTTGTCGGCGAACGAATTTCAATTGTAGAAGATACACCCGGTGTAACGCGGGACCGGATTTATGCTGAAGCTGAGTGGCTGACAGCAGAATTTAATCTCATTGATACGGGCGGAATTGATATGAGTGACGAACCGTTGCTTGTTCAAATGCGTCAGCAGGCAGAAGTAGCCATTGCTGAATCAGATGTCATTATATTTTTGCTTAATGGACGGGAAGGCATTACAGCAGCTGATGAAGAAGTTGCAAAAATATTATATAAATCCAACAAGCCAGTGGTCATTGGAGTGAATAAAATAGATAACCCTGAAATGCGTGAACACATTTATGAATATTACGCATTAGGATTTGGAGAACCATATCCGATCTCCGGGGCACATGGTCTCGGTCTGGGAGATTTATTGGATACCGTTGTCGGATATTTTCCGGAAATGAGCGATGAAGCACCGGACGAAGATACCATTTATTTCAGTTTAATCGGAAGGCCTAACGTAGGGAAGTCATCACTTGTGAACAGTTTGCTGAACGAAGAGCGCGTCATTGTAAGTGAGCAGGAAGGCACGACACGGGACGCTATAGATACCCATCTGCACAAAGACGATCAGGAGTTTGTCATCATTGACACAGCAGGTATGCGAAAACGCGGCAAAGTTTATGAAGCAACCGAAAAATATAGTGTACTCCGTGCCTTAAAAGCTATCGAACGTTCAGATGTTGTTTTAGTTTTGCTTGATGCTGAAACAGGTATAAGAGAACAAGATAAAAAAATTGCCGGCTACGCACATGAAGCCGGACGAGGCATCATTATTGTTGTTAATAAATGGGACACTGTTGAAACAAATGAAAAAACAATGAAAGAGTTTGAAGATAAGGTCCGAAAGCAATTTCAATATTTGGATTATGCACCGATTGTTTTTCTGTCTGCAAAAACGAAAAAGCGGATGCATACTTTAACACCTGCCATTAAAACCGCTAGTGAAAACCATTCAAAGCGTGTTCCAACAAATGTATTGAATGATGTCATTATGGATGCACTGGCAATGAATCCGACACCGACTTTGAAGGGCAAACGGCTGAAAGTGTTATATGCAACACAAGTAGCTGTTAAACCGCCAAGTTTTGTTGTGTTTGTTAATGATCCTGATTTAATGCATTTTTCATACAGACGATTTTTAGAAAATCGAATAAGAGATGCATTTGGTTTTACAGGAACGCCAATTAAGATATTTGCTAGAAAACGTCAATAGTATCAAATACGTGATGAAGGAGGACTATCCTTGAGTAAAGTAGCAGTATTAGGGGCTGGCAGCTGGGGTACGGCATTAAGTATTGTATTGGCTGATAATGGGCACGACGTCAGGTTTTGGACGCACCGTAAAGAACAGGCGAACGAAATGAATGCCACTAACAGGAATAAAAAATATCTTGATGCCGATATTCCCAAACAAATTACAGCTTATCATGAATTGGAAAATGCCATTGATGATGTATCAGCTATCATTATGGTCATACCTACTAAAGCGATTAGGGAAGTATGTAATGATCTGAATAAGGTACTTAAGCATACCCCTGTTATTATCCATGCATCAAAAGGAATTGAGCCCGGATCATTAAAACGGATCTCCCAGGTTATCAGTGAAGAAATGGACAATTACGATTATGAAGACATCACCGTATTATCCGGACCAAGCCATGCTGAAGAAGTCGGCAAACGGCTGCCTACGACGGTGACGGTTTCTTCTGTAACGAGCAGCAATGCTGAATTTGCCCAGGATTTGTTCATCAACGAATCATTCCGTGTATATACCAGCACTGACATGATAGGCATCGAATTGGGCGGCGCATTAAAAAATATCATTGCCCTGGGAGCAGGTATCTCCGATGGTTTAGGCTATGGCGACAATGCAAAATCCGCACTTATTACAAGAGGATTGGCTGAAATAACCCGATTGGGAGCATCACTCGGAGCCAGCCCATTGACCTTTTTGGGCTTGCCGGGTGCAGGTGATTTGATTGTGACATGCACCAGTCCGCATAGCCGTAATTGGCGGGCCGGCAACATGCTCGGAAAAGGGTATAAGCTTGATGAAGTCCTGGAACAAATGGGTATGGTTGTTGAAGGTGTCAGAACCACCAAAGCGGCCCATCAGTTTGCAAATGAACAGCAAATTGAAATGCCAATTACTGAAGGTTTATATCAAATTCTTTTTAATGATGAAAAACCTAAAGATGTCGTTGAACAGTTAATGAGTCGGACAAAACGTGAGGAAATGGATGATATTTCGGCTTTCAAAAACACTGATTATCCTCAATAACACTAATTCGCCATTTTTGCATAGGATATATTGAAATGACTATGCAAGGAGGCGAGCATGTGAGTAATTTTGAAGACAATCTTTTTGATAAAGTACAAAAGAATTCAAGTATAAGCCCAAATGACATTCAAAAAGTGGCCGACTCAGTCAAACAAGCCAATTTCTCGGATGAAAAAACAGTGAGAGACCTTGTGAAACGATTGTCCAAGTTGGCTGACAAACCTATTTCCAAAGCTAAAGAAGATAAAATTGTAGAGGCGATTACAAAAAATAACATGCCAATGGATATGCAGACATTAAATAAAATGTTTAAAAAATAGCGATAACTGGGCAAGTGAGGATACATTGATGCGTATGCTCGCATAATATAAATCGCACAAGCATTCATGGATGGAGTTGCGGCGGGTATTATTTAGTCATGCCGGAATGAAGCCAGCCCCCTTCATTCCGGGTTTTTTATGGTAAAAAGGAATGCTGCTTTTGTTTGCAGCGAAATGTTTTTAACGTGTCCGAGCGTTATCCGATATGTTATAATGCGTTGTGTATGTTCGAAATAGGAGTGGATGAAATGTCTCAAAGCATGCTGAATATGTGGATTTCATTTGCTGGCATGGGGCTTTTGCTATTAGCGATGGGGCTTATTTTGCTCAGCAGATACAAATTAAAAGGATTTTTATCGGGAATTGTAACCGTGCTTGCGTACATATCTTTAATAGCTGGTGCACTTATCATACTTTATATCGTTTTCAGCGGTCCAACCGCATAGGAGGCACAGGATCTTGAATAAAACATATCTCCGGCTTCTTTGTTTATTGCTGATGGTATTTCTGCTAAGCGGGTGTTTCTATCCGGAAGACGAATTATCAAAAAACCAGGAACCAAATGAAAGTCAGCTGGAAGAAGTCCAAAACGCAGTCGATCAATATCAGGAAAAAACGCAAGGATTGCTTCCGATACGAACCAAATCAAATGACACACCAATATTCAGAAAATATTTAGTTGATTTTCAGCTGTTGAAAGAAGAAAACATCCTTTCAGAAATTCCCGGAACAGCTTATCAAAATGGCGGCTTATATCAATATGCCATTATTTACCCTGAAGAGAATCCTCAGGTCAAACTGATTGACCTGCGCATTTCTGATGCCATCAGGGAAGTAGCGGTCAAACTTAATATTTATAGAAACGAACATCTCTATCCGCCTTTTGGTGAGGAAATTGCTGAAGGGGTCTATGAGATCGACCATGAAACACTGGGACTGGAATCAAAGCCATATGTCACCAGTCCATACTCTAAAGAAAACCTGCCAATTGTGATGGATACAGAAGGCAACTTGTATGTTGACTATAGAATAGATCTAACCCGGGCGCTTGAAGATTATGATCATGATATGCAAGAAGGTGACGACATTCGTTACGTATTAGCGGAGAACACACCATTTGTACCGGTTTATTCCTTGCCATATACCATACGGGGCGGCGAGCCTGTTTTCGATACAGCGAAAAATTAATAAGCATAATGAATCCCTTGTGACATATATTGTGTTGCAAGGGATTTATTTCGTTCATAAAAAAAGTGATTGTTATTCGGATGGCAAAATTATATGCCGCGGATAAAAAGTGATTAGAAAATTTATGTAAAAATAACGGATTTTTTATTTCTTTTAGACCTTTCTAAGTCATATTTTGATAGGACAACATCATAGACTTGTAATGTCAATTATTCGCAGACTTTTAATGATTTTTGAAAAGGAGATCGGGAGGGGATCGCTTGGAGAGAGTTGATATTTTCAAAGATATTTCGAAACGGACGAATGGAGATATTTATCTTGGAATTGTGGGCGCTGTCCGGACTGGAAAATCAACGTTTATTAAACATTTCATGGAGCTGGGTGTTCTGCCGAATATTGCCGATGAAAGCGAGCACGGCAGAGCGCATGATGAATTACCACAAAGTGCTGCCGGAAAAACAATCATGACCACGGAGCCAAAGTTTATACCAAATCAGGCAGTATCAGTTCACGTTGATGAAGGTCTGGATGTAAATGTACGACTGGTAGACTGTGTCGGTTATGCTGTTGAAGGAGCAAGAGGATTTGAAGATGAGAACGGTCCGAGGATGATTAACACTCCGTGGTATGAGGATCCAATACCTTTCCATGATGCTGCGGAAATCGGAACACGCAAAGTCATCCAGGAACATTCGACAATCGGTGTAGTCGTTACAACTGACGGCACTTTTGGTGAAATAACACGTAACGACTACGAGGAGCCGGAAGAACAAATCGTGGAAGAAATGAAAGAAGTAGGAAAGCCTTTTATAATGGTCGTGAACTCTGCAAGACCAACAAGTCCGGAAGCAGAGATGTTACGCCAGGACCTCACAGAAAAATATGATATTCCGGTCTTAGCAATGAATGTGGAAACGATGACCGAACATGATGTGTATAATGTGATGCGGGAAGCACTATATGAATTCCCGGTATTGGAAGTGAATGTCAACCTGCCTAGCTGGGTGATGGTTCTTAATGATAACCACTGGCTGCAAAGAAATTATCAAGAAGCGATTCAATCAACCGTTAAAAACATCAAACGGCTGCGGGATGTCGATTACATTATAGGCAATTTTGCTGACTATGATTATATTGACAGGGCAAATCTTGCAGGGATGGAGATGGGAGACGGTGTGGCAGAAATTGACCTGCATGCTCCGGAACATTTATATGATGAAGTATTGAAAGAAATTGTAGGTGAAGAAATACGCGGAAAAGATCATTTACTTGAACTTATGCAGGACTTCACCCATGCCAAACGGGAATATGATCAAGTAGCAGGGGCACTTCAGATGGTAAAGCAAACAGGCTATGGCATTGCAGCACCAACCTTGGAAGACTTGGAGCTGGATGAACCGGAAATTATTCGTCAGGGGTCCAGGTTTGGTGTCAGACTGAAAGCGATCGCTCCATCAATCCATATGGTAAAAGTAGAAGTTGAATCAGAGTTTGCACCTATCATTGGAACAGAGAAGCAGAGTGAGGAATTGGTGAGATATTTGATGCAGGATTTTGAGGAAGATCCTTTATCGATTTGGGAATCGGATATTTTCGGCAGGTCACTAAGTTCCATTGTCAGGGAAGGCATTCAGGCAAAAATTTCGCTCATGCCGGAAAACGCACGATATAAACTGAAAGATACTCTGGAACGGATCATCAACGAAGGTTCCGGAGGACTTATAGCCATTATTTTATAGCAGCTATACATAGTTGCTATTTTTTTTGGGCAATTTTCATTTTTTATTCTTTCCAGGCAGGATATTGCTTCTTAATGTCGTATATCATAACAAAAGGCTTTATGACAGGCCGGGCCAATTTGGTAACTATTTCCAAAAAATGAGTAATAATAACCAAAAAATGAAATAAAAACCGATGAATTAGGCATTTATTGTTGAATTTTGTAGCAATCTCGGTTAATATAAGCCTTGTCATCAATGATTGGATGACATTAAGGTATAAAAAAAGGCAATTTGGGAACAAATGGTGATATAATTACAATTTGTTCTAGTGTCAATTTGACTTCTTGGGAGGAGGTGAATGTCATGAATAAAACAGACTTGGTTAACGCTGTTTCCGAAAAAAGTGAACTATCCAAGAAAGATGCTACAAAAGCTGTAGATGCTGTGTTTGAATCTGTCATGGATTCACTTAAAAAAGGTGAAAAAGTACAGTTAATCGGATTCGGGAACTTTGAAGTACGCGAGCGTTCAGAACGCAAAGGACGCAATCCGCAAACAGGGGAAGAAATTAAGATCCCTGCAAGTAAAGTTCCTGCATTCAAACCAGGAAAAGCCCTTAAAGAAAGCGTTAAATAAGCTTTTCTTACATAGGGCCGGACAAAGAGCACGTTATATTGCGTGCTCTTTTTTTTCAGTTTGAACACGTTCTAACTCAGTATACCGTAAACATCACTTATTAGAATATGCGGGAGTGATTGCTATGGAAGAATTTTTTGTTATAAAGGCATTGGAAGATGGTGTGAACGTGATTGGGCTGACAAGGGGAGCAGATACACGATTCCATCATTCAGAGAAATTGGATGAAAATGAGGTCATGATTGCACAGTTCACTGAGCACACCTCTGCTGTCAAGGTAAGAGGCAAGGCAGTTATTCAGACCAGTCATGGCGAAATCAGCAATGACTAATCAATCATTTCGATGCTTATTTTCAGCCATTCGGCTTATTTTTAATTAGGGAACACACACAGAATATGCTATAATGACAATATGAGTTTGGAATGGATGAAAGGGTACAGGTGGTTGTTTTGCAGACATCCAGTATGGAAATAAGTCGTCTGAAAGCATTAATACAACGAAAAATGCACCATACTTATATCGAGCAATTTGTACAAATCCCCCAGTTAGATGAGGATAAATTATATATATTGACCTCAATCTTAAATAATACGGCTTTGTCTGAAGAAAAAAAAGAAAGCTACATTGTTACAGCAATGCTTATCCAAACAGCACTTGACACACATGACCTTGTGCCGGATTCCAATGCGCTCCAGTCAAATTATGAGGAAAAATCAAAACAGTTATCAGTTCTCGCCGGTGATTACTACAGCGGATTATATTATAGGCTTCTGTCAGAAGTAGACGAAGTTGAAACCACACAGGTTCTGGCAACTGCGATTACGGATATCAACGAATATAAAATGCAATTATATTATATAAATTTTAATTCGATGGATGCGTTCATCTCTATATACAAAAAAATGAATTCACTTTTGATCACCCGTATGGCAACATTCACCGGTGAAACGTTCATTGGCAATATTGCTGCAAATTGGTTAATGATCAGAAAATTAACGTCCGCTAAAAACCATCCGGCACAATCCGGGATTGAAAAAGCCTTTGGTCCCTGGTTTGATAAAATTCCTTTAAATGACTATCATAGTATTCTAAATACGTTCGACTCCTTCATCCGTCAGGAAAGCACATTGATTGAAAAGCATCTGACAAAGTTTCCGGCGAATCTTTCGGCAACAGCGTCTTATTTAAAAGAAACGTTAGACACAACTTCATCAATCAACAGTTCAATAGCGGAAGAAGGGTAATATATGCAAGAGCCAACAAAAGAAGAACGCGTTCATCGCGTTTTTGAAAAAATATCCGGGCAGTACGACTCCATGAATTCAATTATTTCCTTTAAACGCCATAAAGCTTGGCGCAAGAATGTTATGAAGCGTATGAAAGTTGAAGAGGGCACTACAGCACTTGATGTTTGCTGCGGAACCGGGGACTGGTCATTCTCGCTTGCTGAAGCAGTGGGTAAAACCGGTAAAGTAATTGGTCTTGATTTTAGTTATAATATGCTGTCGGTAGCTGAGGAAAAAAATAAATCACTGGAATACGGCCAGCTCTCGTTTATTCAGGGGAATGCTATGGAACTCCCGTTCAGCAACGATTCATTCGATTATGTTACAATTGGATTCGGTTTGCGTAACGTACCTGACTACATGACAGTGCTGAAAGAGATGTATCGTGTTGTAAAACCCGGTGGCAAGGTTGTATGTCTTGAGACATCTCAGCCAACCATGATTGGGTATCGTCAAGGTTATTATTTGTATTTCCGGTTTATTATGCCTCTTTTGGGAAAAATGGTTGCTAAAAGTTATAAAGAATATGCCTGGCTGCATGAATCAGCTAAAAATTTTCCGGACAAACAAACATTAAAACAAATGTTTCAATCTGCAGGGTTTTCACATGTTAGCATCAAGCAGTATACTGGTGGTGTTGCCGCAATGCACATGGGTACAAAAGAATGACTATAAAAGGTGACATGCATGAAATTAACGAAAACATACGGCGATTTAAAAAAAGAACTTGATTTAATTGAACATGCGTTAACGGATGCCATTCAAGCCAATCATGGTGTTTTGCGCGAATCTTCCACTAAATTGCTGCAGGCAGGGGGGAAACGGATCCGCCCTGTTTTTGTTTTGTTAAGTGGTCAATTTGGGGATTTTAATATAGACCGGATTAAAACGGCTGCTGTATCACTTGAATTAATACATATGGCCTCTCTGGTGCATGATGATGTGATAGACGATGCAAAATTACGCCGCGGCAAACCGACAATCAAGCATTTATACGGTAATCGCGTTGCAATGTACACAGGTGATTTTATTCTGGCCAGGGCGCTGGAAAATATTACAACTATGCCGGAGCCGATAGCACATCGAGTTCTTTCCAAAACAATGGTTCAACTGTCAACAGGTGAAATTGAACAAATCAGGGACAAATACAACTGGGAGCAAAATCTTCGTCATTATTTGCGCCGAATCAAACGAAAAACCGCTCTTTTGATTGCGACAAGCTGCAAACTTGGAGCCATAGCATCAGGTGCTCCGGCATGGATTAGTGAAAAGCTGTTCCGGTATGGTTATTATATTGGCATGTCTTATCAGATTATCGATGATATTCTCGATTTCACATCATCTGAAGCTGAGCTCGGCAAACCCGCAGGAAATGATCTCTTGCAGGGTAATGTGACCTTACCGGTATTATATGCAATGGAAAATGAAGCATTTTATAAACTGTTAAAGGATACCTTTTCCGAACCACAGCAGGTTACAACAAATGACATACAGCCATTGCTAAGCGAGCTGAAAGATACAGATGCGATTCGGCTGTCATATCAGCTTAGTGACCAATATTTGCACAAAGCATTAAAAGAACTTGATGACTTACCGGATCTTAAAGCAAAAAGGACACTTCAGAGCATTGCCAAATATATAGGTAAGCGGCGTTCATAGATTGTTTGTTATAGGCTTGAAAATTTGTTAGAATCTTAATGGTGTTTATAACTAAATACATACAGAAGAGGTGCTTGATATGGAACAGACATTTTTAATGGTTAAACCAGATGGTGTTCAGCGCAATTTAACAGGTGAAATTGTAAACCGGTTTGAACGTAAAGGATTCAAGCTTGCTGGTGCTAAATTGATGCAAATATCAGATGAACTGGCCAAAACGCATTATGGTGAGCATGAAGATAAGCCATTCTTTGGTGAACTTGTTCAATTCATCACATCCGGTCCTGTATTGGCAATGGTCTGGGAAGGTGATAATGTTATTGCAACAGCTCGCAGCATGATGGGAAAAACAAATCCGCTTGAAGCAGCACCGGGAACAATCCGTGGTGACTATGGGGTGACAGTAGGTAAAAACATCATTCATGGATCTGACTCACCTGAAAGCGCCGAAAAAGAAATCAATTTGTTTTTCGGCGATAATGACATAATAACTTATTCAAAACAAGATAGCGATTGGATTTACTAATAACAAAACCTCCGTAACAACGGAGGTTTTTTCAATAGGCTAACGTTCTAAAAACGTTCTGCATTTATCCAGAGTTTTCACGAATTTTAACAAAAAGTCTATAATTTATGATATAGTTATACAAAATTATTCAGAGTAATTGCAGTGATGCGATGCTAACTGCAAGATTCAGCTAATAAGAAGGAGGATATAACGCATGCGTTATTTAACAGCAGGTGAATCACACGGCAAGCAATTGACAACAATTCTTGAAGGTGTCCCTTCAAATATGCCATTGCTTCAGGAGGATATTAATCAGTCCTTGCGCCGCCGACAGAAAGGTCATGGACGGGGCAAACGGATGCAAATAGAAAAAGATGCAGCTGAGATTGCAAGTGGTGTACGGCATGGATATACACTGGGCTCACCTATTTCACTTGTTATACATAATGATGATTTTAAACACTGGGTGGATATAATGGGCGAGGCCCCAATTGAAGAAGGTGCTGAAAGAAAATTAAGACGGAAGGTTTCAAGACCAAGACCGGGTCATGCTGATCTTAATGGAGCCCTTAAATATGGACATCGTGATATGCGCAATGTGCTGGAACGATCTTCAGCAAGAGAGACGGCTGCCCGCGTGGCTGCCGGTGCTGTTGCTAAGACACTTCTAAGACAGCTTGATATTGAAGTGGCAGGCTATGTAAAAGAAATCGGCGGAATTGTTGCAGAAGATCAGCCAACACTTACGATGAAGGAACGTCAGGAGATATCCGAAGAATCTGCAGTTCGAACATTGGATAAAGCTGTCGAACAGGATATGATGGATGCAATTGACCATGCGAAAAAAGAGGGCGATTCAATTGGCGGCGTTGCAGAGGTTTATGTGGAAGGTCTCCCAGCCGGAATGGGATCCTATGTCCAATATGATCGCAAGCTTGACAGCCGAATAGCAGGAAGCGTTGTCAGCATTAATGCTTTTAAAGGTGTCGAATTCGGACTTGGATTTGAAGCGGCACGCAAAAATGGCAGTAAAGTGCATGATGAAATAGCCTGGGATGAACAAGACGGCTACTACCGCAAAACAAATAGGCTCGGAGGCTTTGAAGGCGGTATGACAACTGGGATGCCAATTGTCGTCAAAGGTGTAATGAAACCAATCCCTACACTTTACAAACCTCTTCAAAGTGTGGATATCGAGTCTAAGGAACCATTTAACGCAAGTATTGAACGTTCTGATTCCTGTGCGGTACCTGCAGCGTCGGTAGTCATGGAGCACGTGGTTGCGTTTGAAGTGGCAAAAGCGATTACTGAGCAGTTTCCAAGTGATCAATTTCCAAAACTGAAGCAGGCAATCGATGATTATCGTGAAGAAATCAGGTGTTTCTAGTGAATAAAACGCAGGTAAAAGCCGCAACACATACGTATCCCGTGTCTATCGGAGAAAATCTTCGGCATCATACAGAAGATTATTTGCCTAAAGATTATTCATCGATTTTAATCGTCACTGATGCGTCAGTGTCTGATTATTATTTATCGGACGTTATGGCCAGCCTGTCAAATAAAAATGTGTTTTCTCATGCGATTCCGTCCGGGGAAAAAGCGAAAAATATTGATACGTTTTACGAGATCCAAACAAAAGCGATTGAATGCGGTCTTGACAGGCAATCACTCATCATTGCTCTCGGGGGCGGTGTCGTAGGTGATGTGACGGGTTTTGCAGCCGCAACCTACATGCGCGGTATCGATTTTATCCAGATGCCGACAACAATCCTTGCTCATGACAGCAGTGTAGGTGGAAAAGTCGCGATAAACCATGCACACGCAAAAAACATGATCGGCAATTTTTATGCGCCGGCTGCGGTTATTTATGATGTCGAAACATTGTATACGCTGAATGCAAAAGAAGTAAGGTCAGGGTATGCAGAATTGCTGAAAGAAGCACTTCTCGCAGATAAAGACTTGTATGATGCATTAATGAAAACTGACCTTACCTCGTTATACAGTCAGAAGCTTATCAATCATTTAACCAAAGGTATTGAGATTAAAGCCGGCATTGTGGAAGTTGATGAACACGAAGCAGGTCTCAGAAAGCATCTGAACCTCGGACATACGTTGGGACATGCTCTGGAGTCGATATTCGGGTATGGCTCCTGGACGCATGGAGAACTTGTTGCCATCGGATTGCTGTTTTCACTTCGGGTAAGTGAACATGCCTATTCGACTAATCTCCCTTTTGAAGAGGTTTTCACATGGCTTAAAAACAATGATTATCCTTTGCAGCTGCCGGAATTGGACCCAGAGACGATCCTTTCAAAAATGAAAAGTGATAAGAAAACGCTGAACAGTAAAATTCAGTTAGTGCTCTTACAGGCAATTGGCCAACCGGCGCTTATGGAAATAAGTGACGAAAAATTGCTCAAACATATACAAGATTTTCAGCTGGAAATGAAACAACGCAGTGAACAGGGGGCTGAACAGTATGAGAAGTAAACCTATATTAAGAAACATGACACCTTACAAGCCTGGAAAACAAACAGAAGACGTTAAAAAAGAATATGGCTTAAGCCGTATTGTCAAATTGGCATCAAACGAAAATCCATTCGGCTTTTCCGAAAAAGTGGCTGATTATATTTCCAATCATAAGGCACCTCTTAATATTTATCCGGACGGTTACACGACAAAATTAAGGACAGCTTTAGCAGAAAAACTGAATATTTCCGAAGATCAGCTGATATTCGGAAATGGTACGGATGAAGTTGTTCAGCTGATTGGCAGGGCTTATTTATATCCCGGTGCTAATACGGTAATGGCAACGCCAACATTTCCGCAATATAAACATAATGCGCTAGTTGAAGGAGCAGAGGTTAAAGAAATCCCGACCGTAAGGGGTTACCATGACCTGCCGAAGATGCTTGAAACAATCGATGAGAATACGAACGTTGTCTGGCTTTGTTCTCCCAACAACCCGACAGGTGCTCTGATTCCACCTGATGAGTTTTATGCATTCATGGAAAATTGTCCTTCTGATGTGCTCGTTGTTTTGGATGAAGCTTATTTCGAATACGTTGAAGAAGAGCAGCGCTTAAATAGTTTAGAAACGATACATAGGTATGAAAACCTGATAGTGCTGCGTACATTTTCCAAAGCGTATGGACTGGCCGGTTTAAGAATCGGCTATGGTGTTGCTAATCAGTCGCTTATTCCAAGTCTGGATGTTGTCAGAGGGCCCTTTAACACATCATCAATTGCTCAAAATGCCGCTATACTGGCACTGGAAGATGATGAATTTCTTGAAACATCTATCAGCCGCAATCGCACCATCAAGAAGTCATTTGAGAAATCACTTGATTCAATCGGATGGCACTATTTTGATTCGCAAACAAACTTTTTACTTATTTCAACCCCAATCAGCGGGGATGATACTTTTCAATATTTGCTGAAAAATGGATTCATCGTTCGTCCCGGTGAAGGTCTTGGTGCACCTAATACGATCAGGCTGACAATCGGAGATGAAACGGATATGGAAGAGCTTCAGGAATTATTATATACGTTAGACAGGAAAATAAGTGAGGGATTAGAACTGTGAGACGAAGGATTTTGGTGATAGGGCTTGGGTTGATCGGCGGCTCTTTGGCTAAGAGCCTACGTGAGTCCGAGGATAATTACATTACTGGCTTTGATATTAATCATAAGTCATTGGCATTCGCTGAGATGAATGAAATCATTCATGAATCCTGCTCAGATATAACAGAAGCCGCCAAAAATGCGGATTTCATCTTTTTAGGTACCCACATAACCGAAACAGTTGAAATTTTAAAGAAATTGGAACAAATCACGTTCGATCATGACGTGATTGTTTCGGATGTATCCTCAGTTAAACAGGCGATTCATGATACGGCGAATGCAATCAATAATCAACAGATACAGTTTGTCGGAGGTCACCCAATGGCCGGGTCGCATAAAAAAGGTATAACAGCTGCAAAAGGACACCTTTTTGAAAACGCCATTTATGTACTTTCACCGTCTGCGAATTGTCTGGACTCGGCAGCAGATAAGCTGGAAGAAGTTCTTACGGTGACCAAAAGTCATATCATTCAGCTTAAAGCAAACGAACATGACGAGATGACGGGGGTTGTCTCACATTTTCCGCATCTGATCGCCTCTGCTCTCGTCCAGCAGGCTAAAAAATGGAGCGAGACACATGCCTATATTCCAAAACTGGCAGCCGGCGGTTTCCGCGATGTAACCCGGATCGCATCGAGTAATCCGGAGTTGTGGCAAGATATCTTTTATCACAACAAACAAAAAATGGTAAAAATGATTGACGATTGGACCAGTGAAATGGTTGAACTGAAAGAGATGCTTGAAGAAAATCATAAAGCTGATTTAACAGCTTACTTGCAGCAGGCAAAAGATTACCGTGACGGTTTGGATGTTAAAGAAAAGGGTGCTTTTCCGGCTTATTATGATCTGTATGTGGATATCCGCGACCAGACCGGTGCCATAGCTACTGTTGCAAATCTTCTTGCAGGTGAAAATATCAACATTACAAATATAAGAATACTTGAGATCCGTGAGGGCATTACCGGTGCGTTAAGACTAAGTGTATCGACCAAAGATGAACAACTCCAAAGCTACGACATTTTAAAGCAAAACGGCTATGATTTAGTGCTGGAGGAATAACTGGGAAAGGAAGTGATTACAATTGAATGAAGTGGCGCTGAAACCTACGTCATCCCCTCTGCAGGGTGCTCTCGAGGTTCCTGGAGATAAATCAATATCACACCGCGCTGTCATGCTGGGGTCACTTGCAAAAGGCAAGACAAGCATCACAAATTTTTTGACAGGAGAGGACTGCAGCCGGACAATCGATGCATTCAGACAATTCGGCATTTCGATTGAACAGGACGGCACAACCGTAACCATTGAGAGCAATGGTCCTGAAGACTTCCAAGAACCGTCAGAGCCGATTTATTTCGGTAATTCGGGGACTACAGCAAGGCTGATGCTCGGTGTATTGGCAGGGCTGCCTTTTTTCACTGCTGTTTATGGAGATTCTTCTTTAGTTATGCGGCCAATGGATCGTGTTACAGGTCCGCTTAAGAAAATGGGCGCGCAGTTAGATGGCCGTTCTGGCGGAATCTACTTACCTATGGCAATACGTGGCGGCGCTCTTAAGGGCATTAATTATACCATGCCTGTTAAAAGTGCTCAAGTTAAATCAGCTGTACTACTTGGTGGTTTATTTGCTGATGGAACCACTAGAGTCATTGAAGAATCAGCTACCCGCAACCATTCCGAAAATATGCTGCGCGCATTTGGCGCTGACATAACCGAAACAAATGGAGAGATTCGGATCACAAACAAAAACGCACTAACCGGCATGAATGTGCACGTACCAGGTGATATTTCTTCAGCAGCATTTTTTATGACTGCCGCAGCGATTGTTCCGGACAGTGAATTGACGCTGAAGAACGTAGGACTGAATCACAGCCGCTCCGGAATTATCGATGTTCTGAAACAAATGGGAGCTTCCATTAGTATCTCCAACGTTCAGACAATCGGTGGAGAAAGACAAGGGGATGTCTCAGTTGTATATCAAAAGCTGACAGGAACGATTATAGATGGTGACATCATTCCAAGACTGATTGATGAACTGCCGATAATTGCTTTAGCAGCAACCCAGGCAGAAGGGACAACCGTTATCCGGGATGCTCGGGAATTGCGTGTGAAAGAAACAGATCGCATCAAAGCGACAACCGACGGCTTAGCCAATCTTGGTGCAAATATAGAGCCAACCGAGGATGGAATGGTTATAACAGGTGGTGCGTCTTTGACAGGCGGAAAGGCAGAAGCGTATAATGATCATCGAATTGCTATGATGCTTGCAATAGCGTCATTAGTTACCAATGATGATGTTACGATTGATGACATTTCATCAATAAACATTTCATATCCTGGTTTTTTTCAGGATTTACAAACTGTAACAAATAGTGCTTAAAGAATCTGTTTCCAAGCAGGTTCTTTTCTGTTTGATTGTAAAATACGTTTTGTGTATGATGAAATGACTAAGACAGTGCGAATTTTAGAAAGGATGTTCTGCATGGACACGACCATCATGGAAGCCGTTAATCTCATGGAATCCAAACAATCTGATAAGGCAATCGCATTGCTTGAAGATTATTTGCCTAAAGCCGATGATGAGGATAAATTCACCATTGCTGAGCTGTTTGTACAATGGGGCTTTTTAGCTGAAGCGACAGATATTTTAGAGGAATTAAGTCAACGTTTCCCGAAAGAAAGTGAAATTAAAATAATGCTTTCGGATGTATACATTGAACAGGGTAATGATGAAGAAGCAATCAATTTACTTAACGAGGTAACAGAAGATGACCCTGACTATGTTCAGGCACTCATGCAGCTGGCTGATTTATATCAGGCCCAAGGGTTGTTTGAAGTAGCTGAACAGAAACTTCTTGCTGCCAAACAAGTTGAGCCGAATGAAACAATCATCGATTTCGCTCTCGGGGAATTGCTGTTTTCAACAGGGGATTATCAGCAAGCCATCACATATTATGAAAAAATACTCCCGTTTGCCAAAGAAATTGCGAATGTTTCAATTAATGACCGATTGGCAGAAGCCCATGCAGCATCCGGTGACTATGAAATTGCCCTTGAAACATATCAGGATATTGACAGTGAAGACCCGGATACGCTGTTCAAATACGGTTTTACCGCCTTGCATGCAGGACGCCGTGATATAGCCATTAAGGCATGGGAACATGTCATTGAACAGGATATGTATTACCATACAGCCTATTACCAGTTGGCCAAAGCATATGAGGACGAAGAGATGATTAATGAGGCATATGATACAGCCAAGCAGGGGATTCAGGTGGACGAATTTAATAAAGAGCTATATTTTTTCGCAGGATCGATGGCTCACCAACTGGGCAACGATGAAGAAAGTGAACATTGGGTGAGAGAAGCTGTAACCCTTGATCCTGATTATAAGGAAGCCATTTTATTTTTAATTGAACTATTTAAGCAACAGGAAAAAGAAGAAAGTATTGTTGAGTTAATTACTGAAATTCATAACATGGGTGCCAGTGACCCGCTTTATGAATGGGAGCTTGCCCGCGCATACAATGAGACAGAATCATATAAAGATGCATTAAAACATTACCAGGAAGCATATAATAGCTTAAAACACGACAGTGATTTCCTTAAAGAATACGGTTATTTTCTGACTGAGGAAGGGAGAATCGATACTGCCATCCAAATATTTGAATTGTATTTGCAACAACAGCCGCTTGATGCAGATATCGATGAGTACCTGCAGCGCTTGAAGGAAACAAAAAATACCTAGTATGAACTTTTCCCGGGAGGAGGTTCGTCCATAAATGCAAACGCCGGTTTCTGCGAAAGATAAAAAGAGTTTTATTCAGTGGTTTTTGAATCATTACCAGTTAAAAAAGCGTGAGAGCGTGTGGATCCTTAATTATATCGTCAATCATCAGAGTCTCCTGAGTAATGTGCATTTTGTACGGGAGGCCAAATTTTGTCCAAGAGGTTTGATCATGACAGCTTATTGTTCAGACCAGGTGTCGTTCCGCTTTTACAAAAAGCAGCTCGTAACAACGGATGCTGAAAAAGCATTCCATGAGATACGCATGAATCAAGAGGAGCCTTTATACATTCAATTAAATTTCAATAAGTCGCATCAAAGCAGCATCTATGCGGCAGTTCTCGTTGAAAACCCGTTCATCCCGGATGATTACTTCATAACTGAACAGGATCAGGAATCAGCAAAACGGCTATTAAATAAAATGCTATTTGATCAGCAGGATAAATCGCTTCGAAAACAAATCGATAAAGCTCTGGATAAAAGGGATCGGTCGACGTTTAACGACTTGACCAAAAGACTGTATCAATTGAATAACATGGATGAAAATCAACCTTTTTAAGACGCTTAATAGGTTGATTTTTTTTGTGCTGTTGGGATAACATGGGATTTAATAATAAAATTTACGCATATGAAGTATAGAGAGAAGGGCTGGTTGTATACTATGAAATGGGTTAAGCAGGATTTACAGCAATATGTTCAGGCAAAAGAGTATGTAGATACGATGATTGTTCCGTTATTGCCTTTTCAACTATCTAATGATTCAAACCTTGAAAAAGATGCATTTCAAAACGAGATGCTGTCAATATTCAATCGCGAGCTTGAAAAAGAATTGACGGGTCGTGTGCTTCTTTCACCGGATTATCATTATTTGGCATCAGCTGGTAAAGAATTGGAATTGGAAAGACTTCACACATGGGTAGATGATGCACAGACACAGTCATTTCCCTTCGTCTTTTTTATTACTTCTGATTCCGGTTGGAAAAAGATTGAACAAAATTTAAAAGGGACCTTATATGGCTGCCTTTTATCGCATCAGACTCAATGAAGTCCTCAGAAATACAGTCGGTTGTCCGCAGCCAGGTCAAGGAAGTTATCGGACTGATTCGATCCTACTGGAAAGGTTAACGAACTGAACTGACACATTTTGCTTCGAATTCATCTGTGGATTCTGATATACTTTTTTTATAGTGCGTGTTCAAAAAGGCGGATAAAGTGAAACTTCATTCAGCGAAATGATTTTCTCCGTTGAATGTTAGTTGAACAGAATCGGGCATTTATGGTCAGTTAGCCGCCGTTTTCTGGCAGTTTACTGATCAAGGACCGAGAAGTTCGAGGGGGCTGGGCGGTTTCAATCTTTTTTGTGCCGAGTAATCACAGGTACAGAAGTTCCTCTATTTGATGTGTCATTGTTACCGAATTTTTTGAACAGCCTCTAATATGGACATCTTCTGACATTATTCATGGAAGTACAGGAGGATTTATATTGACCCGTTCAGCAGATTGCGCTATTATGGTATTGTCCTAGTAATCTGATATTATAAGCTTGTCCGTGAAAAACGTATAGAGGGGGAAAATCATGAGTGAAGGCAAACAACCAGTGTCCCGTCGACAATTTTTGAACTACACACTAACAGGTGTTGGAGGATTCATGGCAGCAGGCTTAATGGTTTCACCGTTAAGAATGGCTATTGATCCTGTTCTGCAGGAGGGTGAATCTGAAGGTGATTTCACCAATGTTCAGCTTGCTGAAGGTGATATCACTAATGAACCTCAGCGGGTAGATTGGGAAGTTGAGCAAGTGGACGGCTGGTATGAATCCACTGTAAGTCAGACAGCATGGGTTTATAAAGATGACAACGGAGAAGTCGTTGCCCTTTCCCCGATTTGTAAACACCTTGGCTGTGTTGTTTCTTGGGAAGGCAGTGAAGAATATCCGGAGCGGTTTTATTGCCCGTGTCATGATGGGCTGTATTATAAGGACGGCATGAATGTTCCGGGAACACCGCCTACTGCGGGATTGGATTTTTACGAACATAGAATTGAAAATGGAATGTTGTTCCTGGGTAAAGTACAACCGAGAGGGGAGGCTTAACAGGTAATGCTGCAAAAAATTTATGACTGGATAGATGACCGTGTAGACATAACGCCAATATGGCGGGATATCGCAGATCACGAGGTTCCTGAGCATGTTAATCCGGCCCATCACTTTTCAGCCTTTGTATATTGTTTTGGAGGCCTGACATTTTTTGTGGTAGTCATTCAAATACTGTCAGGTATGTTCTTGACAATGTACTACGTTCCGGATATTGAAAATGCATGGCGATCTGTTTATTATTTGCAGACTGAAGTTGCACATGGTCAGATTGTCCGCGGTATGCACCACTGGGGTGCCAGTGTCGTGGTTGTAATGCTGTTATTACATACTATGCGTGTATTCTTCCAAGGCGCATACAAAAAGCCGCGTGAACTTAACTGGATGGTCGGTGTTTTATTGTTTTTCACCGTCTTAGGTTTAGGTTTTACAGGCTATCTGCTCCCTTGGGATAATAAAGCATACTTTGCAACAGAAGTTGGATTGAATATTGCAGCGGATGTTCCGATAATTGGAGAAGATATTAAAACATTGCTCGCTGGTGATGAGGATATTGTTGGTGCTCAAACACTGGCAAGATTCTTTGCAATCCACGTCTTTTTCTTGCCTGCTGCATTATTCGCCTTGTTGGGTGCACATTTTATATTAATACGCAGACAGGGAATATCCGGACCACTATGATGAAGAGGAGGTTAAGCTGTGCATAAGGGTAAGGGAATGAAGTTCGTCGGGGACTCCAGAATCTCCGCAGAACGCAAACCGAATATACCAAAAGATTACTCAGAATATCCCGGCAGAACGGAAGCGTTTTGGCCCAATTTCCTGTTAAAAGAGTGGCTGGCAGGCGCTGTGTTTTTAGTTGGCTTTCTTTGTCTGACACTGGCACATCCTTCACCGCTTGAAGGAATGGCGGATCCGACTGATGCCGGTTATATACCTTTGCCGGACTGGTACTTCTTGTTCTTATATGAACTGTTAAAGTATGATTTTGCCAGTGGACCGTATATACTGTTTGGCATCATCATTATCCCTGGATTGGCATTCGGCGGCTTGTTATTAGCTCCTTTCCTGGATCAGGGTCCGGGCAGACGTCCACATCAGCGGCCGGTTGCTGTTGGTATGATGCTTTTAGGGCTAATCTCCACTATCTGGCTCACATATGAGTCGGCAGCAGGGGTTAACTGGGCTGAACGTGCCGAAGCCAATAAACCAATACCGCCATCAGAACAGGCGGATATTGATAAGGAAGCTGACGGTTATGCCATATTTGAAAATAACTGTATGAGCTGTCATGGAGAAGATCTTCAAGGCGGAAGTGCAGGACCATCACTAATTGGTATTGACCGTTCTGCTGAGGAAATTAAAGACATCGCACAGAATGGTATTGGCACAATGCCGGCGGATCAGTTTACAGGGTCAGACGAAGAATTGGATCAGCTGGCTGAGTTCATTATTTCTGTGAACGAAAATCAATAAACTGAATTCATTTAACACCTTTGCCAGACAAGCCTGGCAAAGGTGTTTTTAATGCGATTCGTTGAGAAGGGTTTTTATCATGATAAAATACATACTTATGGATAAGCGGTTTTTATTGCTGCTGTTTACCATCAATTTTTTGGGGACCATCTATGGATACTACTGGTATCGCAGTCAATTGTCTCTAACGCCTGATATATTCCTCGTGTTTGTCCCTGACAGCCCAACAGCTAGTTTGTTTTTTACGATCGTTTTGGTCTTTTTTTTGTTTAATAAAAATATACCTTATATTGAAGCGCTTGCTGTTATTACATTATTTAAATACGGTGTGTGGGCGGTCGTTATGAACTTCCTTACATTACTGATTGAAGGTTCATTGGGGTGGATCGGCTATATGCTGATGGTGTCGCATGGTGCAATGGCAGTTCAGGGACTGCTGTATACTCCTTTTTATGCAATCAAAACGCGGCATATTGTTGTTGCAGCTATTTGGACACTGCACAATGATGTAATCGATTATCTATTTGAACAAATGCCCGTATATTCATCAGTAACAACATACATGGATGAAATTGGCTACTTTACGTTCTGGCTGAGCATCATATCGATTGCAATCGCCTACATACTGACCATTAAACTTAAGCAATCGAACTGATTGCAGGGTTATATATTGGTTTCACCGCACATACATTAGTGTTGAAGAAGCTATTGTGAGGTGACCGCCATGAAATTCACAAAGCGTAGGCTGATTGCCATTATCGGGATATTCATATATATGTGTTTTTCAGCACCAATCACCGCTTCAGCCGAGCGATATTTTCCAATAGCGGCAAAATCCACTGAAAATGTAAATATGATTCCTTTTTATTGGATAATAGGAATTGTCGGTGGGTCGATTGCCATTACATTAACCTATGTAAGCTGGCGAAAATATAGAGGGGAAAGAAAAAAACAAACTGATGACGATTCAAATAATTGACTATCGGCAAATTTTTGACTAAAATTGACCTTAAAGAAGTAAATATTATTAAAAGTATTTCACAAACAATGGAGGAATGAACATGCTAGGTGGTCTTGGCGGATATTTAATTTATATAGCGCTGTTGATGATTATCCCTCTGTGGGCTCAATCTAATGTAAAAAGCACCTATAAGAAATATTCCAAAGTTGCAACATCATCCGGTATGACCGGAGCTGACGTTGCACGGAAAATCCTTAATGACAACGGGATACATGATGTAGAGGTTCGTGAAACAAAAGGGACGTTATCGGATCATTATCATCCAAAAAAGAAAACAGTCAATCTTTCGAGCGATAATTTCCATGGGCAATCCATGGCATCCTCCGCTATCGCAGCGCACGAGGTGGGGCACGCCATTCAGGATGCGCAGGATTATGCGTTCTTACGTTTCAGATCTTCACTGGCACCTATAGCGGCCACGGGTTCGAATATGGCTATTTTCCTGATTATTGGAGGTATGATTTTCAGTCAGGGATTATTCTTATTGGGAATCATTTTCTTTTCGGCGGCTGTTTTATTCCAGCTCGTGACATTGCCGGTTGAATTTGATGCCTCAAATAGGGCGATGGCGCAGATGGTTTCAACAGGCATTATCCGAAACAATGAGGAACGGCCAACGAAAAAAGTGCTGAACGCTGCTGCTTTGACATACGTTGCAGCTGCACTGGTTGCTGTGGCTGAACTGGTCCGGTTTATCATGCTTTATGCTTTGAGCAGCGAATAAAATATTCATCACAATAATGCAAGAGGCTGGGACATAACTAGCCAAAAATGACTTAAAAAAGGTTCCAATCATCAGTTTTTGATGGTTGGAACCTTTTTGATTTAAATGGTTGTTATCATCTAAGGTAGGATTTGTCTTTTGGGCGGTGTACTTTCTCAAGTTCACCGCCATGAATGCAAATCCTAATTCATTTTTCACTTTCTCCTGCCCCCTGACTGAGAAACGCGGGAAACGCAAATTAGCCTTCAGAAATCCGAAGACTGGCTCCACATCGATTTTACGTCGCCCGTAAACTTCGCCAGTTTCTTCTTCCGAAAGCTGTTGTCTTGTGTAGGCTTTTTGGCTTTCCCACTTCGCGTTATAATAAATTTTCCGGTTATTCCCTTCCTTCGCTTTGGTGCATTGGGAACGCAGTGGGCACCCTGAACAGTCCTCACACTCGTAAACTCTGAAGGTCCGTGTATAGCCGTACCGGTCTGTTCGTTGGGATAGGTAACGGAATGTTACTTTTTGGTCATTCGGGCAGATAAAATAATCGTTTTCCGTGTTATATTCCCAATTGGCGGAATGGAAAGGGTTATTTCTGTATTTCTTTTTCTTTTCTTTCCGGTATTGGTTGTATGTAATCAGGGGCGTGCGTTCCCGGTTCTCGAGGACGTCTTCGTAATTTTGTTCACTGCCATAACCTGCGTCAGCCACAATATACTTAGGCAGCTCAAAGTAACCTTCCTCAATATGATCCAGGAAAGGAACGAAAGTACGTGTGTCCGTCGGGTTTGGGAATACATCGTAAGCGAGCGCGTATTGACCCTCTGTCGCAAGCTGCACATTATAACCTGCTTTCAGCTGGCCGTTCCTCATATGGTCATCTTTCATGCGCATAAACGTGGCATCATGGTCTGTCTTGGAGTAACTGTTGCGTTCCCCGAAAATTTTCATGTCCTGCTTATATTTCTGTTTGCGCACGACAAAGTCCCTGAACCGTTTGCGGTATTGTTTCGGTGCTTTACGTTCGGAACGAAGCTGTTTCCGTTCGCTTCCTTTTTCACGTGCCTCAATCTCTTTGTCATACGCTTCGACTTTCTCATCCAGTTTCTCAGCTATTTGCCTGAGTTCATCGGTGGATAATTCGTCCTCGCTTTCCCGTTCAATCTCCGGGATAATTTCGTTTTCCAGCAATTCATCATACATTTGATTAGACTTCTCCACCAATTTGGCGCTGTGTTTCTCTATCGCTTTCCGCCAAACAAATGTGTATTTATTGGCATTCGCTTCAATCTTGGTCCCATCGATGAAAATCGCTTCTTCATCAATCTGTTTTTCCTGTACAAGCTGGCAGCGGAATTGGACGAAGCATTGACGCAATAACTCTTTAACCTCTGGATGCACACGAAATCGATTGATGGTGCGATACGTTGGTTCATATCCCTGAGCCAGCCACATCATACGGACACTGTCATGTAGTAATCCTTCGATCTTTCTGCCGGAGAAAACAGATTGCGTGTAAGCACATAAAATAATCTTCATCATCATGCGCGGATGATAAGCTGGGTAGCCTGTTTCGCGCCGGAAACCTGTGAAGGCATCATCCGGGATAGTTTCCACGACGTCATTGACGGCATAGGCAATATCATTTTCCTCTATTTTTATTTCTAAATCTAAAGGCAAAACCACTTGATTCATGTTATAATGTTTAAACATAAGGATCCCTCCGATGGTTATTGTGTGGTTACTTTAATTTTATCAGAGGCGATCCTTTTTGTTTACTAAAAATTAACGATAATATAAAAAAAACGTGGTACATTACCTAATCGATAAGTACCACGCTTTTTCAATTTTACTGGGTTTTGTCCCAGCCTCTTTATTTAATTTGTAATAAAGACTCTTTTCAAATTGTTCTTTGAGCTTCAAAGTTGATGTAAACTGCGAAACAGTGAAATTTTTATTCTGATTACCGTTAAGTACTTAAAGGCGCTCCGGCAATATACTCCGCTTTCCATGGGCACGACCTCAGCCTCCTCACAAAAGCAAAGACCGCTTTCTTGCGGGGTCTTCGGACACGTGACTGTCCTGACCTGAGTCTCCGTATATTGCCTACACTGGGAAATGCTCACTGTAGTTTCTCACCAGCCGCCCGCGGAAAGCGCAGTGTATTTCCGAAGCGATTATTTTACAGCAAGTACTTCGCAGTTTATGGATTTTGTGTCATTAAAAAACAGTATAATAAATGATATCATATTCAATCGATCGGGTTTTTATTTTCATCCAATGTAAACCCTTCTCCAAGGACATCGTGAACCGAACTCATGGCTACAAATGCGTGGGGATCGATCTCATTTATTAAATTTTTCAGTCGCACAATTTCATTTCGCCCAACAATACAATAAAGAACATCCCGTTTTTCACCGGTAAAACTGCCACGACCATCAAGTATTGTCACACCCCGATCCATCCCATTAATAATGGCATAGGCTATTTTGTCGCTTTGACTCGAAATAATCGTCGCACCGCGTGCTGAATATGCACCTTCCTGGATGAAGTCAATAACTCTTGCACCAATATAGACAGCTAATAAAGTGTACATCCCCTGGACCATATCAAGATAAGCCGCAATGGATGTTGCGATAACAACAAAATCAAATAGAAACATGGTCCTTCCCATACTCCATCCGGCATAATTATTAACAAGCCTTGCTATAATATCGACACCGCCTGTGGTACCGCCATAACGGAAAATAATACCCAGCCCCACCCCAATAAACGCACCGGCAAACAATGCTGCCAGGGTCATATCTGATTTGAGATCAACCACAAAAGGTTCAATTTGAAAAATCGCCAGAAATAGAGATACTGCCAGAGTACCTATTATCGTATAAATAAACGTATTGCGTCCAAGATACTTCCAGCCGATAAAAAAGATCGGCACATTAAGCACAATATTGGAGATGGCAGGATCCCATCCCCATAAAAAATAAAAAAGCAGTGTTATTCCGGTGAAACCGCCTTCTCCCAAGTTGTTCTGCATGTTAAAATGAACAATTCCAAATGAAAAGATGGCAGAGCCAACCAGGATAAAGAATAAATTTTTAATCTTTAAGCCAAAAATCATCGATAAGCCTCCATTTCAGCCAAATTCATGCTTTTACCATTATAGACAATGTGCAGGTAAAGTCAAAAGCCCAATGATTTGTCAAAACGCTCCCTTTTAGCTAACATTAAAAGAGATTATATTTCACTAAAGAGGCGATTGATATGAAAATAGAAGAACCGAACTTTAACACAAACCAAATTCAGCAAAGAGTCGATGATTATATCACCCAGTTTAAAGAAGGCTACTTTTCGCCCTTGAGTCTAATGGCCAGGCTCAGTGAAGAAACAGGCGAACTGGCACGGGAAGTCAATCATTATTACGGTGAAAAACCTAAAAAATCCACCGAAAAAGAAAAAACGATAGAAGCAGAACTTGGTGATATCATATTTGTTTTAAGCTGTTTCGCCAATTCACTTGATATTGATCTATCCGAGGCATTTGATTCCTCGATGCAAAAAATCGAAACGCGCGATAAAGATCGCTGGACACATAAAGATTAATTTATTATAGACAGTGTTAAAATAAAAAACGGAAATAACAGTATTAAATGTACGAATTAATGAAGCAGGAGGATTACAATGCAAACTGGAATTATTATCGCAGGACCGCGTGGGAAAATGGGCTCAGAAGCTGTCCGGATGGTGAATAATGAAGAAACATTCAAACTTATTGCCTGTATCGACCGGAAAAACGGTGGCAAAACATTAAACGACATTGAAAGCCTTCCAAATTTGGACGTGCCAATATTTGAGGATCCAGAAAAATGCTTTCAGGAAACAGAAGCAGATGTATTAATCGATTTAACTGTAGCTGAAGCCGGATACGAACACACAAAATTGGCACTCCTGTATAGTGTGCGTCCGGTAGTGGGCACGTCCGGGTTTTCCAGGGATCAGATTGCTGCATTGGAGGATTTATCGGAGACACACGGAATCGGCTGTATCATCGCACCTAACTTTGCAGTCGGTGCAGTTCTTATGATGCAATTTGCTAAAACGGCAGCGAAATACTTACCCGATGTTGAAATTATTGAAAAGCATCATGACCAAAAATTGGACGCGCCCTCAGGCACAGCCGTCAAAACGGCCAACTTGATGGAAGAGACACGGCAAAGCAAACAGCAAGGACACCCGGATGAAGAAGAAAAACTTGAAGGGGCCAGGGGTGCTGAATCTGACGGTATCCACATCCACAGTGTCAGACTTCCGGGACTCGTCGCCCACCAGGAAGTTCTATTTGGCGGACCAGGCCAGACGTTGACAATTAAGCATGACTCGTATAATCGTGCCTCCTTTATGGAAGGCGTAAAACTTTCGGTCAATAAAGTCATGGGGTTAAATAAACTGATATACGGTCTGGAGAATCTGCTTGAATAGGCGGTGGTACGATGAATATCGCATTAATAGCACACGATAAAAAGAAACAAGATATCATAAATTTCACAATCGCATATAAACACGTTCTAGAAAACCACGAATTATTTGCAACAGGCACGACAGGAAAAATGATTGCTGAAGATACCGGGCTTCCGGTCCAGCTATTTCAATCCGGGCCACTCGGCGGCGACCAGCAGATTGGTGCAAAAATTGCCAATAACGAAATGGATGCTGTTATTTTTTTCAGAGATCCGCTGACGGCTCAGCCGCATGAACCCGATGTAAGTGCACTAATGCGATTATGTGATGTTCATTTGATTCCACTTGCCACCAATCCGGCAGCAGCTGAAATCATGATACATTCACTAAGGACAGGTGCGCTGGAATGGCGTCAAATTTCAAAAGAAAGAAAACAAGAAGGTAATAACTGATGAAAAAAATTGGTATAACATGCTATCCCACGGTGGGAGGTTCGGGTATAATTGCAACAGAACTTGGAATGATGATGGCTGAAAAGGGATATGAAATTCATTTTATCACCTCCAGTCTCCCATTTCGTTTAAATCGCATTCATCCCAATATTTATTATCATGAGGTGGAACTCAACCATTATCCGGTATTTCAATATCCGCCTTTTGATCTGACACTTGCTAATAAAATGGCAGAGGTCATCGACCAGGAACAACTCGATATCCTGCACGTCCATTATGCAATGCCCCATGCAATTTGTGCTATCCTTGCTCAGGATATTGCTGAACACGACGTCAAGATTGTTACAACACTGCATGGAACTGATATAACGGTACTCGGAATTGATCATTCGCTTAAAAAAATGATCAGACATGGCATTGACAAGTCCGATGCTGTTACGGCCGTATCACACAGCCTTGTTCAGCAAACACGGGATGTTGTCGGTACGAATAAAGCTATCGAGGTCATTTATAATTTTGTCAACGAATCGGAATATGTGAAAGTCCCTGCAGACTCAATTCGAAGGGAATATGGTATAGAACCGGGCGAGAAAGTCATGATCCATATTTCAAATTTCCGTAAAGTAAAACGTGTTCAGGATGTCATTTATACATTTAAGAAAGTACACGAGAAAATCGATTCAAAACTAGTGCTGGTCGGTGATGGGCCTGAGTATTCAGAAATGCATCAACTCGTAGCAACATTAGGTATAAGTGACAGTGTTTTATTTTTAGGCAAACAAAAAAATGTCAATGAGTTACTGTCCATTTCTGATTTAAAGTTGCTTATGTCTGAAAAAGAAAGTTTTGGTCTGGTCCTGCTGGAAGCAATGTCATGTGAAGTACCTTGTATCGGGACAAACACCGGTGGTATCCCTGAAGTGATCCAACACGGTTCAACCGGCTACATTGTGGAGACAGGCGATACAGTTCAGGCTGCAGCACATGCGATTAACTTGCTGCAAAATGAGGAACGGCTTGAGCAATTCTCAAAAAATGCTTTAAAACATGCACGAAAAAATTTCTTCTCAAACGACATTGTGGAACAGTATATAGATTTATATGATAAATTGCTTCAATAAAACAAAAGGTGATGCCGGTGTTACTGCCAAAAGAATTCAAACAAGCAAGTGAAATAATTGAACAAATCGAACATTATGGCTATGAGGCTTATTTTGTAGGCGGGTGTGTTCGTGATTTGCTGCTCGAAAGGAAAGTCGGCGATATTGATATTGCAACATCTGCTGAGCCGCATGTCAGTCAGGAAATTTTCGAAAAAGTGATTCCGGTAGGCCTTGAACATGGTACGGTTATCGTTCGTCATAAACATCAGTCATATGAAGTAACAACATTCCGTGTTGATGATGACTATTCAGATCAGCGGCACCCTGACTCAGTAAAATTCGTTAAAACAATCAAGCAGGATTTAAAACGCCGGGATTTCACTATAAATGCTCTGGCAATGGGTAAAAATGGAAACATCATTGATCCTTTTAGCGGAAAAAAAAATCTTAAAAACAACCTAATCAAAGCAGTCGGAGACGCATCCGACAGATTTAAGGAAGACCCGCTGCGCATCATGCGTGCACTGAGATTTTCCAGCCAATTGGGATTTTCACTTGAAGCAAAGACGCTCGATGCGATGGAATCGGTTGTGAATGAAATCGAGACAATCACGATGGAACGTATCGTTCAGGAAACGTCAAAATTTTTCTCGGGTGTTTATGTAAAGAATGGTCTTTATTATTTCAGAAAAATAAACATTACAAAATATCTGCCGATTCTAAAGAAGAATCCATATATAATTGATCGCTTACCGGCGAATATAAAACCATTAAACGCATTTGCATCCGTTATAGCTATGCTACATTTTATCGAGCCGGATGTTGCAATCAGAGATTGGGTAAAGCAATGGAAGTGTTCCAACATGATTAAGTCTGAAGCTGAAAATATATACGAAGCCTTATTAACTTATCAACTGGATGGTTTGAACCGTTGGCTTGTTTACCGCCTGCATGGGTGCAATTACCGAGATTTCACCGCATTAGTGAACATGTTATTCCGTGAGAAGTTAACGAATGAAAAGGTTAAGCAGATAAGAAATTCTTTGCCGATTGAATCCAAAAAAGACTTGACAATTAATGGAACTGACCTGCTTGAGCTTTTCCCCGGCAAAACTCCCGGGCACTGGATGGGAGAAACGCTGGATCAAATTGAAAAAGAAGTTGTACTTGGAAATCTCAGTAACCGCAAAAATGTGTTAAAGGAATGGATGAAATGGAACCTACACGAAACCGATTAATTGATCTTTTGGAAACGTATGATCACGAATATGTGTCAGGCCAATTTTTATCAGAAAAACTGAACATTTCCCGAAGCGCCATTTGGAAGCATATGAAAGAACTTGAGAAAGATGGTTATTTCATTGAAGGGGTCCGGCGTAAGGGCTACCGGATTGTAAAATCGCCTGATAAGGTAAGTGAAAACACCTTACATTGGGGACTCAAAACGAACTGGCTTGGGAAAAATATGATACATAAAACAACAGCAACCTCTACACAGTATGTAGCGCATGACGCTGCGCGGGAAAATGCTGAACACGGAACCGTCATTGTTGCTGATGAACAAACAAAAGGTAAAGGCAGAATGGCTCGCGTTTGGCATTCAACTAAACATAAAGGTATTTGGATGAGCATTATCCTGCGACCGCCTATATTACCTGCTGCGGCAACACAGCTGACGCTATTGACAGCAACAGCCCTTGCAAATGCAATCGCGGAAGGGACAACAGCAACTCCTGCAATCAAATGGCCAAATGACATAATGATTAATGATAAAAAAACAGCGGGCATTCTAACCGAAATGCAAGCTGAACAAGACAGAATCCATTACGTCATTGTTGGAATCGGTTTAAATGTAAATCATACACGTATCGAATTTCCTGAAGGGCTTCATCAAAAAGCAACATCCATTAAATTGGAAACCGGAATCGAACATCCGACTGTACCGCTTATCCAGCAAATTTTGCAGTACTTTGAACATGCCTATGATCAGTATATGACAGCCGGTTTTTCGCCAATAAAAACAAAATGGGAATCGTATGGCTATAAGATAGGGGAAAAAATAAGAATCCGGACGAAACATAACGTCTTCGAAGCAATTTTCAGTGGTGTTGCCGAAGACGGGGCATTGCTTGCTGAAACAGAAGCGGAAGGTGTTCAAAAAATATACTCCGCTGAAGTTGAGTGGTTTCATGAGCTTTATTAAGACACGCATAATACGAGAGTAAGGTGGCATTATGAACGAAAAATATGTTGTGGTCGACTTGGAAACAACCGGGCATTCACCGGCGAATTCGGATAAGATTATTGAAGTTGGCATTGTTATAATTGAAAATAATGAAATAACCGGGGAACACTCAACTTTTCTTAATCCCGAAAAACCCATTCCTGCCTTCATTACCAATTTGACAGGCATTTCTGATCAGGATGTTAATGGGGCACCCCGTTTTCATGACAAAGCATCAGACATAACAGCTTTATTTGAAAACAGTTATCTGGTCGCACATAATGTGCCATTTGATCTGGGATTTCTGAATGGCGAGCTGGCTTCAGCAGGCTTTCCAAAACTTGAGAACCCTGTATTGGACACAGTCGAACTGGCGCGCATTTTATACCCGCAAGCACCGGGTTTTAAATTAGGACAATTGGCAGATCATTTGAACATAACGCATGATGCGCCGCACCGGGCATTAACCGATGCCCTTATGACGGCAGAACTGCTCTTGATCCTTTTAAAAAAACTAAGGAAGCTGCCTTATGAAACCATTACACATCTGTTAAATTTGCAACAAGGTCTGCAATCTGATTTATACGCTTTATTAAATGAACAGCAGCATTCACTTGCATTTTCAAGTGATTCAGACAAAACCATGGATATTTACAGAGGGATGGCGATTAAAAAAGTATCTGAAGAAAAATCTGAAACACAATATGTAGAATCATCTTTTGGCAGCTATCTCGATGCTATTTATGAAACGGGCGGGACCTTGGAGCAGGAGATGTCCCGTTATGAGAAACGGAGCGGTCAACGTGAGATGTCCGAAACAGTATTTGATGCTTTCCGTTCCGGGAACCATGCATTGATTGAAGCAGAAACGGGAACCGGAAAAACGCTGGCTTATCTGCTGCCGGCGATTTATGAAGCAGCCACAATGAACAAAAAAGTTGTGATTAGCACGTATACAACTCAGTTGCAGTCACAGCTGCTCGATGAAGAAGTTCCACTTATAAATAAACTCGTCGACTTTGGGTTTAACATTGCTTTACTGAAAGGAAAACAGCATTACCTCAGCCTTGAAAAGTTTGAACGTGAACTGGGAACTAATCAAGAGGTTAATTATGATCTGACATTAACAAAAGCGATGATACTCGTCTGGCTGACAGAAACTGAGACAGGAGATGTTGATGAAATTCAGCTTCCTTCAAGCGGATACATATTTTACAGGCAAGTATCGACTGATGCGGAAAGCGGTTTTGACCCTTCATCGCCTTGGTTTTCAAGGTCCTTTTACCAGAAGGCACGCCAGAAAGCCCAGAAGGCAGATATTCTAATCACGAATCATGCATTGCTGTCGACGGATATGTTTAATGATTATCAGCTGCTCCCGGCCTATGATAAAGCCATTATTGATGAGGCACATCATTTGGAAGAAACAGCTTCTAAACATTACGGCTTAACACTAAATTATGTGTACATACAAAATACACTTAATCAAATCGGTTCAATAAATGATGACAATTGGCTCGCCAAACTGCTGAAAGAGCAGAAAATAAGTCATGATGATGGCTTCCGAGAATCTGAATGGGAACACATTTTTGAGAATGCTAAACATGAAATAGATGATTTGTTTCGGATGCTTTTTCAATATGTGATCGAACAGAAACAAAAGAGTAAAACATTAAGTGACATCGGACGCATCCAATACCGCTTTGAGGAAACAAAGGAACACGTTGAAGAATGGGGTGTCATCAAAGATATGGTCACCAGGTTAACGTTTTATTTCCGTGATCTGATTCATTTGTTATCCTCATTAAAACAAGAGCTTAAAACAAATAGTCCTGACGATAATCATTACGCCGATGAAACGAATAGTCATATGGAAGCCATTCAATCCATAATCGATCGATTAGAACAGCTGTTTTTATTCGATGATGACAATACTGTCAAATGGATCGAAATAGAAGCGTACGGAGCAAAAAACGCGGTATACCTGTACAGTGAACCGACAGACATATCCACCTTGCTGGCAAATGATTTTTTTGAGAAAAAAGAAAGCATTATTTTAACAAGTGCTACGTTATCAATAAGAAACTCGTTTTTGTTCAGTCAAAAAAGACTTGGGTTATCACCTGAAAACTTGATAACAGCAAAAATTAATTCTCCTTTTTCATACCAGGACCAGGTTCAGTTGATGGTGCCGGATGATTTCCCTGATGTTAGATTCGGTAAGCAGGATGATTTTATTCATTCAACGTGTGAAGCGATTATATCACTCGCTCGAATAACAGACGGGCGTATGCTTGTCTTATTTACGTCATATGATATGCTCAAGAAATCTTATTACCTGTTAAAAGAAACAATCGACATCAATAAGTATATGCTGATCGCACAAGGCATATCAAGTGGCAGCAGATCAAGACTGAAAAAGAATTTCCAGACATTCGATCAGTCGATATTATTAGGTACAAGTTCCTTCTGGGAAGGTGTTGATATACCGGGTGAAGATTTATCATGTCTTATGATTGTAAGGCTCCCGTTCCAGCCGCCAAATCATCCGGTGTATGAAGCAAAATCAAATGAACTTAAACGCGAAGGCAGGAATGCTTTTTTTGAATTGTCTTTGCCCAATGCCGTTATCCGATTTAAGCAGGGATTTGGAAGACTGATCCGTTCAGCAACCGACAGGGGGATCGTTTTCGTATGTGATGCCCGTGTTATAAAGGCCCGTTACGGAAAATATTTTACTGAATCAATTCCATCAGCGCCAATTACGACTGATTCGACACATGCCTTAATGGAAAAAGCTGAAGAATGGTTTTAAAATCCACGTTGATGATAAAAAATGCTGATGCACCAGCTGATGCATCAGCCTCAAGATGTGTGTGGTATGGGTCAGGAAGATTTTTTGTTGAAATAAATAAAAAAGAAACAAATTTACCGGCATGCTTGTTATACTTTATAATGTGATTTAGCTTATTTATTTTCAACGTCACTTATAGTCTTAGCATTGATATCAGCAGTATAAGTAGTAAAATTTGATAACGAAGACAACATTTATTATTGGAGGATAAATATGAATACACAAATACGAACGCTGACTGGTGTGAAATGGTGTAATGCTGAATAATGAATATCCGAAACGAATGATGCCGGGCTGGCTGAAATGGCTCGTTATCATACTCAGTGTGTTAATCGTTATTTCACTTATCTTTGGGATTTATTTATATCAGTCTGTTCAGGAAAACAGAACATCATCCTATGATAAGATAAAAGAAAATGTATTCCAGAAAACTGAACTGACTGATATCAATCACATTGAGCGTTTCCATGGTGAAAAGGCATATTACACTGTTTACGGTGAAACAGAGGACAAGACCAAGAAATTAATTTTTTATCCGTTTAACCAAGATGAATCCGAATTGATAAGTCTCAATCAATCGGACATTGTCACAGAAAAAACAATTAGATCAAACTGGAAGATTGAATGCAATTCCTGTACAATGATTGACATAAAACCGGCAGTTATCAGCGGAGAAGATTCTCAGCCTGCGTGGGAAGTAACATATGAAGATAATTCAAATCGTTATGTTATGGAGTATTTATCAGTAACAGATGGATCAAGAATCGAAATACTCCGTTTTAATCAGTTATATAATGGGGAGAGTGATTAAATGGAATTAGCAAACAGGGTGAAAACATTAACACCATCCGCAACATTAGCAATAACAGCAAAAGCAAAGGAACTTAAAAATCAAGGTTACGATGTAATAGGACTGGGTGCTGGAGAGCCTGACTTTAATACACCTGACTTTATCCTTGATGCAGCAGAGGAAGCTATGAAAAGCGGCTTTACAAAATATACCCCGTCCGGTGGTATACCTGAATTAAAACAGGCAATCATAAATAAATTTGAACGTGATAACAGTCTCGCTTATAATCCTGACGAAGTGATTGTGACGACAGGCGCCAAGCATGCGCTTTACACGCTTTTCCAGGTCTTATTAAATAAAGATGATGAAGTGATTGTGCCTTCACCATACTGGGTCAGTTATCCTGAACAGGTTAAGCTGGCAGAAGGTAAGCCGGTGTTTGTCAATGCAAAGGAAGAAAATGATTTTAAATTGACACCGGAACAATTGAAAGCTGCTGTAACGACAAAAACAAAAGCCGTTATTATCAATTCTCCAAGCAACCCGACCGGCATGATGTATAACCGGCAAGAACTTGAAGAATTAGGAAAAGTTTGTTTGGAAAACAATATTTTAATTGTTTCCGATGAAATTTATGAAAAACTGATCTATACCGATGATGAACATGTTTCGATTGCCTCAATTTCGGATCAGCTCAAAGCTAATACAGTTATTATAAACGGTGTCTCTAAGTCACATTCGATGACTGGATGGCGTATTGGTTATGCTGCCGGACCATCTGAGATTATAAAACCGATGACCAGCTTGGCATCGCATTCCACCTCAAATCCAACGTCGATTGCACAATATGCTGCATTGGCAGCTTACAGTAAAAGTGATGGTGACCCGAGCAGCGAGATGCGCGGTATTTTCAGTGAGCGACTGGAAGTTTTATACGGCTTATTAAATGATATACCGGGGATAACATGTGTAAAACCTAAAGGAGCTTTCTATTTATTTCCAAATGTCCAGGAAGCTGTCAGACAAAGTGGATTTAATTCTGTCGATGAATGGGCGAAAGAATTGCTTGAGGAAGAAAAAGTAGCATTAGTGCCGGGGACCGGATTTGGATCTCCGGAAAATGTGCGATTGTCATATGCGATTTCTCTTGATGCCTTAAGGGATGCGTCTGAACGCATTAAGCGTTTTATTTTGAATCATCAATGATAGCTTTGGAGGGAACATTTTGAAAACAACAATTTCACAAGTGCCAAAATATACAGATCAGCAAGTTAGGATCGGTGCATGGCTTGACAATAAAAGATCAAGCGGTAAAATTGCGTTTTTACAATTACGGGACGGCACTGGATTTATTCAAGGGGTTGTCGTCAAAAATGATGTAACAGAAGAAGTTTTTCAATTGGCTAACAATATAACCCAGGAATCGTCCATGTATATAACCGGGACGATTACTGAGGATTCAAGATCCCCATTTGGTTATGAAATGCATGTGAGTGATATTGAACTGATTCAGGAAGCCGTTGATTATCCGATTACGCCAAAAGAACATGGAACAGAATTCTTAATGGATCATCGGCATTTATGGCTTCGTTCCAAACGGCAGCATGCTGTAATGAAAGTCCGTAATGAAATTATCAGAGCAACATATCAATTCTTTAATGATAATGATTATGTTAAAGTTGATCCGCCAATATTAACCGGGTCATCAGCAGAAGGGACGACTGAGCTTTTCCATACCAAATATTTTGATGAAGATGCTTATTTATCACAAAGCGGCCAATTATATATGGAAGCAGCAGCAATGGCTTTCGGGAAAGTATTCTCATTCGGCCCGACATTCAGAGCGGAAAAATCCAAAACACGACGGCATTTAATTGAATTTTGGATGATTGAACCTGAAATGGCCTTTGTCGATCATGATGAAAGTCTGGAAATACAAGAGCAGTATGTCAGTTTTGTCGTTCAGTCTGTTCTTGAAAATTGCAAGCTTGAACTGCAAACTCTTGATCGTGATATATCAAAACTTGCAAATGTTAAAGCACCATTTCCGCGTATCAGTTATGATGACGCGATTGAATTGGTTAAAGAGAAAGGCTTTGATGATATTGAATGGGGCGAGGACTTTGGAGCACCACATGAAACCGCAATTGCCGAAAGTTATGATAAACCGGTTTTCATTACCAATTATCCGACAGAGATTAAAGCTTTTTACATGAAGCCTGATCCGGAACGTTCAGATGTTGTGTTATGTGCTGATTTGATTGCACCTGAGGGTTATGGTGAAATCGTGGGCGGATCACAGCGGATTGATGATCTTGAATTGATGAAACAGCGCTATGAAGAGCATGATTTGACAGGCCCTGCTTACGAGTGGTATCTGGAATTGCGTCAATATGGCAGTGTACCGCACTCAGGCTTTGGTTTGGGTCTTGAACGGACTGTCGCATGGATTGCCGGTGTTGAACATGTTCGTGAAACCATTCCATTCCCAAGACTGTTGAATCGGTTGTACCCTTAATATCAGCAGCGTATTCTATCAACAAAATCCCTTGCTGACACAGCAGCAAGGGATTTTGTTACAAGTAAAAAAAGCTGCTCAAATTTTGCAACGAAGCCGGGGTATTCATGCTATACTATGTGTATTGAGGTGTACCATTTATGACGAAATTCATTTCATTCCAGGATATATTACTAAACCAAGTCCAGGTGCCTGTGCGATTACTTGATAAGTATACAACACTTGGGCTTAACGAACAGGAAGTAATGGTTATTCTGCAGCTTCTCCGCTTTTTGCAGGAAAATAATGACTTTCCGACACCGAATGATCTTGCCAATCATTTAACGATCAGCGAGAAAGATTGTGCTAATATTTTACGCAAGCTCATTCAAAAGAATTTTTTATCGATTGAACAACTGGAAAATGAAGAAAACCGGATAACTGAAAAGTACAGTCTGAATCCGCTATGGAAAAAATTGTTTACCGAGGAAACTGAAGAGCAGACACAGGAGGATGGCACGATCTTCATCCTGTTTGAACAGGAATTTGGCAGACCGCTGTCGCCATTTGAAATTGAAATGATAAATAGCTGGCTGGACGAGGACAAAATTGAACCATCCCTCATTAAAGCCGGTTTAAGGGAATCTGTTTTGATGGGCAAGCTTAATTTCAAATATATTGATCGTATTCTCAGGGAATGGCAAAAGAAAGGAATTCATTCGGTTGAACAAGCCCGAAAAGCAAGTAAGGCGTTTCATGAGAATCAATCAGCCAAACAACATGAATCAGGCGGCCAAAAGCGGGATACATCTATTTATTACAACTGGCTGGAGGAGGAATAGGGGAAATGCTAAACAAATCACAAGTTCAATCCTGCCTTGATGTCATGAAGGAAATGTACCCGGAAGCACAATGTGAATTGAATCATGACAATCCTTTTGAACTTGTCATCGCTGTATTGTTATCAGCACAATGTACCGATAATCTGGTCAATAAAGTGACGGCTTCTTTATTTAAAAAGTACAAAACACCTGAAGATTTTCTTGCGGTATCACTGGAAGAACTGCAGCAGGATATAAAATCAATCGGCTTGTACCGTAATAAATCAAAAAATATCCGTAAGCTGTGTCAAATGCTGATAGATGAGTATGATGGGGAAGTGCCGAATTCTAAAACAGAACTGATGAAACTTGCCGGAGTCGGCCGGAAAACGGCTAATGTTGTTGCATCAGTTGCATTCAGAGAACCGGCTATTGCAGTTGATACCCATGTGGAACGTGTTGCTAAACGATTAGGCATTTGCCGTTGGAAAGATTCAGTACTTGAAGTGGAACAGACATTGATGAAAAAAGTGCCGAAAGATGAATGGGCTGATACACATCACCGAATGATCTTTTTTGGAAGATATCATTGCAAGGCCAGAAACCCGCAATGTCCGGAATGCCCGTTGCTTGATTTATGCCGGGAAGGTCAAAAACGAATGAAAAAGGCAGAAACAACTGCGAACAAGTAAACGATGAAACCGGTCAAAAACATGCAAAATGAAAAGGCACTATTCGTGCATCTTGTTGCCTTGGCATATAATCCATAAACTGCGAAGTAACTTTGGGTGTAAGTTGTGCGTCGTCTACCGCTTCGGAAATACACTACGCGCACCTTAGGGCTCGCGCTGAGCCTCCTCGCTCGCAAAGAACGCTCGCTGTGGGGTCTCAACGTCTTCGCTTTCCCGCTGGAGTCTTCGTGTATTTCCTTCCTATCGCGGCATTGATTGGAGCCGAGGGCAGTCGACTCCTGCGGGAAAGCGGGCGGCTGAAGATCTGAGCAGGAAGCTGAAGCGTTGCCCTAAGGGGCGCGACTGCCCGCAGCGGAAATCAATCCTGTCACTACGTCACAGTTTACATCAAAGCAGAAATAAACCAACAACCTTTTAATAAACAGGCAATGAAAAAGAGGCAGTCTCCACACTTGGAGCACTGCCTCTTTTTGTTGCTTTTAACTAGCTATCTTCATTGGTGTTCGCATTGTCATTTGCGTTTGGATTTTCGTTTTCACCTTCATTATTGTTGCCGCTATTTCCACCATCGTCACCATTTCCGCCGTTACCACCGTTACTACCATTTTCACCGTTATTACCGTTTCCATCGTTATTGCCATTGTCGCCATCGCCGTCATTGTTTTCACCATTCTCATTGCCATTGTTGTTTCCGTCATTTTCAGTTCCGCCTGAATCCGGTTCTCCAGGGATGGTTGCTTCGGTGCTGGATGATTCACCTCTGACACCTTGATTGTCGCCATCTTGCCCTACAGGCGTAACAGTTATCGTATAAGTCTGTCCTGGCTGGACACCTTCTCCTTCAATGACAATACCGGCTGAATCAACCGTTTGTGTCTGTAATTGGCTGCCCGCTTGTGACACGGCTACTTCGAATTGTGCAGGAGGGCCATCGTATTGCCAGCTGACATCTATATTCGAACCAGACACATTGGCGTTCAAGCCGCTGACGGCAGGAATGTTTCCACCGTCTTCATTTTCTTCGTCACCCGGCACTTCAACAGTAGTTGTCGCGGGTTCACTTGTATTTGAACCTGAAGTGGCAACGACCTGAATCTCATATGTCGCACCGGGCTCAACACTGGAAATTTCCATGGATGTGTCCTCGGTAGATGAGAGACTTTGCATTTGGCCACCATCGACACTTGCGCTCACTTCAAAGGATGCATCTGAGCTATAATCCCATTCAACTTGAATAGAATCTGATCCCTCATCATACGTTGCCTCAAGTCCTTCTACAGGATCAAGCTGATCAAACTGCTCTGAAGTTTCGGATGGTTCCTGACCTTTTACGAATAATTCAGTGACGATTTGCGATTCCGGTGTATATTCACTCGGTTTTTTGGCAGGCCTTGATCCTTTTTCAACTTCAGCCTCCACAACAGAATCAGGCTGCGTAAAGTCTGGTGTATCTATATCCTTTGATAATTCACTCATTGTGTTCTTGTATAGCGCATGAGGAATTTTCGTATCCGGTAACGTTACGCTGTTATCGTCATAACCCGTCCAAATCGAGATCGTATAATCCGTTGTATAGCCACTGAACCAGGAGTCCGGTGAGCCTTCCACTTCATCATGTGTGGTTGTTCCCGTTTTACCTGCATCAGGCAGACCGGGAACATTGGCTTGAGCACCAGTTCCTTCAGAAATGGCTGTTTGCAGCATATCCGTTATCATGTATGCTGTCGACTCAGACATGGCCGCCTCTGGTTCAGGTGTTAAATCAACTGTCCTTCCGCTATCCGGAAACTCGACTTTTGTTACAGCATATGGCTCATTATAAACACCGCCATTTCCAAATGCCCGATAAGCGCCTGCAAGTTCAAGCGGATTGGTGCCTATTTTTCCGCCGCCAATCGCATCTGTGACGCCTACTTGGGTATCGCCGATGGAGATTCCAAGATTCTCTGCGAATTCTATTGCATTACTGGCGCCAATTTCTTCAAATGTCTTGGCTGCCGGGACGTTCAGAGACTGCTGCAGAGCATACCGCATTGAAACCCAGCCATAGTATTGGCCGGCCCATGTATTAATCCGGGCATCACTGCCTGCAATGTCATAAGGCCCATCATCATTTAATTGATGGTAGGTTGACCATTGATTGTTCTCAATTGCCGGGGCATAATCGATAATCGGTTTGAATGTTGATGCGGGCTGACGGCTGATGCCTGTCGCATAATTGAGGCCACCATTTTCCAGACCGCCCCGTGCGCCGCCAATCGCCCGAATAGCACCGGTTTTCGTATCCAATACAGTCATACCGGCTTCCATATCTGTTTCTTCACCGTCAGAATTGGTGACAGGTTCCGGATAATTAATAGGGTTATCTTCACTGTCTGACAATAAATACTCAACATGCTCCTGCGCATCGGTATCGATTGTAGTATGGATATTAAGCCCATCTGTATAAATATCGGCATCTTCAACTTTTTCTTCAACTTCTTTTTTTACCTGATCCAGGAACGCCTGATAAGGTGTTGGATCAGGTGTATCATCAGTCAGCAGGGAAGGGATGTCCACCTGCCGTGCTTCTTCAGCTTCACTTTCCGAAATTTTATCATTTTTAACCATCAGATTCAGTACTGTATTCATCCGGTCTTTCATTAAATCCGGATTTTTAAACGGGTTATAAGCTGATGGACGCTGCGGGAGTCCGGCAAGAATAGCTGCCTCAGGCAATGTCAGTTCACTCAGATCCGTCTTTCCGAAATAAAGTTCAGCAGCTTTTGCTACGCCATAAGCCCGATTGCCATAATAAATTTTGTTTAAATACATTTCCAATATTTCTTCTTTGGAATATTCACGTTCTAATTGGAGCGCAAGCCACATTTCCTGTACTTTGATGCTTATTTTCTTTTCCGGTGAGAGAAATGATTTTTCAATTACTTGCTGTGTAATTGTACTGGCCCCTTCAGAGCCAAAACCATCTGTTATGTTGGCGACCACAGCACCACCGACTCTCCATATATCCACACCCGGGTGGTCAAAAAACCGAGCGTCTTCTGTGGAAAGAACGGCATCAACCAGTACTTGTGGAAGTTCGTCATACTCTACTTGAGTCCGCTGTTCACCGGCTCCCAATTCGGCAAACAGTTCACCATCTTTATCGTATATTTTAGATGAATACGGTGTGTCCAGTTTTGATGCATCAATTTCCGGTGCCGTGACAATATAATAAGTGAATAGAGCACCAACACCAATTCCAATCACCAGTATGGCAATACCAATTATCATGAATAGTTTTTTCCATAGTGGTTTTTTGGCAGACTTTTTTTGTTTTCGTCTTGCTGTACGAGACTGGCCATTTGTTGCCATAACTCATTCTCCTCCAATCTAAAAATAAAGCTGATCAATAATCGTCAAGTAGTTAACCCGAGCCTGAAAATGAAATGGAATCTTGTATCCTTTTTCCTTTATTGCCTCATATCGGATCGATTTTTTTCCTTCATTGAACTGTTCGTCCCAATAGGGAAAAAACGATTCAGCAGGCAGATAGTAAGTTTCATTATGCGCAGAGAAACGAATGATCAAAAAACAAATGCCGCCGTGAGCCGTTATCGATTTCATGTGGCTGATCTGATGATAATGGATGTTAGCAAGCGGAAACCTTGTTTTGTTCCGGGTTTCCTTTGCCTCAAAATCGATATGACGACCACGGTAAATACCATTATAGTCAGTTGTGGAAGGCTGCTTAAAATAGCCTTCTGTTATAACGGCAGCACTTCGTTTTGGATAATGAACATTCACCACCTGAACAGGCGTAGGCTTCTTATGGATAACAGCTTTATTTGTATCCCAGTAAAACGTATTTGTTGTGTTGATATCTTTTTCAAGTGTCATACCTCTGTTGCTGAACTTCATTGATCGGTTTGCGGCAGACACCTGTTTCATACCATTATTTTTTTTGCCGTTTGGATAATGCAATAATGATGTCTCCCTTCTGGGCATATTACAGTATCATACCAAAAATTGTTTAGGTTGACTATATAATTATACGAAATGAGGTTATGAAATGCAGTCATTTTGGGATGATCATGACTATCTACATTATATAATATCTGAAACAAATCAGCATAATTTAGATAACATTTCCCGGACAAAAGCATACGAAAACTTTTATATGACTTATCCGGAAATAAAGTGGGCCCTTCTGGCTGGGATTGTTTCGCGAAATGCAGGGTGGAATATGACTGATTTATGGGTTGCCTCATTCAGAACAATGCTCTCCCATAGCCAGCTGAGGCGGCTGTTTATGACTTATGAACGCGCGAATTGGCTTATTTTTTCCGATGCATATCCTCAGTTACTCGTTTATCAACTGTCAACTGAATTGAAAAAACCGCTCTTTTATTTATTATCAAAATTTCAAGTCTCAAGCTATATGCAAAAGGAATGGCGGTTTTTCTGGCAATATCACGATACACAGCGGCTTATGCACGCCCTGATTATCAATGAACAAAATGTAATCCAAACCCCTGTCATTAAACAGGATTATTTTAAGCGTTATGTGTTTTTGCGTTTGCCATACCTGCTGCAGGACATGTTATTATTGAACGCTATTATTTTACCAGCTAAATCCAAGCAGTTGTATGGAATTTTTGTCCAAGATTTTACAAATATCGATAAACGCATTACCTTAGGGAAACAGATTGCTTCTATTATGTTAAATTCTAAAGTGTACCACCCGTTAATTGAATTCATTCGATCTGTAGAACATACAGGTTCACGATTGGATTATGAGCGGTTTCTAAACATTAAAACAGAAAAATCACCGATACTTCGGACAGTTTATCCGGTAATCACGCATCATGATACCATTCGAAAAGACTGGTACAAAAAAAGAGGGATAAAACGTAATTGGACAAAAGAAATCATCGAAAAACCAGATGCGTGTATAAGTGAGTCATTTTATAAACGTCGGAGGTTAATGTATTACTACCATTTATTACGAAGAATATTTATGTAAGAAAAGGATTTGTCGGCACAAATCCTTTTTTGATTGTTATGTTGATGGCCGATTTGGTCCATCTAATTTTTTGTTCCGGTTTCGGTTTTCTTTTTTCTGATGATGTTTTTCCGTTTTTTGTTCGGATGGTTTCTTTTTTGTCATAACCATACCTCCTTACACTGGTTAGTCTGGCTGAATTGCTGGAAATTTACACTGGTTTTATCGTGATTCTTCTAGTTTTGTCGAATGGGAAGGGACCTCGGAATTAATCTCGAAATAAGTAATTAATAAATAAAGCGGGGTGTATACAATGGCGAAAGCTGCAAGTTTAAATCAGAAGCCAGACGGGGTTGGGACAACTGACTTTGCAAATAAGTTAACTGAAGTGACTAATCAGCTTCGATTAATGGAACAAAAAATAACGATGAGCACTGATCGCTGTATTCAAGGCGATTATGAAAATCACTATCAAAATCTAAATCGCATAACCTATTCCGTTAACAAGGCAGATCTAAAATTCCAAACTGAACTGAACATGCTTGTTCCGAGCCGATTTACATTTAAAAAACCTAAAAAAAGACTATCGTAACGGATGCTTTTTGCCTTCTTTGTTGGTAAAATAAATGAAGATATTGAAAAATTGATTTAAGTTTTTTACTGAGTTTCTTAGAATAAACTCTATAAGTGCGTGTTCAAAAAGAAGGATAAAGTGAAGGGAAAACAAGCCAACTAGAAACACCGAAGTGTCATTTTTACCGGACTTTTTGAACAACTTCTATAAGCAAATGAGCCAGAAAGCAGGATGAAATATGAATTTAGAAGAACAAACGATACAACTCAAGGAAGAGCTCGAACGATTAAAGAACATTTATGAAGAAAACAACCCGCCTGAAAGCAAAAAAGACAAAGATTTTTTTGAAATGATGAAAGTGCAGACAGCTCCTATTTATGACTTGCTGGCAGAGTGGGAGGAAAATACGCTCAAGATTGTTAAAGAGCGAAGGGTGAATGTCCATCCGCAGCAAGTTACGTCAACACGGGAAAACATGGAACTTCTCTTGTTAAATAGTTATTATGTCGATGTCAAACGGAGAAGATATATGGAATTAGATCATTCGATACACTTTATATTTGACCAGCTCCTGTCAGAGCTTCGGGCTGATTAAAGTTCTTTACATTATAGCGTTTTTAATTATAATTACCTTCCATTTATATGAGAAAGGGGAGAAGTATGAGCAATCAGGAATTACTCGATAAAGCAGCAGAAATAAAAAATAAAGCATATGTCCCGTATTCTGAGTTCCCTGTTGGGGCTGCACTGTTAACGCGTTCAGGAAAGATCTACACAGGATGCAATATCGAAAATGCTGCCTATCCGGTCAGTTGCTGTGCAGAAAGGGTGGCCATTTTTAAAGCAATTGCGGATGGTGAATTTGATTTTGCTGAAATGGCCGTTGTTGCAGATACGGAAAGGCCTGTACCGCCATGTGGATCCTGCCGGCAGGTAATGAGCGAGTTTTTTAATAACGACATGGAGATCAATCTGACTAACGCACATAACCAAACGAAGATAGTCACGATGGAAGAATTGTTGCCGTTTTCCTTTCAGTCTGATGATATGAATGATAGGGGCTGATCAAGTCAGCTTCTTTTTTATGACTTGAATTAATAACAAAATACATACAAATCATGTTATACTGTTATAAAATAAGGAAAAACACTCTATACATATGAACAAATATAAGCGGGAAACGTTCTATTTAGACACGAGTTCCGAACTGCTTATAAATGAAAATCCGAGGTGACTTAAGATGAATGCAAACCGCATCCAGCTTACGGGAAAAGACATACTTGAGAAAGAATTTAAAACCGGAATGCGCGGCTATAATCAGGAAGAAGTTGATGAATTTCTTGACACGATTATTCAGGATTACGAAGCATTTCAGCAAGAAATCGAAAAGCTGCGGCAGGAAAATGAACGTATCAAAAAACAATCTGACCAGACAAGAAGCCGGGCAACATCGAACAATCACCAAGTCAATTATGATATTTTAAAAAGGGTATCCAATTTGGAAAAGGCAGTGTTCGGCAAAAAATATGATGATGCTGAGTGATGGTATATTTTCACAGTGAACACCGGGCAGAAGTGTGATATAATCTCTTTAGAGAGTAATAATTGAATACTGACGTAATCGCTGTATATGATGCATATACAGAGGAAAGTCCATGCTCACACAGGCTGCGATGCCTGTAGTGTTCGTGCTTGACGAAACCATAAGTCAAGGTGGCCATCGAGGCTAACGGCAGCAAAAACCCCTAAATCAATTGACATGGGGGAGTATGCTTGAAAGTGCCACAGTGACGCAGTCGGGCTGGAAACAGTCCGAATGGAACGCGGTAAACCCCACGAGTGAGCAACCCAAATATTGGTAGGGGCACCCTTGATTAGGGAAATGAACCGAAAAAGGGACAAGGATTGCAAATGCTTGTAGATAGATGATTACGACCGATGTACAAGGCTGACCACCGCATGAGTACAACGGAACAGAACATGGCTTACCAAGTATTCAATGGTCTCTGTTATATTGAACCCAAAACCTTTCTGAGCTGATCAGAAAGGTTTTTTAATTATATCCTTGATTGTGATAAACTAATACTGACTGAATCGCAGGTTAAACAATCCTCGACTCTACATACGAAAGGAATTTATCATGTCTCAAAATATAACATTAATTGCAACAGCTGCTATGGGCCTGGAATCAGTTGTGGCATCTGAAGTAAAGCAACTTGGTTATGAGGCCAATGTCGAAAATGGAAAAGTAATTTTTAACGCACCTGTCTCAGCAATACCACGCTGTAACTTATGGCTGCGAAGTGCCGACCGTGTCAAGTTGCACGTAGGACGGTTCAAAACTGAAACATTTGATGACTTGTTTGAAGCGACAAAAGCATTGCCATGGGAAAATTTTATCACAGAAGAGGGTAAATTCCCGGTATCCGGCAAATCCGTAAAATCCACTCTGCATAGCGTGCCTGACTGTCAGGCTATTGTTAAAAAAGCAATAGCTGAAAAGTTAAAATTAAAGTATGGGTTTGCGGGGAATTTACCTGAAACCGGCGGATTGTATAAAGTCGAGGTGGCTATTCATAAGGATGATGCAACATTGACGATCGATACTTCCGGCTCAGGACTGCACAAACGCGGTTATCGGATTGGACAAGGTGATGCACCATTAAAAGAAACATTGGCTGCTGCGTTAATTATGTTGACGAATTGGAAACCTGATTATCCATTAATCGATCCATTTTGCGGATCGGGAACAATTCCTATTGAGGCTGCATTAATCGGGCAAAATATTGCTCCGGGCTTTAATCGTGACTTCACATCCGAAGACTGGAAATGGATTAAAAACCGTTATTGGGATGAAGCATTTGAAGAAGTGGAGGACAAAGCCAACTACAGCCAGAAATTAAATATAACCGGGTATGATATTGACCATAGGATGATTGAAATATCAAAAGAAAATGCAACAGAGGCTGGACTTGGTGACCTTATATCCTGGAAACAAATGCAAGCAAATGATTTAGTGCTCAGGGAACAGAACGGTTATCTGATCGGCAATCCGCCGTACGGCCAGCGTATAGGTGATAAAGAAGCAGCAGGGGAGATATATAGTGAATTAGGGAAAATAATGAAAAAACATCCCACTTGGAGTATCTATATCCTGGCAGCATTTGATGCATTTGAACAAAAGTTCGGTCAGAAGGCCACGAAGAAACGGAAACTTTTCAATGGATTCATTCAAACTAACTATTACCAATACTTCGGCAGAAAACAATAGAATCGATTAACCAAGGCACTTTGTACAAAATTTCTGGCGCGGAATCTTCGCTGTTGATGTAAACTGCGAAGTACTATAAAAATGATTGAGTGCTATGAGACCGCTCCGGAAATACACGCTGCGCACCTTAGGGCGGCTGGTGAGCCTCCTCGTGCTCGTCGCACTGTGGGGTCTCACCTATGCCTCCCGTCCCGCAGGAATCGTCGAGTATTTCCTCCGCTGGCGCCGCGCTTTATAATCTCATTGTTTTGGTGCTTAACTAAATTCTTCCGAGGAGACTGAAGGGTTGCCCTAAGGTACGCGACTGCCCGGAACGGAAATCAACATAGCAAATACTTCGCAGTTTGTGGGTATTGTGGCAAAAAGCAACAACCTTTTATAAAACAGCCAAACCAAAACCAGGGAGAACTCCTGGTTTTAAATATACATTCCAATTGGCCAATCGAATAGCGGTGACTCTGCGTCCGCTTTTCCCTCAGCGATTGGAAAGTTCTTGTTCCCCTTTATACAAGTCCCAATATGCCCCCGTGAACAGTCAGAATCTGTTAATAATCAATTCCCAGAAAATCCCCGCTCGCACCACATAAATAGAATAAAAACGCCAAACCAGCGAACAATAATAAACGTCCTAATAGCATGACATAGATATATGATGAATTAATAATGATGCTTACCTTTATGATGCATAATTGATGATGCGCTTTTTATAATTCACAATCTGTTAAAAATAATTGTAAATTCGAGGAAATCTAAAGAATATAAAAGTACTCTGATTCTCCTGATTATAAGTACCAGCCAGGAAGAGAGGGGGAAGCCAATTGATCAGTTCAATCGGTTTAGGAGTCCCGCCAAATGAAATAACACAGACAGAGATCCAGTCTTTGGTTAAAGAAATATTCAGAAGCAGTGAATCGAGAATGATTGAAAGGCTAATGCCGGTCTTTAGCCATGCCCAAGTCAATAAACGACAATTTGTTGTAGATGCAAACTGGTTCAGGAAAACCCACACTTTCCAAGAAAAGAATGACCTTTATCATCAGTTTGCTCTAAAACAATCGTTACAAGCGATTGATGCTTGTTTAATGAATGAACAATTTTTGACAAAGCCAGTTCCATATGAAGCCATTGATATGATCATATTCGTTTCCAGTACAGGGATAGCAACACCATCATTAGAGACATTCATTATGAGTGAACGCCCTTTTAGAGAGAATGTAGCTCGAATGCCGCTTTGGGGACTTGGCTGTGCAGGCGGTGCCATTGGTTTATCACGTGCATTCGATTGGATCAAAGCAAACCCTGATAAAAATGTGCTTCTGATATGCTGCGAATTGTGCAGCCTTACATTTCAAAAAGAAGATATTCAGAAAAGCAACCTTGTTGGAACTGCTTTATTTGGAGATGGCGTTGGCGCAGCATTAGTGATGGGGGAGGATTCGAATTATTTACCATACAACCATCGTACTAAACCAAGAATCACACATACAGGTTCCGCCACTATGAAAAACAGTCATAGTGTGATGGGATGGAATGTTACAAACAGGGGACTTGAAGTTATCTTTTCCAAACGCATACCAGCATTGGTACGATCATTTTGGCGTGATCACATTGATCAGTTTTTACATGATATAAAAGCCGGTCAGTCACACATCCATTCCTTCATTGCACACCCTGGCGGCAAAAAAGTATTGGAAGCAATGGAGGAGGTCACACAAGCTTCCAGCGACAAATTCAAATATTCCTATGAAGTTCTCCGCAATCATGGAAATATGTCGTCGGCGACTGTTTTATATGTTCTGAACCAGTGGATGCTTTCCGGAGTGAATGAAAGGCAATTAAGCATCTTATCAGCATTGGGGCCTGGATTCAGTTCGGAATTATTATTATTGGAGTGGTATGAAACGTGACGGTATGGATGTGGTTATTTATTGCGGGAGTTATCATGCAGCGTCTTGTGGAATTAAAGATTGCCAAAAATAATGAAAAATGGATGAAAAGCAGAGGAGGCATTGAAAAAGGCAGGCAGCATTATAAATGGTTTGTCTTGCTTCATGTGTGCTTTTTCGGATCGATTATTGTAGAAACTTCAGTTATTAATAATGAAGTTTTCAGTATCAATTATGTGCTGCTATTTATTTTTTTAACTGCTCAAGCAGGCCGGTTCTGGTGCATTCAATCATTAGGCAGATTCTGGAATACTAAAGTAATCGTACTGCCTGGTGTCATACATCTAAAAAAAGGACCGTACAAGTATGTCAAACATCCAAATTACATCATTGTGGCTGCTGAATTATTCGTTATACCACTCTTTGTCGGAGCTGTCATGACAGCAATATTGTACCCGATACTTCATCTTCTCTTATTAAGGGTCAGAATACCGGAGGAAGAAAAAGCTTTAACAAAGCCAACATAAGAGAGGATAGCCCGGCTATCCTCTCTTTTTCATGTTTTTGGCCATATACATAAATGGTGTATCAATAATAGCAACAATAAATTTGATCAGATAGGTTGTCATGAAAATTTCCAGCCAGATGGGAAATGGATAGTTACCAAAAAAGGCTATACTGCAAAAGACCGCAGAATCCAACAGTTGACTGATCGCTGTACTGCCATTATTGCGTACCCACAAAAATTTATCAGAAGGGAATAATTTGCGTAATTTGTTATAAATCCATACGTCAAAATATTGACTGACAATATACGCAGCCAGACTGCCTAATGCAACTTTAGGAATTACCTCAAAAAGTGTTGAAAGCGCTCCGTGTGCTATATCATCAGGTCCTGGCTGGAACTGAAGTGCAATCTGCATCATAATAATCATGGCAATCAAGGTTGAAAAACCGGCCCATACAGCTTTCTTAGCATCTTCCTTCCCGTATTTCTCATTAATGATGTCTGTTGCCAGAAAGGCTGTCCCATAAAGGATATTTCCCAATGTTGCAGTCAACCCAAATAATTCTACTGTTTTCAACACTTGAATATTAGCCACAACAGTAGCCATACCAATCCAGACAAACAGGCCCGTTCGTCCAAACAAACGGTAAAAAATCAAGAGCAATGTAAAATTAACAAGTGCAAACAAAATCCAGATCACTTCGTTCGGCATTTTGGATTCCTCCTTAGTTTTGATAACGCGGGAGTTTGCGAACCGCGAACAAAATATCATTATACGCTGATGTGTACCGAAAGGCAACTTTAGAAAAACTAAAGACTAGCCTCGTCTTATAGTGAGTGCCGAAATTCGACCATAATCTATACTTTCTGACGTTACAACAAAAGCGGCAATCGAAATGATTGCCGCTTTATATTTAAGGTTTATACCGTTTATTGTTTTACAACATTTGCTGCTTGTGGACCGCGATCGCCTTCCACAATATCAAATGTTACGTTTTGTCCTTCTTCAAGTGTTTTGAAGCCTTCTTCCTGGATAGCTGAATAATGAACGAATACGTCATTTCCTTCTTCTACCTGAATGAAGCCATAGCCTTTTTCCGCATTAAACCATTTTACTACGCCGTTTTCCATTGTAAATAATCCTCCTAAAAACTTTCACGTAAAACGTGTTAATACAAAGCAGACAAACAGAATTAAAAAGCAGCTTCCTGAAGAAATGCTGGATCACTATTGCATCCACTTCCACAGAAGCCGCTTGTCATTAATGATTCCATACATCTTCTTTGCTTGAATCTAATATAGCTTATTTTTAGGCTTCAGTCAAGAAAATGCTTATGTATAATTTATTTTTCCGCAATTATTTAAACAGGTGCTTGACAAAGTGTGAAAGCGGTTGAGTAATTGTTAGAAAAGTGTATAAAAAATAAAGCAAATACGTTATACTGACATTAAATTGATCTGGAGAGGGGCGGCGTGGAATGAAATCAGATATTGAAATTGCGCAAGAGACCGATTTAAAACCAATTGAAGAGATCGCGGGAAAGCTTGGTCTGGAACGTGAAGACTGGGAACCTTATGGACACACCAAAGCCAAACTTTCGAAAACATTGCATAATAAATTAAACGATCAACCAAACGGTAAAGTCATTTTAGTTACTTCGATCAATCCAACACCGGCAGGAGAAGGTAAATCGACAGTGACAGTAGGATTGGGTCAGGCAATGGAGAAGTTCGGCAAGAAAGCGATGATTGCTTTGCGAGAACCATCCTTAGGCCCTGTCATGGGGATAAAAGGCGGAGCAGCCGGCGGAGGATATTCGCAAGTGTTGCCAATGGAAGATATTAACCTTCATTTCACGGGAGACTTGCACGCAATTACGACTGCCAATAATGCGTTGTCAGCTATGATTGATAATCATATACACAGAGGGAACTCACTGAACATTGATCCTCGTCGTATTGAATGGAAACGAGTTATGGATATGAACGACCGGGCATTAAGGCAAATCGTCGTTGGACTTGGCGGACCGTCACGCGGCGTACCCAGGGAAGATGGGTTTAATATAACCGTCGCTTCTGAAATAATGGCAATTTTATGCCTTGCAACAAGTTTGGAGGATTTAAAAGCGAGGATTGCCGAGATTGTAATCGGTTATACATACGATGAAGCCCCCGTCACTGCAGGAGATCTAAATGTGGAGGGAGCATTGACACTCTTATTAAAAGAGGCCATTAAGCCTAACTTGGTCCAGACGACTGAAAATACACCTGCTGTCATTCATGGCGGTCCGTTTGCCAATATTGCCCACGGATGCAATAGCATTATGGCGACAAAGACCGCTGCCAAACTAAGCGATTACGTCGTCACAGAAGCAGGTTTTGGAGCAGATCTTGGTGCTGAGAAGTTTCTGGATATCAAATCCCGTGCTGGTGAATTTAATACAGATGCTGTTGTTATCGTGGCAACTGTACGTGCTATAAAGATGCATGGCGGTGTTAATCGTGATAACCTGACCACTGAAAATATTGGGGCACTGGAAAAAGGTATCGAAAACCTGGCGAAACACATGGAAACAATTGAATCATTTGGGCTGCCATACGTAGTCGCCATCAATAAATTCCCATCCGATTCGGCTGCAGAAATTGAATACATTACGTCATGGTGTGAGTCGAGAAATACTGATGTGGCTTTAACAGACGTACACGCAAACGGTGGTGAAGGCGGCATGGAACTTGCTGAAAAAATTGTTGAAAAAACTGATGCGCCTTCCCAAAATTTCAACTATATATATGATTTAAATGATCCGCTTGAAACAAAAATCAGGAAAATAGCCCAAGCTGTATACGGTGCTGATGATATTGACTTATCTGAAAAAGCCAAAAAACAACTTGCCTTCTACGAACAAGAAGGGTGGGGTAAGCTTCCGGTATGTATGGCAAAGTCGCAATACTCATTGTCTGATGATCCGTCTTTATTGGGAAGACCTAAAAATTTCAACGTCAAAATCAGAGAATTGCGTCCTTCAATAGGGGCAGGATTCATCGTTGTGTTAACGGGTAATATGATGACGATGCCGGGCTTGCCGGCAAAACCGGCCGCGCTTAATATGGATGTAGATGAAAACGGAAAGGCGCTCGGATTATTTTAATGAACACAGTCCATAAACTAAATGCAATCAAGGATTATATCTATACTGTTTTTAATGATGACGCAACAGGACACGATTTTTTCCATATGAAACGTGTCGCTTTTATGGCAAAGCATTTAGCCGTCATGGAACAAGCAGATCATTTTATTTGCGAGGCTGCCGGATGGGTTCATGATATTGGTGACAGAAAGTTGTTTTCCAATCGTGCACATGCCTTAAAGGAGCTGGATAATTTTTTACAATCCATTGATTGCACTGCAGATGAAATCAGTACTATCCGCAAAACTGTTGAAGATATATCATTCAGTAAAGGGAAGACACCTGCAAATATCGAAGGAAAAATCGTGCAGGATGCAGACAGGCTGGATGCCATTGGTGCCGTCGGAATTGCCCGGACATTTGCTTTCGGGGCTGCAAAAGGGCAATTACTTTGGCATGATCATGCGGACAAACGTGACGAAACATCTGTTCAGCATTTTTATGCTAAATTGCTGCATTTAAACGATTCAATGAATACCGCGGCAGCTAAACAAATAGCTAATCAGCGCCACCAGTTTATGGAAACGTACTTACAGCAATTCTTCAGGGAATGGCAATGATCTTAAAATTATCGGGCAGAAATGAAGCAAGTCTGCCCGATCTTTCAACGCTTCAAACTTGCTTTTCAGGTTATTGCACTCTTCCTGCTCCAAGATACCGGTTTTTCCAGTATGATTGAGACAATTTGCTTGTTTCCACACCACTGGATTCGCTGGCATGAATGAATTTCCCGTCCCCAATATAAATTCCCATGTGCGACGGGCCGGGTTTATAAGTTTCAAAAAAGACGAGATCACCGACGGAAGGGCTGCCAACTTGAGTTGTGTAATTCCATGTGTCACTTACTGTTCGTGGAAGAGAAATGCCATCTGCTTTAAAAATGTATTGAATGAATCCGCTGCAATCGAAACCTCCCGGCGAATCGCCTCCCCAGACATAAGGCGTCCCTATCTGTGCTCGGGCAGCATCAATTGCCTTTGCATGGTTGGACGTTGTAACCTCAGCCTGGCCGGGTTCATGTGAAGAATCCTTTTTTGTTGAACGCCCCGGATTCTGATTTGCAGCTTCTTTATTATTTTTCTGCATGGGTCGATTCTGTTCATACAGGGCCTTTAAAGCTTCATCATCAATCAATTCCATGTCATATTCATCTTCAGCTTCTTCAAGTGCACGCTGCGTCAGCGGTCCATACAGTCCATCGATTTCACCCTTATAATAACCAAAGTAATCAAGTACGCGCTGAATGATTTTAACATCAGACTTTTCCATACCCGGATAGATCGAACCGGACATGTCATCCAAATCTTCTATATTCTGCTGCATCTCCTCATCAATCATGACATTCAAAGACTTTAAATCTGCTTGCCCTGTAATTTTCAGATCATTCTCTGCTTGAAATTTCTTCAGTGCATGTTCGGTCAGAAGACCATAATTGCCATCAATATCATCATCAAAAAACGATAATTTATTCAATTTCTGCTGCAGAATTCGGACTGTTTCAACATGGTGTCCGTATTGTAATTGCTCTTCTGCAAGCAATTGATTGTTTTGAAGTGCAGGGTATGCTTCTGCAAAAACAAACGGCTGGCTTAACACACAGGTATACAAGACAGACTGTTTCACCGCATGTTCAATCGAACCATTCAGCATGCAATGATCCCCTTTCATGTGTAAGTGCTTATAAAGATTTATGTCGTATAATCGATGGTTATGTGCCAGCTTGCAGTTAAGATTATGTTACAAAAAATAAATTGCTGTCATAACTGAATTATATTATGATAGAAATACGAGGTGAGAATAATGCTGACAGGTGAACAAGGTTATTTAGACTTATCCAAATACATACTTAAAAACGGCACAAAAAAACACGACCGAACCAATACAGGCACTTATTCTGTGTTCGGTCATCAAATGCGGTTTGATCTCAGCGAAGGTTTTCCGCTTCTGACCACTAAAAAAATACCATTTCGGCTGATTGTCAGTGAACTGCTCTGGTTTATAAAAGGGGATACTAATATTCAGTATCTGCTGCAGAACAATAACAATATCTGGAATGAATGGGCTTTTAAAAACTGGGTTGACAGTGACGACTATGAAGGCCCTGATATGACTGATTTCGGAATTCGCAGTCAGCAGGATTATGAGTTTAATTTGCTTTATCAGGAACAAATGAATATTTTCAAAGAGAATATTTTGAATGATCATGTCTTCGCAGAAAAGTTTGGAGATCTGGGCAATGTGTATGGTAAACAATGGCGCGATTGGAAAACATCGCAAAATGAAACCATCGATCAATTGAAAGACGTTATTGATTTAATTCGAAACAACCCAGATTCCAGACGGCATATTGTGTCAGCCTGGAACCCTGAAGACGTGCCAAACATGGCGCTGCCGCCTTGTCATACACTGTTTCAGTTTTATGTGGCAGATGGAAAATTATCATGCCAGTTATATCAGCGCAGCGCCGACATGTTTATAGGCGTGCCTTTTAATATTGCCAGTTATGCACTGCTGACTCATATTATCGCTCACGAATGCGGCCTTGAAGCAGGGGAATTTGTCCATACATTAGGTGATGCACACATATATACAAATCATGTTGAACAAGTGAAAACGCAGCTTGGACGTCAAACCAGACCGTTTCCGGCTCTGAAAATCAATCGGGAAAAAGAATCAATTTTCGACTTCGAACTGTCTGATTTTGAATTAATTGGATATAATCCGCATCCATCAATTAAAGCACCGATCGCAGTCTGAACTAGAGGAGGATGATTCCAATGATTTCGTTGCTTGTCGCTATGGACCGTAATCGTGTGATTGGTTATCAAAATGATTTGCCATGGCATTTGCCAAATGATTTAAAATTTTTCAAGCAAACAACAACCGGCAACACGATTATTATGGGGCGTAAAACTTTTGAAGCTATCGGAAGACCGCTTCCAAATCGAAAAAACATTGTCATATCAAAACAGCAGGATCAATTTCCCGATGGAATTGAGATTGTACGGGATATTGATACTATATTACACTGGAATGAGCAGGAACCAGATATTGAACTATTTGTAATCGGCGGCGGGAATATTTTCAAACAGTTCCTGAGCCATGCTGATCGTATGTATATCACCTGGGTGGATGAGGACTTTCAAGGTGATACGTTCTTTCCTTATTTCACAGAGTCTGAATGGCAATTAACTAAAAGGGAAAAAGGTGAAAAGGACAATAAAAATCCTTATGACTTTTATTTCTTGCAATATGATCGACTGGAAGGGTGACCGATGCATATCTCTGGTGTGATTCTCGCAGGCGGAAAATCATCCCGCATGGGAAAGACCAAATCATTATTGAATATAAATGGTAAGCCGGCAATTGCACACATTGCTGATGAAGTGAAGAATTTCTGTGATGATACAGCTGTTATTGCAAATGAGCCGGCATCATATCATTTCCTGGGTTTAAATTTATACCGGGACAGATATGAAGATAAAGGGCCTCTTGCCGGGATCGAAACTGCTATTTATCATATCGATGCCGATGTCTATGTGCTGGCGGCATGTGACATGCCATTTATCGACAAAGCAATTTTTCAGCATTTAATTCAATCACTTGGCAATGCCGAAGCAGTTATTCCGATATACAATGAACGGATGCATCCCTTGTCAGGCATATATACGAAAGATGTATTGCCGCATATTCAGAAGCTTCTTGATAACGATGAACGAAAAATACGGACATTATTTAAAGCGATAACGGTTAATTATGTGGCCGATTTTAATGACATTTCTGAGGAAGTATTGGACAAGCATTTTTTTAATATGAATTACCCGGAACAATACGAAATGACCAAACAGTTCAAAAAGGCTTAACACCTTATTTATCAGTTGCTAATCACATCTTGTCATGTTACACTTTTATCAGTTTCAGACTGTTCACAGTCCAATATTGAACGTTGCAAGCGAAGAATGATTGCTTGATTCTTATAATATATTTAAAGAAGGTGTCACATATGGGTATAGGCAGCATAGGCTTTCCTGGACTTATTTTGATTTTAGTGATTGCATTGGTTATTTTTGGTCCAAAGAAACTTCCTGAAATTGGAAAAGCAGCCGGAAATACGCTGCGTGAATTCAAGAAATCAACACAGGATTTAACGAATGATGTTTCAGATGAAGTTAAAGAAGCAAAGGATGTTGTGAAAAATGATCAAAATAAGTAACCTTACGGAGTGATTATATATGGGCATAGGCAGTATCGGTATTCCCGGTCTGATTTTAATTCTGATTATTGCTCTAATTGTTTTCGGACCGTCCAAATTGCCTGAAATCGGCAAAGCCGTCGGCAGTTCACTGAAGGAATTCAAAAATGCGGCGAAAGATATTGGATCTGATGATTCAGATAAAAATGATCGAACACCAAAATAATGGACTGCTTAACAAGGTGTAGGGGGAAACCTTACATCTTCTTTTATGCTTGGATTAGGAGCGTGAATCATGTCTTTAAAAGAGCAGTTTGAAAATGAAAAAGAAATGAATGTCGTCGGGCATCTATCCGAACTCAGAAACCGGCTTATTGTAACAGCAATATTTTTCATTCTATTTTTTGTTGCAGGTTTTATATATGTTGATGTCATTTATGGTTTCATTGAAGACGATTTGCCTTTCAAATTAAGCGTCACCGGGCTGACTGACTTGATATCTGTTTATTTAACACTTGCAGCGGTGGTGGCAACCGTTGGCACACTCCCAATATTAGCCTTGCAAACCTGGCTGTTTATCAAACCTGGTCTTACTAAACCTGAACGGGCTGCGACCCTAATGTATGTCCCGGTTATTTTCATTCTATTTCTGGCAGGGATTGCTTTTGGCTATATCATTTTTGTGGAACTGATCATCCCATTTCTGCTTTCCTTGAACGATGGCATGTTTAACGAAATATTTACATACGATCGTTACTTTAAGCTTTTATTCCGGATTGTCATTCCGTTTGCGCTATTTTTTGAAATGCCGGTTATCGTAATGTTTCTTACACGGCTGGGCATTATGACACCTGATTACATGCGGAAAACACGAAAATACGCCTATTTAATTCTTGTTATTATTGGTGCATTCATTACCCCGCCTGATTTTATTTTGCAGCTTGTGGCAATCATACCGCTGATAATTCTATATGAAATCAGCATCTATCTATCCAGAATTGTTTATCGCAAAAAGCTGAAAAAACATCGCGAATTTATGGAATCAGACAGCAGTGAATAATGGAGGAACTTGAAATGCGTTCGTTTTACCATTTTGCTTTAACCTATAGAGGGAAAAAAGAACCCGATGATAAGAGCCGGTTAGCTGATTGGATTTTTCATGACCATGATTTTCCGAAACATTCTGCTTCCTATAACGAAATCAGCAATTATCTTGAGTGGAATAGCCCTTTTGTTAATGCACTGGTGGTTTTTGATGAGATCTGGGAAGCTTATCAAATGAATAAGATGAATTAGGAGCTCCGGAAAATTCCGGAGCTTGTCATTGAAATTAAACAAACGTTTGATCAAAAGTTTATTTACTCAGCTTATACATTTGTAATAACTGAACAGGTGACGGTATTCCCGGTATTTCGGCAAAAAATTCACATGCATGTAATATCATGCGGGATTATGCGGTTACCCGGGAAATATTCTATATTTAATTATTCATCAAATTGCCACAATTGTGTGTCTTTACCCCCCGTCTTGATATAGAAACATAATGAAAGAAGGGGATAGCATGTTTTTTTATGTCATTGTTTATCAGCCGCCTTCACATCATTCAAAACGACCACACCGATTTGACTGAGCTTGCGGATAATCGCCTACACTATTAAATAAGAAGTGCGTACAATAACCTAAGGGACTTCATATAAATGAGGAGGATTATCATGGTATGGCCAATTCAACACAGAGAGCCGGATAACGTTATGATGCCGCGACAAGGATTTCACCCTGAACCACCGCAACAGACAACACCGGACCTGCAGCAGTTCACTAAAGGATTGTTGACGCCGGAACGCATTAACGGGTGGTCACAACAATTGAATAATGTACAAAAAGTCTTAAGTGTCGTGCAGCAAACTGCTCCCATCATCCAGCAATATGGCCCAATGATAAAAAATCTGCCTATGCTGTTTCAATTGATGAAAGCACTAAATGAAGATGATTCTGAAACTGATTTTGAGCCTGAGTCTCTTATAGAAGACCGTATTAAGAATGATAATGATGATCATCAACAACACAAAACGGATAATTTAGAACAGCGGATCGTGAAAACCGGTAAATCTGCCCCAAAATTGTTTATCTAATATAGAGTCTGAAAATATAAAAGACATTTGTAAGCATACAATTTGATTTTTCCAGCTAAAAACGAAAAAATAAGACTAGGATGATCCTAAAATGGAGGTATACTATGACGACTGAACTAGCTACATTTGCAGGGGGATGCTTCTGGTGTATGGTGGAACCATTCGATGAGCGCCCGGGAATCGAAAATATCGTTTCGGGGTATACTGGCGGAGATGTTGAAAATCCGACTTATGAACAGGTTTGTTCTGATACAACCGGTCATGTGGAAGCAGTCCAAATTACGTTCAATCCGGACATAATGCCATATGAGGAGCTTGTCAAGACTTTTTGGCAGCAAATTGATCCGACTGATTCAGGTGGTCAATTTAATGACCGGGGTGAATCATACGGGACAGCCATTTTTTATCATAATGCATCACAAAAAGAGATAGCTGAACAGTCCAAGCAAAAACTGGAAGAAAGTGGCAGGTTTGCTAAGCCAATCGTTACACCAATCCTTCCTGCTAAAACATTTTATAGAGCTGAGGAAGAACACCAAGACTACTACAAAAAACAGTCATTCCATTATCGTTTGTACAAAAAAGGATCTGGAAGGGAGGACTTTATCAAAGAAAATTGGAAAGAGGGTCCGGATAAAACCGAGTTAAAGGCAAAGCTCACCCCAATCCAGTATAGCGTGACACAGGAAAACGGCACAGAACAGCCTTTTAATAATGAATACTGGAATAATGAAGATGAAGGCGTCTATGTTGATATTATCTCCGGCGATGTTCTGTTTTCTTCCCATGATAAATTTGACGCAAACTGTGGCTGGCCTAGCTTTACGAAACCAATTGATCAGCATCAGGTTGAAGAAAAATCGGATACAAGCCACGGAATGATACGGACAGAAGTCAGAAGCAAAAACGCTGACTCACACTTGGGCCACGTTTTTCCCGATGGTCCTAAAGACCGGGGCGGGCTGCGTTATTGCATGAATTCTGCAGCCATGAAATTTATACCAAAAGAGGACATGAAAGAACAAGGCTACGAAAACTATTTACACCTTTTCGATTAAATTAACGATAATCTTATTATGTAAACAAACTTGGGAGGATGCAATGAGACATCTTAATTGGGAAGAGGCGGAAACAAGTAAAACAATTGAATGTGTTCATGCTGATGCGGAAAAGTTTATCGTCCACAATAAACTGACACCAGGCAAACAGTATGACGTTAAAAATGAAACGGAAGAGTTTTATTTTATTATCGATAACAGTAACCGTATCGCCGGTTTCTATAAGGATTACTTTAAAGAGATGGAATAACAGGCCGATGAGCCCGTTATTCCATCTCTTCTATAGTTGCAAATATAGATTCGCCAGCATAATGCCGAGCGTTTCCTGATAAATTTCCTCAAATTGCTCAAAAGGCAAAGGATTAATACCAGTCCCCAATTCAATCGTATAGCCTCCACGCCTGAATTCCTGAATAAACCAGTCTTTAAAACCTGCATAACTATCCACATATCGAATGGGTTCATAGCCGCTCACACGGTTATATTCATTTACAACCTCTTGTGCGGCAGGGGGCTCCAGCCCTTCAAAACCCCAGTAAATCACCTCGCCCTGCGTATGGAGGGCATTAACACGAACAAAATCTCTTTCTAAAGCTAAATCTGCCATCGCTTCAGCCTCGGGTTCCGATAGCGGATGAGGTCCGGGATAATCTCTTGGCTGCGGTGTAACAGGCTTCCGTGCTGCTTCAATCTCCCACTGTGCCGGATATTGATTATTCAAATCCACACCTCTAATGTTTGCTTTCCAATTTGAAAAATCCGGGTTCTGATTATTGATTTTAAGCACGTCATCCTGATAATTTTCAGCGGCTGATGCGCCATTAAGAACCAGATTTACGCCGTCCGGGTTAACCATTGGAACAACTGATAAGGTTGTTTCGAAAAAGAAAGGAAACAGATTTAATCCTCTTATGGGCAGGCCGTTTGTCAATGAACGGGCGTATTCATTAATAAACCTCATAATAACAGGCGTTGTTATCCACTCATTGGCATGAAATGATCCATTTATATGAACGCGTCTGCTTCCGGTGCCAATGCGCAGTTCAGCAATATCTTTTCCCATAACCGATGACCCGATAGACTCATAAATAATAAACGGATAAGCCGTTATTAAACGATTCATATCATCTGCCATTTTATCAAAGGTATAGTCGTCAAAATCAGTTATGATTAAATCTCTGATTTGCTGCGGAACAACAATTTGCTGATCGATTTGCAAATCTTCCGGATTTATATCGGGGTTGGACAATTGCAGCATATCCACTGGAATATTTTGATTCATTGCAACACGCCATAATGTATCATTAGCAGCTATTTGGTGCATATCCGCCATATAACCGGGAATTTGCACAATCTGGCCGACTGCCAGCTGACTGGCATCCAGATTCGGGTTGGACTGAGCAATCAGAACGAGCGGAATATCAAACAATTCGCTGTAATACCAGAACGAATCATTGGGACGGATGACAACTTCCATCGCAATCTCTCCTCTATTTCAGCAGATAATAAATAATATGTATCAGCGCCCAGTGACGTGCCCGCCCCTTGTAACAGACAATAATTTTCTGTAATATATTAATATGATGTAAAATGGATTATATTCTTTAAGGAGGGGATTTGCTTGGCATTTGTTATTACATCGCCTTGTATAAATGAAAAATCAGGAGAATGTGTTGAAGTCTGTCCTGTTGATTGTATAGAGGAAGGTAAAGATATGTTTTATATTGATCCGGATATCTGCATTGACTGCGGCGCCTGTGAAGCGGTTTGTCCGGTTGAAGCTATTTATATGGAAGACGAGGTACCTGAAGGTGAAGAAAAATTCATCAATTTAAACGCCCGGTTTTTTGAAGAAAGCTAATAAAAGCCGCTGTCATGTCTGACAGCGGCTTTTTATCCCGCATGTAATGGACAGTAATCCGCCCAAGAACGGCGTCTAACTGTCCTTAAATGTCCGATTCCGTTCAACTAACATTCAGCGGGAAAACTCGCTGAATGAAGTTTCACTTTACCTAATCGAAAAATTCTCATAACCTTTTTCCTCATGCCGGGTATCCACTTGCATGTCCCGCACGTGAATAAATGGGCTGAACCCTTTCTCAAGATCGTTCAAAAATGAGTGCACGTTGGTATCATCGCCTTCCACTTCCAGTTCAACAGTTCCATCAGACTTGTTTTGCACCCATCCATTCAAATAATATTGGTCAGCACGTTGCCGGGCGGAATATCTGAAACCAACCCCCTGAACACGTCCATTAACAGTGATATGTGCATGCATAATATAATTGCCTCCGTTTCCACAAAACTATCTAATAATCATGTATTGCCGAAAATAATTCATTTAAAACCATTTGAATTTTCGAAAGATCCTCCCATTACATATCAAACTTTTCGACAATCCTATTACTTTTATTTCGTGATAATTGTCACATAAATCCCAATTTTGCTGAGATATCAATTGTGCCGGGGTTTCCTGCATGATAAGCTAAATGAAATATAAGAAAATATTGCTATATTTGTATTTAAAAATGAACCAATAGGAGGTGGGAGAAATGTCCGGTCCTGCTCTTAAAAGAGTTGACAGTCACAGTTCAATTCATGAAGCGGCATTGAATGAAGCGATTGAATTAACGAATATGCTCGACAATCTTCTTCAAAGTAATCAGAAAGAAGATGCACTGGAATTAGCATATGTGCTTGTTGAACAATGGGAAACAAGAACACTCGCTCATGCAGACGCAGAAGAAGAAGGGTTATATAAAGATCTGGTTGATGAGAACCCGGAAGTAAAAGACGATATTGTCGCTTTGATTCGTGATCATGATTTGCTGCGTATAATTGTAGGCGAAATTAAACAAGAACTGCCGAAGAATGGAATTAATGATGAGATCATACAGCGTTTTCAATCATTGATAATCGTCGATGAGATTCATAATGAAAAAGAAATGGAAGTTCTTCCGGATCATTGATTTTGACACTTTTTAATTTGGAGGTGAAGTGAATTGAGTTCTGAACAAACACGGCCGGCCCGTGAAAAGCCTATGCGGGTCATTTTGCCGGATTTGCATCACGAAATAACGAAACAATTGGAAGAACAACACAATATTCACCCCTATGATATACAGACAAAGGTTACCGAGAGTAATTCAGGTTATCAGGTGACAATATACTTTGGTGACAGTTTTGCCCATCGGGAATCACAGCATTTTTCAAGTGAAGCAATTGAAAATAAAGATCCTGTTTTAAGCGAATTCGTTGAAAAAATTGGAGACACTTGTAAGGAAGTTATGATCGCTGATTATTATAAGATGATGAGACCAACATAGAATCCTCCATAACTTTTCGAATTTCTGAATGAAAGGGTGTCGATGATTGTTTTTATTTGAAGATGAAGCGAATATTGTCGAGGACCGTGAAGATTTGCTTTCTATCCTTAAGATGCGGTTTGGCGAAATTCCGCCAAAAGTTATCGAAGAAATCTATGATGTTACGTCATACGAAACGCTGGAACGGCTAATATTGGTCGCTTCCAATGTGCCAAGCTTAAAAATATTTCTTGAGGAGCTGAAAGAAGGGGAAGGCAGCTTTCGTATTTTAGGAGACAGATTCAATCCAATCGAATCACAAAATGGGGGCGGTGCAACTGGTGAGAAGTAGCAATAAATTGTTTGATAAATTAAAACATATTAAAACCGGCAGCAAACTAAATCAAGGATGGGCCGAGGAAAGTCCGCGTCCCCGTGACTCAGAAGATATCTACCGCCGCAGATGGCAGCATGATAAGATTGTCCGCTCAACACACGGCGTGAATTGTACAGGCTCATGCAGCTGGAAAATCTACGTAAAAGATGGCATCATCACATCCGAAACACAACAGACAGATTATCCGAGTACTGGTGACGATTTCCCGGAATACGAACCGCGCGGATGCCCAAGGGGAGCCAACTTCTCCTGGTATACCTACAGTCCGATCAGGGTGAAATATCCTTATGTCCGCAGTGATTTATATGAGCTATGGAAAGAGGAGCGGAACAATAACAACGACCCTGTGGAAGCATGGGAAAATATCGTCAGTAATCCCGATAAGCGACAGCGCTATGTAAAAGCGCGCGGTAAAGGCGGGTTTGTCCGGGCAACATGGCAGGATATGTGTGAGATGATTGCCAGTGCCAGCATTCAGACGATTAAAAAATACGGGCCTGACCGTGTGGCTGGTTTCAGTCCGATTCCGGCGATGTCCATGATCAGTTACTCATCAGGCACTCGATTCCTTTCATTAATCGGTGGAACGATTCTGAGCTTTTATGACTGGTATGCTGACCTGCCTCCAGCTTCACCGCAAGTTTGGGGCGAGCAGACAGACGTTCCGGAAAGTGCTGACTGGTACAATTCCAAGTACTTTATCATCTGGGGCACCAATCTGCCGCAGACACGCACACCTGACGCACATTTCATGGTCGAAGCAAGGTATAATGGCACCAAAGTCGTCGGGGTAAGCCCTGACTACGCTGAGTATGAGAAATTTGCCGATATTTGGCTGCCTGCAAAAGCCGGAACAGATGCGGCACTCGCAATGGCCATGACCCATGTTATTTTAAAGGAATTTTATGTCAATAAAGAAACGCCATATTTTAACTCATATGCGAAAAAGTTTACCGACTTGCCATATTTGGTGACCTTAAACGAGCAAAATGGCGAATATCGCAGTGATCGCTTTTTACGATCATCCGATATCAATGATGCGCATGAGCTTGGCGAATGGAAAACACTTGTTTGGGATGCTGAAACAGATCATTTGGAAACGCCGAATGGCAGTATGGGCTTTCGCTGGGATGGAGGCAGCAAATGGAATCTTGAACTTGATAAAGAGAACGGGAGCTTGATAGACCCTAAACTCAGTTTTATAGACAAGTCTGATGAAACCGTTATGGTGAGCTTCCCTTACTTTGCCGAGCAAGATGGCGATATTGTCAGACGCGGGGTCCCCGTCAGACATATTCAGGATGCTGATGGCAAGACTGTAAAAGTGACGACTGTCTATGATCTTATGATGGCCCACACCGGGGTCGGACGCGGCCTGGAAGGGGATTATCCAGTTGATTATGATGATCCGAAGCCATATACACCGGCATGGCAGGAAACCATTACAGGTGTTAATAAGAACCATGTTATTAAAGTAGCCAAAGAATTCGCTGACAATGCGGAGCGCACGAAAGGAAAATCAATGATTGCAATGGGGGGCGGCACAAACCATTGGTACCACAGTGACCAAATTTACCGTGCCATTTTGAACCTTGTTTTGCTGACAGGCTCACAAGGCGTCAATGGCGGCGGCTGGGCGCATTATGTCGGTCAGGAAAAAGTGCGTCCTCAAGAAGGATGGCAGCAAGTTGCTTTTGCCGGCGACTGGCAAAAAGCGCCGCGCCATCAAAATGGTACGTCCTATTTTTATTTCATAACTGATCAGTTTCGTTATGAACCAATTCCGGAAGAGCCAGAGCAGACAGAATGGGGAAGCAAATACAATTCAATGCACCCCGCTGACTTGAACGCACTGTCGGCAAGACTTGGATGGCTCCCGTCATACCCGCAGTTTTCTCAAAACTCTATTGACCTTGTAAAAGAAAGTCGGGAGCGGGGAGCACAATCTGAACAGGAAGTTATCGATGATGTCGTCGGTCAAATTAAAGAAGAAAAAATTGACTGGGCTATTGAAAACCCTGATGATCCAAGAAATTTCCCGAGAGTTTTCTTTAATTGGCGATCAAATCTGCTCGGTGACAGTGGTAAAGGACATGAGTTTTTTGTTAAACATCTTATCGGCGGAGACAACCAGGTGTTGGCTGAACCGGAAAATTCCTGGCAGCCGGAAACGATTAAGACTGAAGGCGAGGCCCCTACAGGGAAAGCTGACCTTTTAATAAGTGTTGATTTCCGAATGACAAGTTCAGGTCTGTTTTCCGATATTGTGCTGCCGGCTGCAACTTGGTATGAGAAAAACGATATCAGCAGCACGGATTTGCATCCATTCGTTCACCCGTTTAACGCTGCGATTTCACCGCCGTGGGAGGCAAAAAGTGACTGGAACACATTCCGGGAAATCAGCAAAGTATTCTCAGAGCTTTCGGAAAAGCATCTTCCGGCCACTGAAGAGCTTGTCATGTCACCACTTGGACATGATTCACCGGGAGAAATCGCCCAAGCGCTTGGAAAAATTAAAGACTGGCGAAAAGGTGAAGTTGAAGCCATTCCAGGGAAAACGATGCCAAACTTTAAAGTTGTTGATCGTGACTATCCGAACGTTTATCAGAAGATGACAACAGTCGGACCTTTAATCAAAAATGGTTATGGCGGCAAAGGCGTGACCATCCCTGGTGAGGAAGTCTATGAAGACTTAGAAAAACGTCTTGGCAAATCAAAACGGGAAGGTATTGGAAAAGGCCTCCCGGATTTATACAATGACGAGCAGGCCATCAATGCCATACTGGCGATGTCTGGTGCCACAAACGGAAAACGAGCTGTAGCAGGGTGGAAGTCACTTGAAGCAAAAACCGGACAAAAACTGGAAGAGATTGCGAAGCCTCGTGCAGAGGAAGACCATACCTTGAGAGATTTAAGCATTCAACCCAGAAATGCCATTTCCACACCGGTATGGAGCGGTCTGGAAAAAGACCACCGCCGTTATTCTCCATTTACTGTCAACACGGAATACAACATTCCATGGCGGACATTGACCGGAAGGCAAAGTTTTTATCTTGATCATGAAATGATGCTCGATTATGGTGAAGGGCTTCCGTTATATTTACCACCGTTACGTTATGGACCGTTTTTGAAAAAGGAAGAAGGTGTTGCGGAGAATGACAATAAATCAATCACTGTCAGATACCTGACGCCACACCAAAAATGGGGCATCCACACGATGTTTACCGATACAACGGCTATGTCACAACTGTTCAGAGGATGGCAGACGATCTGGATGAACGAAGATGATGCTGCATCAATCGACTTGAAGGATAATGATTTTGTCGAAGTATATAACCGGAATGGCGCGATTGCAGCCAGAGTTGTCGTGACATACCGGATACCTAAAGGCATGGCTTATATGTATCACGCACAGGACCGGACATTGGGTGTACCTGCAACGTCCATCAGTAAGAATGGCGGCAAAAAACGCGGCGGAACTCATAACAGTGTAACCCGTGTAACACTCAAAGGAACACATATGATTGGCGGCTATTCTCAGTTAAGCTATGGGTTTAATTATTACGGACCAACCGGCCATCAGCGCGACACAATAGCTGTCATTAGAGCTTTAAAGGAGGTAGATTGGCTTGAAAATTAAAGCACAGGTAGCAATGGTGATGCATTTGGACAAATGTATCGGATGCCACACATGTTCTGTAACGTGTAAAAATACATGGACAAACCGGCCTGGAACGGAATACATGTGGTTCAACAACGTAGAAACCCGCCCAGGAACTGGTTACCCGAAGCGATGGGAAGATACAGAACGATTTAAGGGCGGATGGACGCTCAAAAATGGTAAATTGCAACTGAAAGCAGGCGGACCTATTTCCAAGCTCTTGAACATTTTTTACAATCCGGATATGGCTACAATGGATGATTACTATGAACCATGGACATATAACTATCAAAATTTGATAAATAGCCCTAAAAGTGAAAATCTGCCTGTAGCCAGACCGCAATCTGCAATTACAGGCGAATATATTGATAAACCTGAATGGGGTTCCAATTGGGATGACGATCTGGCTGGCGGTACGGAAATTGTTTCACAGGACCCGACAGTTGAAAAACTTCAGGAGCATATTTCATTGGAGTATGAAAAAACGTTCATGATGTATCTGCCAAGAATCTGTGAACACTGTCTGAACCCATCATGTGTTGCTTCATGCCCATCAGGTGCACTGTATAAACGTGATGAAGACGGCATTGTACTGGTTGATCAGGAAGCATGCCGCGGCTGGCGTTTCTGTATGAGCGGGTGCCCATATCATAAAGTTTATTACAACTGGAATTCGCATAAAGCTGAAAAATGCAATTTCTGTTACCCGCGTACTGAAGCCGGCATGCCAACAATTTGTTCTGAAACCTGTGTTGGGAGAATCCGCTATATCGGTGTTGTCCTGTATGATGCTGACAAAGTAAAAGAAGCAGCTTCAGTTGAAGACCCGCAAGATCTGTATGAATCACAACTATCGGTGTTCCAGGATCCATTTGACCCTGAAGTGATTGAAGAAGCGCGTAAAGCCGGCATCAATGATGAGTGGATTGAAGGCGCACAGAACTCGCCGATTTACAAAATGGCGATGAAATGGAAAATCGCGCTTCCACTTCACCCAGAATATCGCACACTGCCAATGGTATGGTATGTGCCGCCGTTAAGTCCGATTATGAATCATATTACAAATGAAGACGATCTGGATACAGATGGCTATATCCCGGCTGTCGATCAAATGCGAATTCCAGTCGAATATCTTGCTTCGATACTGGCTGCTGATGATACGAAACTTATCCGTAAAGTATTGCTTAAGTTAACAGCTATGCGTGTTCATATGCGCGGAAAAACTGTGGGCGGCATCGATGAATTCAGAACTAGCGAATTGCTCAAAGAAGCAAACACGACACCTGAAGAACTTGAAGATATGGCGCGTCTTTTGGGTATTGCCAAATATAATGAGCGCTTTGTTATCCCTACCGGAAGAAGAGAAATGGATGATGATCTTTATTATGAGCAAGGTGCGTGCAGCCTGGAAGACCTGGCACCGCCCGAAGGTATGGCATCCCTTATCGGAGGGAACAGATAATGGAGAGTCAGGAACGAACTTTACTGATGATCGGCTCCCGTTTACTTGCCTATCCTGAAGACAACTTCAGAGGAGAATTGAGAGATATTAAGGAATGTATTGAAGAAGATATTGACATGCCACATTTGCGTGACCGCTTGAAATCAATTGTATCCATTTTTTATCTTTTCTCACTTGAAGATTTGAGAAAACTGTACGTTTCAACATTTGATTTGCGAGCTAAAAATGGACTTTACCTGACTGCACATGAGCTCGGTGACAGCAGCAAACGGGGGGCGGCGCTGATCAGATTGCAAAATATCATCAGTGAGGCCGGCTATGAACGGGTTGATGATGATTTAGCCGATTATATCCCGATGCTGTTTGAATTCCTGGCGGTAGCACCGGAAAGTGATAACAATGAACGCCTTATTAGGCGTTTGTCTGTGGCCGTTCAGCGCATCAAAAATAATTTGCCTGACGAAAACCCGTATTACAACTTTATGCAGCTATTAATTGAAAAAGTCTTCCCGCAGCCAACAAAACAAGAGATACAACGATTGGAATTTGAACGGGAAGAAGCCGATCTTGAAGAATTACCATACCCAATCATGTATGGCTAAGGCAGGAACATTCAGCGGGGGATTTAATCTTCCGCTGTGCCTCCCTTACCCAAAGGAGTGTTGACGCGTGAGTGACGTTTTTTGGTGGGTCATTTTCCCCTACGCAACTCTGATTATAATGGTATTAGGTTTGTTATACCGTTTTGCTTATCGACAATTAAGCTGGGCAGCCCCGTCCACTGAATTCTTTGAAAAAAAATGGCTGCGAATTGGTTCACCACTGTTTCACTGGGGATTTTAGCTGCATTGGCCGGTCATATTATGGGAATTATTATCCCGATGAGCTGGTTTGATGCAATTGGCGTATCAGATGATTTATATCATTTCGGAGCTTTTTATGGTGGTTTGACGGCCGGTTTAATGGTCATCGCCGGACTGATTATTCTCTTAATCCGGAAAATTGTATATAATCCGGTCAGAGTCCATGCCAGTTTTTCAGACTACTATTCAGTGATAGCACTTTTGATCATTTCAGGGATTGGCGTCTATATGATGTTATTTCAAAATGATACGACACAGGAATTTGATTACCGGACATCAATTGGACCATGGTTCAGAAGTTTATTTGCTTTAAATCCGCAGTACCAGCTGATGATTGGTATACCTTTCCTATTTAAACTGCATACACTGCTCGGATTTGGACTGTTTGCTTCGATACCATTTACATCTCTTGTACATTTTTACAGCGTGCCGGTAACATATCCGGCGAGAGCTCCACAACAATATCGTTCCAGGTCTCAATATAAAAGAAAAAGTATTTAATAAACAGAACTGAAAGCAAATCCGATTGCTTTCAGTTTTTTATGTGTATTATTATATTGGAAATTTGCCCGAACACGTTTACAATAGAATTATGAAACTTTGTATGGTGGAAGAACGTATTATAGTTAGATACACACTCAAAAACGTTTCAGGTATAAACAGGAGCTGACATATATGCGACGATTTTTTTCTTTTATATTCCGTACGACAATAGGAACATCAACTGCCTTCCTGACAGGGGTGATCAGTTTTTTCGTGCTTGATGCAGCTTTGCTGATGTCAGGTTTATATGCTGCTGTTGGCGGCGGGACAAGCTACCTTCTAACAAAAGAAGTTATGCATTTTCGTTTCTTGCGGCAAAAAGGGCTGACACGAAAAGAATATAAATATATTAACGAAAACCTTATTGAAGCAAAGACCAAGATCAAACGTCTGCAGCAGACATTATCCGGCATCCGCAATATGCGGCAGGCAAAAGAATACTTGAACATACTTATCACTGTCCGAAAAATTTATACGAATACAAAAAGGGATCCGCAACGCTTCTATAAGGCGGAGGCCTTTTATTACAAACATCTCGATTCACTTGTCACACTAATGGAAAAATATGCCTATCTGAAATCACAACCAACCAATTCTGAGAAAATTAATCAATCACTGAAAGATACTTCGAAAACCATCACACAATTAAACGCAACCATTCAAAAAGACCTCCATGTGATGTTGCGTGACGATATAAACACACTTCATTTTGAACTGGATGTTGCAAATCAATCATTTGGAAAAACAGATAAACATGAAAGTGAGGCTATTAAATGAGCGAACATGATAAAAAATCCTCTTCAGGTCTGGATGGCTTATTGGAAAATCCATTTGGCGGAGAAAATACGAATCATATAACGGGCCAAGACAACAAACCAGAAAGACTGTTTGATACACTTACGAAAGAAAATCAAGAGAAAGCGTTGAACTTGAAAAAGCAGATTGACCCGGAGAATTATCAGTCGATTACAGAATACGGAACAGAAGCTCAATCAAAACTTCACGAGTTCTCGCATTCAATGCTTGAACATGTCCAAAAAAACGATACGGGCGAAATCGGCAGTATTCTGGAAGACTTGATGAAAAAACTGGAAGAGGTTAACCCGAACGAACTAAAGCCTGAGAAGCGTGGTGTGTTATCACGTATGTTCGGTAAAATTTCGAATTCCATAAATGAAATGCTTTCGAGGTATCAAAAAACAGGCGCACAAATTGATAGGATCAGTGTGAAGCTTGATAACTATAAAAGTGCACTAACAAAAGACAACGACCTGCTGCAGCAAGTATTTGACAAGAATAAAGAGTATTTCGACGCACTGAATATTTATATTGCAGCCGGCGAGGTTAAGCGTGAGGAGCTGGAAACAGAGCTTATTCCTGATTTAAAACAGAAAGCCGAACAATCCGGCAGTCAGATGGATGTGCAGGAAGTAAATGATATGATGCAATTCGCTGAACGCCTTGACAAGCGTGTACATGATCTGAAGCTGAGCCGCCAGCTTACAACACAAAGTGCACCACAGATCCGATTGATTCAAAATACAAACCAGGCACTCGTCGAAAAAATCCAATCATCTATTTTGACAGCTATTCCACTTTGGAAAAATCAGATAGCCATTGCACTGACACTGATCCGGCAGCGCCATGCGATGGAGGCACAAAAGCAAGTATCACAAACAACGAATGATCTGCTCCTGAAAAATTCCGAGATGCTTAAAACGAATTCGACTGAAACAGCAAAAGAGAACGAACGCGGCCTTGTTGACATCGAAACATTAAAACAAACCCAGGAAAACTTGCTGACAACAATAGAAGAAACGATAACAATCCAAACGGAAGGCAGAGAAAAGCGGCATCAGGCTGAAAAAGAACTGATGAATATGGAAGACGAACTGAAAACAAAACTGCTGGAATTCAAATAAAAATCGGGTATTACCCGATTTTTTTATTTTGCCGTTTAATCAGTTAACCACGAATAAATCCCATTTAGCTGTTGACACTAATTTAATAGTTGTCAGCAGATGTTAGAAAGGATGACAATAATGAACAGCGACATAAATATACCACAGTTTCCTAAAAGCTATTGGCAACAATCTGTCTCATTGCCTGATTTCCCGAAACTCAGTGAATCCATTAAGACTGATATCGGCATTGTCGGCGGAGGAATCACAGGAATTACCGCCGCTTATTTACTGACAAAAGAGGGATTGGACGTTACATTAATTGATGCAGGTCAAATTTTAAATGGCGTTACAGGTCATACGACAGCCAAAATAACCGCACAACATGGGATTATTTACGATGAATTAATCAAGCATTTTGGAAAAGATAATGCCACGCTTTATCATCAGGCATGCTTGGATGCTAAACAATTTATTGAAAACACAATCCGGACACACCATATAGACTGTGACTACCAACAGGAAGATGCGTATATTTTCACCAATTCAGATGCGTATTTATCTCAGCTGGAGACTGAAAAGGAAGCTTATAATCAGCTTGATATAGACAGTGAATTATCAAACAGCATGCCGCTTGAAATACCGGTTAAATCTGTCCTCAAAATGAAAAATCAGGCACAGTTTCATCCGCTAAAATATTTAAAAATACTTGCAGATGAAGCCCTCAGTAATGGATTGCAAATATATGAAGAGACGACTGCCACCGATGTCGAACACAACAAGCGTCCAGCCATTATTACCCGGGAAGGGGAGCGGATTAACTGTCAATACGTTATTCAAGCTTCCCATTATCCATTTTATGACGGTGAGGGTTTTTATCCGACCCGAATGTACCCGGAACGATCCTATATAGTTGCCGTGAAAACACCGCAACACTTTCCAGGCGGCATGTATATAAATGCTGAATCACCGACTCATTCAGTCAGGTCGGTAAACATGGATGATGAGGATTTATGGCTGATTGCCGGAGAGAATCATAAACCGGGTCAGGGTCAATCAACAATGAAGCATTATGAAGCCTTGCAGGATTATGCAGCAAAGCACTTCGGCATATCCGAATATGTTTACAGATGGTCTGCACAAGATTTAACAACAATGGACAAGGTTCCTTATATTGGACCGGTTACAAAGAATGAAGATAACGTTTTCGTGGCAACCGGATACCGCAAATGGGGAATGACAAATGGTACCATCGCGGCCCAAATCATCACTGACCGAATTCTGGATAAAGATAACCCGTATCACAAACTTTACACACCTTCACGATTCCAGGCTGATCCTTCTATACGAGAATTCACAAAGATGAACGCTGATGTTGCTAAACACATGATACGGGGAAAGCTTGAATATACCAATGATAACGTGAGCAGTCTCAAAACTGATGATGCAACCGTCACCAGAGTAAATGGCAAACGTACAGGTGTGTATAAGGATGAAGATAATCAGCTATATGCTGTCGATACAACATGTAAACACCTTGGCTGTGAAGTCAACTGGAATTCAGGAGACCGAACGTGGGATTGTCCATGCCATGGATCACGCTATTCCTATACAGGCGAGGTTATCGAAGGTCCGGCAAAAGAACCATTGAATAAAGTTGAATTGGAACAACAATAAATGCTTGAGCATGTTAAAAACGAAACGAGGTAAAACTTTTGTGATTTTTTCACATTAATATATATAACTAAAAGTTTGACCATACAAGCAAGAATTAAAATGTAAATATCAAACATCTCAAAAATATTTCTAATAACGTTTAACAAGAATGAAAGTATAATCCAGACTACATGATGATTGTTAAGCGCAAAATTTTAAAACCGGAATTTGTGTCCATAAAAAAATTATCGATTAAATTAAACCATTTCAGTATCAGAAAGCGCCATATTATTAATAGTTATTTATGTATGGCGTTTTTTTCGATTTGTCTCACTATCATAAGTATACTTTGTAATGAGACAATTAAAAACGCTTTTTTATATAACTTCCTATAAGAAAGATTATGTAAACTCGATTATAAAATAAATAATCAACAACTTTATTATCCAATCTTCCCTTTCATATTCATATAGGAACGAATTGCATCTAAACGTCAAAAGTTTTTCATTTCATTGACCAATTCCGAGCCGACTACAAATGTGACAGTATATTAATCATAAAATATAACGGATCTGATTTATACTGATTAATTGGCCTTTATCAGCCACCGTGCCGTCAGCTATGAAAAACCCTAATATGTAAGCCATATTATTTTATTGGACCATGTTTTAAAATAATCTTCATGTTGATCTTAATGCTACTTTATTTTGATTCAAAAGCATTCTTATGTATCTGCTGCATCTGCCTGAAACGTTAGCTTTTTCCTTCTTTGTATGAATTTATTTTGTCAGTTGATAGCGTTCTTTTTCGTAACTTCTTTATTCGGTCCATAATCAACTCTCCTCCCTTGATGGGAGTAAGAGTTCTATTGTAAATTACTAATAGTACAGTATAGTCAGCGTTGCTGTAATTATCTGAAAAATTAAACAACGGACAGTGCCATGCTGTCCGTTGTTATCTCTATATCATTAATAATTCTTAAGCTTCACTGATATCAATCGAAATGATTCTGTTATTACGCGGATTATAAATTGCCCTCGCTCTGACTGTAATTGTCTCTTGTCCTGACTGGAGTTGATATTCATATGTTTCTTCTGTTCGTGTTGGCGATTCTTCTGTTTTGCCGATGAAGGTTTGACCAGCCACACTGTAACCGGAATAGGCTGATTGAACAATTCTCAGTAAATATCTCCCCCATTGCTGCTGATTCAGGTTGGAAATAGGGTGGATTTGAATGTCAATCACACCTTGCTGAGGATTGGCGCCCAGCGCTTCAAATACTCTGCGATGGAGATTAAGTCTGTTCTGTGGATAATTCGGAACCTTATCAACGACTTCAATCAAAACGGATCTGCCAGTGACGGGGTAAATAATTTGCAATGTTTCCCCGCATTGATAAGACGAATTCTCTCCAACTGCCGCTGTCATGTATAAATTATCTGACCAGGGAATGCCGCATTGAGTAATCCGTCCGCCTTCTGTCCAAGTTGCCTGGCCGCTTACCTGCTGCTGGCGGAAATCAGGATCATAAAAATTATACTGCTGACTTTCATAGGGGCGATAAGCAAAGGGGTACATGTTTTTAAAATAGGGATTTTCTGAAAACATCATTCTCCTCCTGTCTGAAAAGCAATTTCCTCACTAATATATGCGTCTGCTAAATGTCTGTGACAGTTGCTATAGACACTTAAGTTCTAAGACAGGTTAAGATCGAAATAAAATTTGTAATAGAGAAAACAGGGAGGGATAATGACATGAAACAGCTTGACTGGCAAATGATAGTTTTTGTTGGAGGGTATCTTATACAGGATTGCTGGCTTTACTTGGGACTGCCGCGCGTTTATTACTGGAATTATATCAAATAAGTTCAATATTATCTTTTTTTATAAAGCAAGAGCAGCTTATATTCTGAAGCTGCTCTTTCATCAGTCAATTCATTCGTCAAACAGATTCATGCTTAAATAACGCTCACCAGTATCAGGGGCTATACACACTAATTTTTTGCCTTTACCGAGGCGTTTGGCAACTTTTATGGCTGCAAACACGGCAGCAGCACCTGATAGTCCGATAAAAATGCCTTCTTTTTGTGGAAGCATTTTAAACATACTGACAGCATCCTCATCCTTTATTTGTAAAATTTCATCATAAATGGATGTATTTAATATATCCGGTACAAATCCAGGGCTTGTGCCGACTAAATTATGGGATCCAGGTTTCCCGCCGGATAAAACAGGTGATCCTTCTGGTTCAGCAACTGCAATATGCAAATTTGGCAATTTTTCTTTCAGCACTTCACCGGTTCCGGTAATTGTACCTCCAGTTCCGGCGGTTGCCACAAATGCGTCCAACTGTCCATCCATCTGTTCGTATATTTCAACAGCAGTTGTTGAACGGTGAATATCAGAATTAGCTTGATTTTCAAACTGTTGCGGAATAAAACTGTTCGGGATTTTTTCATGCAGTTCATTTGCTTTTTGGATTGCACCGGGCATCTTGTCTTCACTTGGCGTTAACACCACTTCTGCACCATATGCCCGTAAAATGTTGCGGCGTTCCAATGTGCTGTTATCCGGCATAACCATAATGGCTTTATAACCTTTAGCAGCGGCACCCATTGCCAATCCTATTCCAGTATTTCCGCTTGTTGGTTCAATAATCGTTGCACCCGACTCAATCAGCCCTTCTTTTTCAGCCATATGAATCATGTTGAAGGCAGCTCTGTCTTTGACACTTTTACTCGGATTAAACGATTCCAGTTTCAAATAAATATCAGCTGCATCTTCCGGTACCACGTGGTGCAGCTTGACAAGTGGTGTTTGCCCGATTAATTCTGTCATGTTTTGTGCCACTTTCATGTAAAACACCTTCCTATCCTAAACTCTTCCCTTTATTGTAAAAAACGGCCATATGATCATCAGGTACAAGTGAACCGCCAGTAGACCATGCTATATGGGTGGCATGACTGAGTTTAATATTATTCGCTTCAGTATAAGGATATATACGGTCTGGTCCAATCAGTCCTGAGGCAGCTGAGGGCTCCAAATAAATGCCTTCACTATCAGCAAGATTAGCAAGCTGACGATACAATCCATTATCTTCAATTGTATAAATACCACTGACTAATTGATCACTGATTATTGTCGCAAAACGGGATGGCCGTCCGACAGCAAGCCCGTCTGCTTCTGTTCGGTTATCAATACCAAAATCATGGACACTGACATTGTCCATTTCCCCGGTTAAAAGGCCAATTAGAACAGATGGCGAATGGGTCGGCTCAACAAAAATACAGTGAACATGATTGCCCAGAACATGCTTCATCCCAAAAGTAATACCGCCTGGAGAACCGCCTACACCACACGGAAGATAGACAATTAACGGATGATCCGCATCCACGGTTATGCCTTTTTCTTTCAGTTGTTTTTCCAATCTGAGTGCAGCAACACTATAACCCAGAAATAAATGTTCGGAATCTTCATCATCAATAAAATAACCGTTTGGGTCTGCCTCTGTCGCTTCCCTGCCTGCTAAAATAGCCTCGCTGAAATCACCTTCAAATTCCAGTACTTCAGCACCATTCTCACGCAGTAAGTCTTTTTTCCATTGTTTTGCATCCATCGACATATATACTGAAACATTAAACCCAAGCTTTGCACTTATGATACCGATACTTAACCCCAGATTTCCGGTTGACCCTACACCGATCGAATACTGATTGAAAAATGATTTAAAACGATCTGTCGAAAAGACATCATAATTCTCATCTTTACGCAATATGCCTGATTCCAAGGCCAGTTTTTCGGCATACTGAAGAACTTCATAAAAACCGCCTCTTGCTTTAATGGAACCCGCTACGGGCAGTTCGTGGTCACACTTCAGATAAAATGTCCCCTCCATGTCAGGCAAGTATTCTTCTTTCATTTGACTGATTTCTTCGAGAGGTGACTCAATGATGCCATTCGTACTGCTTGTTTCCGGAAATGCCCTTTCCAGAAATGGAGCAAAACGCTGCCATCGCAATTCAGCCTCTTCAATATCTTCACGTGATAGAGGCAAAGAATCCATTTCTTCCACATTTTTGAGGTTTGGATTCGACCAGAAAACAGGATTTAAATCCATAATGTCTTTAAGAATCGGGTATTGACTTTGCCATTCAATTATTTCCGGTTTTGTAAAAACCATAAGACTCACCTTCATTTTTCATGTTTACTTTTGTTATTCTCTGGATGAAGCTTATCATGACACATGCAGATATGAAAACAAAAGCGCTGGATATAGTGTTTGCAAATCCTGTTTCGTTTAATTGACCAGCTTGACTAAATTGCCAAGCTCCAGATCCCGAAACTTACTCTCAACAATGCGTTTATCATAATGCCAAGCTGCATCTTCCAAGGAACACTTGACTGATATATCACACTTGATTTCGGCCAGTTGTCTGGATAATTGCAGCATGTCCATATTGTCCCGGATTTTCTTTTGGACACCTTTCGGAAGTTTATTGATACTCTCAATAATTTGTTCAATCGTTCCGTATTCCTGAATCAATTTTAAAGCCGTTTTTTCACCAATTCCCTTCACCCCCGGATAATTATCGGAAGTATCGCCCATTAAACCTTTCAGATCAACAATCTGTTTCGGTTGAATACCTTTTTGGCCGGGAAATGTATCTTTCTCAAATACTTCATAGTTGCCGATTCCCTTGCGCATAATCGCAACAGAAATACCATCATCGACCAGCTGCAAAATATCCTGATCACCCGTTAAAATCAAAACGTCAATATCTGTGGCATGCTGTCTTGCCAGCGTACCGATACAATCATCCGCTTCAAAATTTTCCAATCCTACATTGGGAATATCGAAAGCATCGACAACCTCCTTGATAAGTTCGAACTGCGGAATCAGCTCTTCAGGGGGCTCAGACCGGTTTCCCTTATAATCATTGTACAGTTCCGTGCGAAATGTCTTGCTCCCCATATCCCAGCAGCAAATAACATGAGAGGGTGTAAATTTGTCCACTGCATCAAGAAAATAGCGCATGAATTGATAAACACCGTTAGTCGGGAGACCTTTACTTGTTTTCATGAAATTTCCTCTGAATGCTGTCGCAAAAAATCCCCGGAAAAGTAATGCCATACCATCGACAAGCATAATTGAATTCTGTTTTTCGCTCACTTTCAGTTCAACTCCTCATAATTCGCTAAAATCGAAATGAGTTTAGCTTCTTTTTGCCTCAATGTTTCAAGGTCAATTGACTGATCACTTATTATCTGAAATTGATTGTCAATATAGTTGTCAATATGTTCATCAATGAAATATTTCATATTCTCGATCATCGTGTTCCACTGCTGAATATACGATGTGTGCATTCGTGTGTGATTTTCGGTGACATATTCATCTGCATACGGATATAAACGATTAAAAAGATTTTCTTTCATGGCTTCTTTTTCATTTTTAGCAAAAAAGGCTTTAGTCCCATTGAATTCTTTCAGTTCTATATCAAATGTCTGGATGGCGAGATTGAAAAATGCCTGCTCATAATCAGGTGTCACCAAGTCTGTTTCTTCAAAATGGGGCAGAAGAAACCCTGCATCAATATGACTGCTTTTATTTGTATAATCGAGATATACGTCGTGTTTGATCTCTTCAATAAATGACTCAATCCGTAGTGAAACTGCCCGTAACTCTTGTAATAATTCATACCCAGCATAGTCGAGAAGATTTATCAGGCTGCTTTTTAATTGCTGAGTTGCTTTTTTGCCTGAATCGGTAATCGTTGCAGGATTAAACGTTTCTTTAAACATATCGTGAAAGCGAATCGAAAAGCGTTCGAGCACAAAATATAACTGTTTCTCAATTTTTTGTCTGATTTTCTGTTCATACAAACCAATGTCTATTTCTTGCGTCAGCTTTCTCAAAGAGGTTTGCTTTTCGATTAAATCCTGTCGAGCACGTTTCTTCTCTTCTTCGTTCATTTGCGTTGAGTTCAGGAAATGCGTAACTGATTGATTTGCCCGCCTGATATCTCTGATGGCTGATTGAATCGTCATGGACGCTAATTCGTTATGAATAAAGTTATCAAAGGCATGTTCAAACGCCTTCATCTGATCATTCAAACCGATGTGCTGCTGTTTTTCTTCCAGAGAACGTCTGCTTGATACCGGAAACAATCGTGGAAATCGAATACCTAACGTTGTCAGCTGCTCGATTATATATTGCTGCACCATTTCGATTTCTGAGGAGTCCTCAGCCAGATCAGAAGCATTCATGACAAAAAACATCTTATCCAGCTGAAAAGAATCTTTGACACGTCCGAGCTGCATGAGAAAATCTTTATCAGTCCGTGAAAAGGCATGGTTATAATAGGTTACATATAGTATCGCATCAGCATATTTAATGTAGTCAAATGCAACATTCGTATGTCTGGCATTGATCGAATCAGCACCAGGTGTATCAACAAGCGTGATACCCTCTCTTGTCAGATTACAATCGTAATAAAGATCAACTGACTCAATGAAGCTTGCAATGGTTTCATTCGTTACGAAAGATGCAAATTCGTCGAGTTCAATTGTTATTTCCCGGCCGATTTCAGTTTTCCGGTCATGATACCCTTCCAAAAGGGCATTCAAATACGCCTGTTGTGTTTTATCCAATTGATTGTTCTGATGAATTTTGTTTTTCATTACCCAATCCAGTAAAGCATCAAAATCATCGGGTTCCGGTTCAAACTGATGAAGCAGCGATTTTAAATCACTGATGAGCGTTGCTTCATCTTTCATTTTCACAATGACATCACCATGCTTTTGATTCGCATTTACAGGATGGATCCGATTAATGACAGCCGTCGTCGGGTTAGGTGCTGACGGCAGAACATGTTCACCAATCAGCGCATTTGCAAGGGAAGATTTCCCTGCACTGAATGCACCAAATAGAGCGACCGTGAATTCACGGCTGCCTAATCGGCTGTGTTTATGCTGTAAATCGGCTATGATTGAACGGAAGCCGGGGAGATCTTCAACTGTATCAATTACCTTTTCCAGATCAGATAAAATACTGTCAGCTTGATACGCAGGTTCAGCTGTGAGCTTTTCAGTTTCAGCCGCATTCGGTTCTTCAATTACGGATTCAGCTTCATCTTTAAAAAATGATGCGTCATGCGTTTTGATGATTTTTTTTGTTGTTGCTAATGCTTTTTGAATTTCTTGCCAGTCTTCATCTGTTGCCTTCGGGGTTGTTAATGCATCATCAATTTCACGTGTCTTTTCTTCTAAATCATTTTTAAGCTTTTCATTCATTTCATATTGTTCATGAACGTTTGCCGCATTAGCACGTTCCAATTCTAATTCAGCCAGTTCATTTGCTGTTTTGTCTTTGATTTCTTCATAAGCTGAATCCAATAGTTTAAGTGCTTCCTGTTTATATTTCTGTTTAATGTCATCTTTAAGGTCCTCGGTATAATGAAGTACATAGTCACCGTTTACGGTCGCCCCCGGTTTGATTAATGAACTGAGGTCACTCGCATCATAAACAATCGACATATTTTGCACTTGCTGCATTAACGCCTGATTATACAAGCCATATGATTGGAACAAGTTCAACAGTTTATCGCGAAGCCTCCATTGAACTGATGTTTCAATCGTTTCCTGTAATCCGGCTAAAAAATCTGCTTCCCTTTTGCGGCGCGCTTCAACTGTTTTTTTACTTGAACCGAAAAGCCCAATTTTAAAGTCCTGCTGCTGTGACTCCAAATAGGAATGTGCCATATCCCGCAAGTTCGCCGGCATCAGATAAGCGTTTTTCAGTGTCGTATTAAGCGCTGTTCGAAAGTCTTTTTCTAAGTCCCCGGACAGATTATTTAAACGTTCAATTTTAATGTCCAATTCTTTTAGCCGGCCGGCGGCATCGCTATCTTCAGGTTGTAATTCCGCTGCTTCAGATTCATACTCTTGTCGCAAATGGCTCTTATGCTCATTAACCACCTGCCTAACGGAACGTTCAACATTTAAGAAGGTATCTTTATCCTTAGTCAATAGTAAAAATAATGTTTGTTTAATATCGTCTATCTGACTATGCGAAGAGGCCATGTCGATTAAAGAAGAATAATAGATTATTTCAGGAAAAATACCCCATTGTTCGAACGTTTGATTAATTTTTCGACAAAACTCATCAAAAGCTAATTCTTCCTCATTATGTTTATCAATCTGATTAATAATGATATAGAACGGTATATTATGTTTCTGCACCTTTTTTAAAAAGTGCAAGTTAACCTCTGATTGAACATGATTATAATCCATCACATAAAAAAGAGCATCGACAAGGTGCATGGATGATTCAGTGATCAAACGGTCTGCATCATCTGCTGCATCAATTCCGGGCGTATCAATAATCGTACATCCATCAGGCAAAATAGCTTCTTTAGTGCTGATTTCAATTTCTTTAATCGTACCTCTCTCTTTTGCATATTCTTTTATCATATCAATCTCATACGGTTCTTCGTATTCAATTACAATTCCTTTATCTGTATGGATGTGAGCTTTTCCTTTGCCTGATGTTATTTTAACAACATTGGCACTGGTGGGAATTGGGCTCTTAGGCAGGATCGATTTTTCCAGGAGGTGGTTGATCATAGAAGATTTCCCGGCAGAAAAATGACCAGTAAAACTGATCATAAACTCCTGATTAATCCACTTTTGCGCAATCTGCAACATTTTTTCTGCACTTTTACTATCATCGTTATCGAGCATTGTCTGATAAAGTTTCGCCAAATGCTCTTTGGTAAATCCAGTTTGTATAGCTTCAGTTATCATGAGGATGTACTGTTCCTTTCCATATAAACAATTATGATAGTATTATAGCAAAGCACCAAGATTTAAGTCGACAGTCTCTTACAGAATTATAATTATCAGCCCATTCTGCTTTGGGTAAGTGAGACTTCTTTAACCATCTGATTCGGTAATGGCTTTATTGTAAACCGACCGGATAATATCTCCCCGGCTTATAACACCAACGACTCTGCCGGAATCATCCGTAACAGGGATTTTTTTGAATTGATAACGGGATAAAATCGACAGCGCTTCTTCAATTTCATCATCGGGCCTCACTGTATAAATATTTTTTTTCATAATTTCTGCAGAATGTTGTTCTATACTGGCTTCCACTTTCTGCTTCAGTCCCACGTTTTCTCTGATGAAAACCATGGAAAATGCATCATATATTGTCCGGCCATCAGGCTGCAAATGGCGGATGATATCACCGTCACTGATCATCCCGATTAAACGATTGTCATCGTCAACGACAGGGACACCGCCAATTTTATGTTCGACAAACGTTTTTAACAGATCTTTTATTTTAGTTTCTTTCTGAATTGAGATTACATCAGTAATCATGAAGTCATGTATCTTCAACGTTGTCACCTCATTATTTATTTAATAGCCTTGCCGTCATCACCATCATCGTATCATATTCTGATTATATCAGCGCAATTTTTGCATTAGTTTACATAATGTTATTATTGTCAATAAAGGATTCGGATTTAAGAATGATTTCAGTTTTAGTACTACTATGGATAGATTTTTTATACGGCTATTTTCAAATTACTTTTATTACACAAAACCCATATAATGCGACGTACTGTCTCATCAATGAGGTCCTTTCTGATCACCATAATGCTTGAAAGCGCTCCGGCAATATACTCCGCTTTCCATGGGCACGGCCTTAGCCTCCTCGGAAAGCAAAGCCCGCTTTCCTCCGGGGGCGTCACGACACGTGCTGTTCCCATAGGAGTCTTCGTATATTGCCTTCGCTGGTAATTGCTCACTGTAGATTTATTCGATTATGCCGAAAAACAAACGTTAATAATCATCTAACCAGCAGCTGGAATATGCGAGACTCCTGTGGGACAGCGATCCTAAGAGACCCCGCAGCGAGCGTTCTTTGCGAGCGAGGAGGCTCGTGGTGAGCCCACGGAAAGCGAGTATATTAAAACTTCAAAACCCCTGGTATTTATATTACATAACAGGGGCTTTTGTTCTTATACAGGGTATACACCGTGTTTGCGGTCTGTGAATGTTACATTTTTTGCTTCATAGATCTGATAACGGCTGATTAATTCACTTCTTAATTTATCAGGATCCACGACTGCATCCACTACCATTTCCGAAGCCAAGCGGTAAATATCAATGTTATCTTTATATTCATCCTGCTTTTCTTTTATAAATTGAGGTCGCTCCTCTTCAGGGAGTTCAGCAATTTTATTGGCATAGACAGCATTAACAGCTGCTTCAGGCCCCATAACAGCAATCTGTGCTGTTGGCAGAGCCAGGCATGCGTCAGGTTCGAATGCAGGTCCTGCCATGGCGTAAAGTCCCGCCCCATAAGCTTTCCGTACAACAACAGAAATTTTTGGCACAGTTGCTTCACTCATCGTTGCAAGCATCTTGGCGCCGTGCCGGATAATACCTGCCTGTTCAACTTTTGTGCCAATCATAAAGCCGGGGATATCCATCAGGAATAATAAAGGAATATTAAACGCATCGCACAATTGAATGAACTTAGCTGCCTTGTCGGCTGAATCCGGGAACAAGACTCCGCCTTTCATCCGTGGCTGATTAGCAATAATCCCGACTGACTTGCCATCAATACGGGCAAGCCCGGTTATCAGTTCCGGCGCAAATTTCTTTTTAATCTCGCAAAAACTGTCTTCATCAATTAGTCGTTTGATAAGATCAAGCATATTAAATGGAGCGTTTTGATTTTCCGGGATAAGGTCAGTTATCGATTTCTCAAATTGCTTAATAGCCTTAGAATCTGCTGCAGCCGGTTTCTCTCTGAAATTCGCCGGGAAATAGGAGAGATAATTGCGTGTATAGGTAATAGCTTCTTCCTCGGATTTAACCAATACATCGCCAACACCTGAAACTGAACAGTGCATTTTGGCACCGCCCATCTCTTCAAGGCTCACTTTTTCGCCGATGACTTTCTCGGCCATGCGTGGTGAACCCAAATACATGGATGCGTTGCCATCAACCATAACTACAATATCACAAAACGCCGGTATGTACGCACCTCCTGCAGCTGAAGGACCAAACAAGAGACAAACCTGCGGGACTCTGCCGGAAAGTTTTATCTGGTTATGAAAAATTCGTCCGGCACCGCGGCGTCCCGGAAACATCTCTACTTGATCTGTAATGCGCGCTCCTGCAGAATCAACGAGATAAAGCATCGGTATTTCCAATTTAGCTGCCGTTTCCTGTATCCGAATAATTTTCTCAACCGTTCTTTTTCCCCAAGAACCAGCTTTGACAGTCGAATCATTGGCCATGACACATACGTCCTGCCCATTTATGCGGCCAATTCCTGTCACAACGCCATCAGAAGGCAAATCCTCAGACATATTGTTAGCGAAAAAGGCGTCTTCTATATCAATGTCCTCATCAAATAACTGTTTAAGCCTGTTTCGGACAAACATTTTTCCTTTTTCTTCATTTTTCCGATGATATTTTTCGTTCCCGCCCTTTTCAATTTTGTCTATTCGTTCCTTCAGATCCTCACTATAATTCATAATTTAACCTCCCCTGTTACTTACCCTGATAGTCCGGTTTACGTTTTTCTTTAAATGCACTCAAGCCTTCAAAACGGTCCTCTGTTGGTATCGTTTCTTTATAGCTTAAATGTTCAATAGTCAATCCGGTAGCAATATCGGTCTCTAATCCTTTATTGATTGCTAATTTTGCCTGCCGCAATGCAACAGGACCGTTACCGGCAATTGTTTGTGCCATTTCAGCTGCTTCTTTCGGCAGCTTTTCGGATGATGTTACGTGTTCAACCATATTTAAAGACAGAGCTTCTTCCGACGCCACAGGCTTAGCTGTGAAAATGAGCCGCTTTGCCTGACCAGATCCGATTAAACGGCTGAGGCGCTGTGTTCCGCCTCCACCGGGAATTATCGCCAAAGATGTTTCAGTCAGACCCATTTTTACATGATCAGCAGCCATTCTGATATCGCAGCCAAGTGCAAGTTCCAATCCGCCTCCAAACGCCGCTCCGTTAATTGCGGCTATCACCGGCATTTTCATATTTTCAATGGTTGTTATGGTTTCGCCTATATAGTTCACTGTTTCTATTACTTGTTCCTGAGTCATAGTCTTACGTTCTTTCAAGTCTGCTCCTGCACAGAAAGCTTTTTCACCGGAAGCAGTTATAATCGTGCAGCGGATTGAAGAATTTGCGTTAATCGTTTTCACATGGTCATTTAATTCATCCAGAAGCGCCTTTGACATGGCATTCATAGCTTCCGGTCTGTTGAGCGTTAAAATGGCTATATGCCCATCTTTAATCTGATAGTCTACAAGTGCTGCCATTGCTATTCCCCTCTCCGGTTATGAATAGGCTAAAAAATCTTGCATTAAAATTTGGTTCCAGCCCGGAAGCTCGACTGGAACTAACATCTTTTAATCATTCAATTACCAGTATGGTGTCCCCTTCATTGACAAAATCACCTTCTGCGACCTTCAATTCTTTAACGGTGCCGCCTTCTTCCGCCGGGATAGGTATTTCCATTTTCATTGATTCAAGGATGACAACTTCCTGATCCTCTTCTACTTTGTCTCCTTTATTGACTGTAATTTTCCATACATTTCCTGCCATTGATGCTTTTACTTCTGCCATTTCAATATCCTCCTAGTTTGTTTTAACTGCCGGCAAATAATAATGATCAACAAATGCTGTTGTTGTTTCACCGTTTTTAAATTTCTCATGATCCAATACTTTTAAGAGCATTGGAATGTTTGTTTTAATACCTTCCACTTTATAATCCAATAATGCATTTTTTATCGATGTGATAGCTTCTGCCCGGTCTTTTCCTTTTACGATAAGTTTTCCAATCATTGGATCGTAAAATGGTGTCACATCAAAATCTGCGGTTACAGCTACTTCATTTCGGATAAATTTACCCGTTGGCAGTTCAAAAACTGAAATATGACCTGGGGAAGGGAAAAAAGTTTCCGGATCTTCAGCATAGATACGCGCTTCAATAGCATGTCCGTCGATAGTTACTTCTGATTGTTTGAAAGACAATTCTTTACCATCAGCGATACGAATTTGCTGTTCAACGATATCCACACCGGTTATTTCCTCAGTAACTGGATGCTCTACCTGAATTCGTGTATTCATCTCCAAAAAATAAAATTTCTCATGTTCATCGACAAGAAATTCAATTGTGCCGGCACTTGTATATCCAAGTGTTTCTGCCGCTTTCACTGCAGCTTTACCCATTTTCGTGCGGGTTTTTTCGGATATAAACGATGAAGGTGCTTCCTCAATCACCTTTTGGTTGCGCCTTTGGATGGAACACTCCCGTTCATATAAATGAATGGCATTCCCATAGTTATCAGCAAGCAGCTGTATTTCGATATGCCTTGCATTGTCCAATTTTTTCTCCATAAACATAGCACCATCGCCAAAGAAAGTATGGGCACGCTTCGAATTGCTTTCAAACGCTTTTATGAGTTCATCATCTGATTGCACGACCTGCATGCCAATGCCACCGCCGCCTGCTGAAGCTTTCAGCATAACCGGATAGCCAATTTTTCGGGCGATGCCGACTGCTTCATCCGCTGATGCAACAGCACCATTTGTACCCGGTACAACAGGGACACCGGCTTTTTCCATTGCTTCCCTGGCAGCAATTTTGCTTCCCATTTTTTCCATTACCTCAGCAGAAGGGCCGATAAATATGATGCCTGCCTGCTCACATTTTTCAGTAAATCCGCCATTTTCGCTCAAAAATCCATACCCCGGATGGATGGCATCAACATCTGCATCTTTTGCAATTTCAATGATCTTCTCTGTGTTCAAATAGCTCTCCTGTACACGTGGCGGCCCAAGCAGATAACTTTCGTCAGCCATTGACACAAACGGAGCCTTTTGGTCAGCCTCTGAATATACGGCAACCGTTTTGATGCCCAATTTTTTACACGTGCGAATAACGCGTGCTGCGATTTCACCTCGGTTGGCAATTAATACTTTATTGATCATCGAATTCCCCCCCTAAGCTCTTACTTCCGCAATGGATTCTTCTCTTAATTTAAATTTCTGGACTTTTCCGCTAGCGGTCATCGGATATTCATCAGTAAATTTAATGTATTTTGGAATTTTGTGTCTCGAAATGTTTCCTTCACAAAATGCTCTGACAGCTTCTTCTGTTGCGTTTGCCTGATCTTTAAGGATAATCCAGGCCATAAGTTCTTCTCCGTATTTTTTATCCGGAACACCCACTACCTGGACATCCAAAACATCTGGATACTGATACAGAAATTCCTCAATTTCTCTTGGATAAATATTTTCACCGCCGCGGATAATCATGTCTTTCATTCGGCCGGTAATTTGAATATACCCATGCTTATCCATCACCGCCAGATCACCGGTGTGCAACCATCCATCGCTGTCGATCACTACGTCTGTGGCTTCTTGATTGTTATAATAGCCTTTCATGACATGGTAGCCGCGCGTGCACAATTCACCAGGAGCGCCCGGAATCTGTTCTTCTTCAGTTCCGGGTTTAATAATCTTTACTTCAACGTTTGGATGGATTTTTCCAACTGTCGTTGCTTTTACTTCAGCTGGATCGGTTGTACGTGTCTGTGTAATCACAGGTGATGATTCTGTCTGACCATAAGCAATAGTAATTTCACTCGCGCCCATTTTATTCATGACATCATTCATCACTTCAATCGGACACGTTGACCCGGCCATAATTCCTGTTCGCAAATGCGAAAAATCATACGTTGAAAAATTAGGATGATTTAGTTCTGCTATGAACATCGTCGGCACCCCATGTAAACCTGTACACTTTTCATCCGATACTGCTTTCATAACTTTTTCGGGATCGAATTGCTCTAAAAGCACCATTGTTGTTCCTTTGGAAACTGCTGTCAGTATTCCAAGCACACAGCCAAAACAATGGAAAAACGGCACCGGAATACACAATCTGTCTTCATGAGTCAGCTTCATACAGTCGGCGATCTGATTGCCGTTATTTACAATATTATGATGTGACAGCATAACTCCTTTCGGGAATCCGGTCGTTCCGGATGTATATTGCATATTAATCGCATCATGAGGATCCAGCGACTGTTTACGCTGTTTCAGTTCATCATCAGAAACGGAGTTGCCTTCTTCCATGACTTCATCCCAAGTATAGGCATTTGCATAATCATCATCACTCAGCACAATTATATTCTTCAGATGGGGAAACGTTTCCGACTTCAAGTTTCCTTTTTCAGCCTGTTCGAATTCCGGACAAATTTGTTTTAGAATATCGATGTACGAAGTTCCTTTAAAACTTTCCGCTAAAATAAGCGTTGTTGAATCGGATTGTTTCAGTAAATATTCAAGTTCCTTAGCCTGATAATTGGTGTTTACAGTAACGAGCACTGCCCCCATTTTGCCCGTTGCAAACTGGGACGTAATCCATTCAGGCTTATTGTCTGCCCAAATAGCTACATTTTCCCCTTTTTCTATTCCTAATGCCATAAACCCTTTTGCTGCCATATTCACCATTTCATCAAATTCCTGATACGTTTTGCGTAAACTTAATTCCGGATAAACAATGGCTTCATGATGCGGATAAGAATTCACTTGCTTTTCCAGTATTTCACCTACCGTCAGATTCAGTAGTGTCATGAATTTTCTCCCCTCAATTTATATGACTTTAACACCCCAATTGTCTTGCAATAACCATCCGCTGTACTTCAGATGTGCCTTCTCCGATTTCAAGCAGTTTTGCATCACGTAAATACCTTTCTACTTCATATTCACGCATATAACCGTAACCACCGTGAATCTGAACGGCTTGATTTGCTGCTCTGAAAGCTGTTTCCGTCGCATAAAGCTTTGCATATGCCGCTTCCTTTGAAAAAGGTTTGTCATTATCTTTCAGCCAGGCAGCTTTATAAACTATATTTCGGGCAAGTTCAACTTCCATTGCCATGTCAGCCAATTTGAACTGGATAGCTTGGAAATCGGCTATTGGTTTGCCAAATTGTTTGCGTTCTTTTGCATAACTGAGAGCTTTATCAAGTGATGCTTGAGCAATTCCCAATCCTAAGGATGCAATTGATATTCTGCCCCCATCCAACGTGTACAAAAATTGGTTAAATCCTTTCTGCGGATCCCCAAGCAAATTGTTCTTCGGCACACGCACATCATTAAGCACAATTTCAGCTGTATCAGACCCGCGGACACCCATCTTGTCGTAATCACTGGTAATGGTCAGACCATCTGAATCTGTTGGCACAATAATGGCAGAGATAATATTTTTACCTTTGTCATTTTTTCCGGTAACAGCAGTCACAATAATGGTTTTGGCATAGCTGGCATTAGTGATAAAGCATTTTTCGCCATTGATAATAAAATCATCACCATCTTCGGTTGCCGTTGTCTTCGTCCCCCCTGCATCCGACCCGGCATTCGGCTCTGTCAGCCCGAATGAACCTAATGCCTTTCCTTCTGCCATTGGCATCAGAAATGTTTCTTTCTGTTCTTCTGTCCCGAAATAATAGATGGGACTTGCTCCGAGTGAAACCGTAGCCGCAAAACTGAGTCCCGTGCTGCCACACACTTTCGCAACCTCTTCTACAGCAATCGCATAAGAGAGTGTATCACCGCCTGAGCCACCATATTCTTCAGGGAAAGGAATGCCCAAAATCCCCAGTTCCCCCATCTTTTCAAAGATATCAAGCGGAAAAGCAGCTTGTTTATCGATTTCAACAGCTCGTGGTTTAATCGTTTCCTGTGCGAAATCCCGCACCATTTTCTGAATCATGGCCTGCTCTTTTGTCAGTTCGAAGTCCATGAAAATCCCCCTTGTATTAAAGACCGACTGGTTGGTCTGTATTGGTTATAAAAAAAACTACACCAATAAATCTTTTTTTACACTGTCAATCAGTTGTTCATCGTATGTAGCCATTACATTTGGATCCGCTTTCAAAACTGCGCGTAAAATTAAATCAACATAAATGGAGCCAATCGCATCAATGCTTTTTGCACCGGATTGTTTATACCACTTGTACGTCCAGTTAACCATGCCCAAGATTGCCATAGTAGTTATTTCCACCTGCAAGTCGTTCCGGAATGCTCCGGATTTTTTCCCTTCATGCACAGCATTCATCATAATTTCTTTAAATTGGTCTCGTTTTTGCTTGATGCTTGCCTCATATTCCGGTTTTAAATAAATATTTTCCTGATAAAAAACCGAAATGTGCGGCTTATAAATACCAAATGTTTTTACGAAGTCTTTGATGATTGCCTGCAGTTTTTTAGTTGGATCAGAAAAAGTTTCATTTGCAATGGTGGCTTTCTCCAGTGCATACGTAATAAATTCATCATGGATAACAAACAGCAGTTCATCTTTGGAAGTGAAATGGTGATAAAAGCCTCCCTTGGACGTACCTGTTTTATCAACAATCTGATTTACCGTGACACCGTGAAAACCGTGCTTCTCAAATAAACTCAACGCCTCTTCTATGATTTGTTCTCGCAGCCGCGTTCTCAAACCCTCCTTTCAAAACTCATTTATACTGTATCATATTTTTCTGAATATAAAAAGAAAAATTTCAGAATTAAAAATGCAGACAGTACTAGTAATACTGTCTGCATTCAGACATTTATTCTTCAAAAGGTTTTTCATAGTCCGATTCTTTCCACACTTCCGTTACCTCGCCCTGATTATCACTGTCAATGAGAAATGATCCATTACTTTGCCGGTCACTGACTGATAGTTCCAGCGGGAAGAAACGGTGTGTTTCATCTTTATGCGTTTTGAAACAAATCGTTTCGTTGTCACTTATCACATATAAACCTGTGAGGCGATGTGCTTTTGTCTTTAATTCCCTTAACATAACCAGCCCTCGTTTGGCACGGCTTAACTTCTCGAAACTTTTTAGTTTCATCCGTTTAGCAGCACCTCGCTGAGTAACAACAACAATTGAGGGCTCGGACAATTCATCAAACACCTGTCCGTTGACAACATATTCGCCTTCTTTCAGTTTGATAGCTTTTACACCTGCAGCACGCTGACCGACAACTGAGATTTCCGATTCATGATACCATAAGCCAAATCCTTTATTGGAACCAATAAACACTTCAGCGTGTCCGTTCGTATTATAAACACCAACAACTTCATCGTCATTTTTCAGATTAAGGGCGATCAGTGCTTTAGAGTAACGCTGGGCCTTGTACAGGGCGAGTTCACTTCGCTTCACCATGCCATTTTTGGTGAAGAAAATAAGGTACTCACCTTCTTCAAATGTGCGTATTGGAATAGTTTGGATAATCCGCTCATCCCGATCAATTGAGACGAGATTGGAAATGTGCTGGCCAATATCTTTCCATCTGATATCAGGTAAGAGGTGAATCGGCAGATAAATATACTTACCTTTATTTGTAAATAATAAAATCTGATCGGTCGTATTCAATTCAAATAAACCAACTAAATAATCATCATCTTTAATTCCGGGGTCTTCACCGTTAGAGGCACCATACGACCTGAGACTCGTGCGTTTGACATACCCGTCTCTTGTCGCCGATACGACTATATCTTCACTGGCGACAGTGACTTCAATGTCAAATGTTAACTCCTCAACTTCATTCTCAATGACAGTTTTCCGTTCGTCAGAGAACGTTCGTTTCACTTGTCTCAGTTCTTTTTTTATATGCTGGAACAGTTTTTTATCACTTGAGAGCAGTGCTTCTAATTGTTCAATCTGTTTTTTCAGTTCTTCCGCTTCTTTTTCAAGCGACGTGACATCCGTATTTGTCAGCCGGTATAGCTGCAGCGTGACAATGGCTTCTGCCTGATCTTCAGAAAACCCATAAGCATTAATGATACGTTTTTTGGCATCTTGTTTATCTTTTGAAGCCCTGATAGTTGCAATCAGCTCGTCCAAAATAGAAACTGCTTTGATCAGGCCTTCAACAATATGAGACCTGTTTTTAGCTTTCTTTAAATCAAAAACAGTCTGCCGGGTAACAATTTCTTTCTGATGGATAATGTAAGAATCAAGTATCTGCGGCAATGACAGTAATTTAGGCGTTTTATCGTGGATAGCTACCATATTAAAGCTGTATGTTACCTGCAGATCCGTATTTTTATACAAATAGTTCAAGACACCTTCACTGTTGGCACCTTTTTTCAGTTCAATAACCACACGAAGCCCTGTGCGATCTGTTTCGTCACGTACTTCGGCAATACCTTCCACTTTTTTGTCGATCCGCATTTCATCCATCTTTTTGACCATATTAGCTTTGTTGACGTCATACGGAATCTCATCGATTACAATGTGCTGTCTGCCGACGCGCATATCCTCAATCGATGCTTTCCCGCGAACCACAATCTTTCCTTTCCCGGTTTCATATGCTTTCCGTATGCCATCAACACCTTGAATAATGCCGCCTGTCGGAAAATCAGGACCTTTGAGAACCTGCATCAGTTCATCGACCGAAACTGAAGGGTTATCGATCCTTTTAATGACGGCATCTACGACCTCCGCCAGATTATGTGGTGGTATATCTGTTGCATAACCGGCCGAAATACCTGTCGATCCGTTTACAAGCAGATTCGGGTATTTAGCCGGAAGGACGACTGGTTCATTAATCGTATCATCAAAATTTGGAATCCAATCGACTGTTCCTTTATAAATATCACGAAGCATTTCTGAGGCAATTTTTGATAATCTTGCCTCTGTATAACGCATTGCAGCTGGCGGGTCCCCGTCAACACTGCCATTATTACCATGCATTTCAACAAGGCTGTTGCGCACTTTCCATTCCTGACTGAGCCGCACCATCGCATCGTACACAGATGTATCCCCGTGCGGATGATAATTCCCGATAACTGTCCCGACGGTTTTTGCTGCTTTACGGAAATTTTTATCATGGGTATTTTTTTCTTCATTCATTGCATACAAAATTCTTCGCTGAACGGGCTTAAGTCCATCACGGACATCCGGGAGCGCCCGTTCCTGAATGATATATTTGCTGTATCTTCCAAACCGGTCGCCAAGGACTTCTTCCAGTGGAAGATCCAAATAATTTTCAGCTTGTGCCAAGCCAATCCCCCTATTACGATGTTACATTGCTTCTTATGTTATTGCGATTGAATTTTATCATTTTCCAATATATTAGCATCTTCAGTCATTCCGAATTTAACGTGTCCTTCAATCCATTTTCTGCGGGGCTCCACTTTGTCACCCATTAATGTCGTCACGCGTCTTTCAGCCCGGGCAAGATCATCAATTGTAACCCTGACCAGTGTCCGTGTTTCGGGGTTCATGGTTGTTTCCCATAGCTGATCGGCATTCATCTCACCAAGACCCTTGTAGCGCTGAATAATGTAACCATTTTTAAAGTCTTTAATCGTTTCTTTCATCTCATCATCGTTCCAGGCGTAGACGGATTTTTCATTTTTGCCTTTCCCTTTCGTTATTTTATAAAGCGGCGGTAAAGCAATGTAAATCATACCTGCCTCAACCAGCTGCCGCATATAGCGGTAGAAAAAAGTCAAAAGCAAAACTTGGATGTGTGCGCCGTCTGTGTCTGCATCCGTCATAATGATAATCTTATCATATTGTGCATCTTTCAGGTCAAAGTCACCGCCAACGCCCGCACCGATTGTATTAATAATGGTGGAGATTTCCTCGTTTTTTAAGATGTCCTGAATTTTAGCCTTTTCGGTATTGATCACTTTTCCCCTTAGTGGCAAAATTGCCTGAAACTTACGATCGCGTCCTTGCTTGGCTGAACCGCCGGCAGAATCCCCTTCTACTAAATAGAGTTCGTTTTTTTTCGGGTTTTTTGACTGGGCCGGTGTCAGTTTGCCGCTCAGCATTGTATCTTTACGCTTTTTCTTCTTACCTGATCTGGATTCTTCTCTCGCCTTTCGTGCCGCTTCTCGTGCTTCCTTTGCCTTTATAGCTTTACGAACCAGCATTCCGCCAGCATCCGGGTTCTCCTCCAGGAAGTATGAAAGTTTTTCAGACACGACGGCATCGACTGCTGATCGTGCTTCAGCCGTCCCAAGTTTATCTTTCGTCTGCCCTTCAAATTGCAGCATCTCTTCAGGTATACGGACTGATACGATAGCTGTAAACCCTTCACGTATGTCTGAACCTTCAAGGTTTTTATCTTTATCTTTAAGATAAGCGTTTTTTCTGGCATAGTCATTAAAGATTCGTGTGATAGCTGTGCGCGCACCGGATTCGTGTGTGCCGCCATCTTTTGTACGGACATGATTGACAAAGGACAGAATGCTTTCAGAGAACCCATCATTAAACTGGAATGCAAAGTCAACTTCGATGTCCTGATGCTCGCCTTCAAACGACACGACATGGTGCAATCCATCCTTTTCTTCATTCAGATACGCAACAAAGGATTCGAGCCCGTCCGGAAATTGATATTCCTCTTTTAACTGCTCTCTCTCATCAGTCAGTTCAATCGTTAACCCTTTAAGCAAAAAAGCTGACTCTCTCAGCCGTTCAGACAGTGTTTCAAAATTGTAGACCGTCGATAAAAATACAGCAGGGTCAGGTTTAAAATGAATGCGGGTTCCTTTCTTATTTGTTTTACCGATCTTTTCCAGCGGAGTGACAGACTTGCCGCCATGTTCAAAACGCTGATGATATTTAAACCCTTCCCGATAAATGGTTACTTCCAGCCACTCGGATAAGCCATTGACAACGGAAGCTCCGACCCCATGAAGTCCGCCACTCGTTTTATAGCCGCCTTGTCCAAATTTGCCGCCTGCGTGCAAGACAGTGAAAATCACTTCTGTTGTCGGCTTGCCGCTCGAGTGGAGACCAGTGGGAATACCTCTTCCTGCATCTTCCACAGAAATACTATTATCCTTATGTACGGTTACCTTAATCACTGACCCGTACCCGGCCAATGCCTCATCAACAGCATTATCGACAATTTCAAAAACCAGATGATGAAGCCCGCGCTGATCAGTGCTGCCAATATACATTCCCGGTCTTTTCCTGACGGCATCCAGGCCTTCGAGTACTTGAATTGAATCATCTGTATATTGTAAAGACTCCTTAACCATGCAGTCTGACTCCTCTCTTCTTTCTTAGGATACAAGTTCTTTCATGATAATTTCAATAATAGAACAAATGTTTGTTAATGTAAAATTTTTATATCGGTTAAAGTCCATAATACCGCAACACACGGTTATTAGTATACTATAATTTTTCGGAAGTACAAAAAAAGAATGACCTGAGAAGGCCATTCAGTAACTTTTTACTGTCTATACGAGTACACTGTGAGCTACTTTAATACACCTGTCCATGATGACAGTAAACCCGCGTTCTTTCAAATAATCATACGTTTCCTGACTGACAATACCCTGTTGAGCCCAAAAGACGCGGCAGTCAGTTTGAGCTGCTTCTTTCGCAATGTCCGGCAGAAATTCAGAGCGGCGGAACACATTGATGATATCGATGTTTTCCGTGACATCTGTTAAATTATCATATGCTTTTTCGCCGAGAACTTCATTTACTTTAGGGTTCACCGGGATTATGGTGTAGCCCTGATCCTGCATGATTTTTGAAATTTGATATGAAGTGCGTTCAGGTTTATCACTCAGACCTACAACTGCAATTGTTTTCGCTGATTCCAGAACTTCTTTCACAATTTTATTTTGCGGATTTTCCCATGTCATTCCAGATGCCTCCCTCAATTATTGATAAGCCCTTCTTCCAAAAGATACTCACGGGCAACATTTGCTGGATCTCTGTCTTCATAATCGACTGCGTAATTCATTTGCCGCATTTCTTCATCTGTTATTTTTCCGCCAAGCTGATTCAGTATGCCTTTCAGTTCGGGATATTCATTTAGTGTACCCTCTCGCAGCAGCGGTGATCCCTGATATGGCGGGAACAGATTCTCCGGGTCATCCAGCGTCACCAGGTTTAAATCAATCATATAACTGTCAGTTGCATAGGCATCTATGACGTCGACTTCATTGTTTTTCAGTGCATCCTGACGAATTCCAGGCTCCATCGTCTGAACATCAGAAATATTCAGGCCATATACATCCTGCATACCGACATAACCATCATACCGGTCATTAAATTCTAACGTAAAACCAGCAGTGATGTTATCTTCAACTTTTTTCAAATCACCGATTGTTTCCAGATTATGCTCATTCGCAAATTCTTGCTTTAATGCAACAGCATACGTATTGTTAAAGTCCATAGGTTCTAACATAATCATACCATATTGTTCCTTCATACCTTCCCTTGCCTGCTCATAGACGTCATTTCTATTATTGCTCTCTGCATCCTGTTCCAAATGCGTGACAATTGCAGTTCCGGTAAACTCAGGGTAAATATCGATAGTGCCATTTTTCAGGGCACTGAACACAAAAGCGGTTTTACCAAGTCCTGGTTCAAGCTTTACAGATAAATCCGTATCTTCTTCAATAAGCTGTTTATACATATTAATCAGAATAGCCGGCTCCGAACCAAGCTTTCCGCCGATTGTGATATCCGCTTGTTTTGCCGGTGAAAAGAAAAACGGTGAAGCAACGATCAGAACAGCTATGACTAGCATCGCTGCAAATGACTTAAAACCTGCCCGTCTCGAAATTCGTTCAAACCCGCGTAATATAAAATCCAATAAAATAGCTAACATAGCGGCAGGGATAGCGCCGAGCAGGATAAGATTCAAGTCAGCACCACGGTCAATGCCGAGCAGAATCAGCTCACCCAGACCACCTGCACCAATTAGTGCTGCGATAGTGGTAGTTCCAACGATTAATACCATTGATGTTCGAATCCCTGCCATGATAACAGGCATAGCAATGGGCAGCTCCACTTTAGTCAATCGTTTAAAAGAATTCATCCCCATTCCGGTAGCAGCTTCTGTTAAAAATGGTTCCACCTCATTAATCCCGGTATAGGTATTTCGTAAAATAGGCAATAATCCATATATGGTTAGCGCAATAATCGCCGGTGTAGTGCCAATGCCAAAAAAGGGAATCAGAAACGCGAGAACCGCAAGACTCGGGATTGTCTGCATGACGGCAGACAGGCCGATTACTGGCTCGGCTACCCGCTGATATCTTGTCATCACCAAACCGAGCGGTACTGCAATGATGATCGCAATGATGAGTGACAGCAATGAAACTTGCAAATGCTCCCAAATCGTTTCAAGCAGCATATCCTGTCTGTTTTGAAAAACGGAAATAAACTCACCCATTACTGAATCACCCCGTCTTTTGCAGCAGTTTCACGTCTTAAATAGGTAATTATATCTTTGTAAGTCAACGTTGCCAGGAGCTCTTCATCTTTGATGATGGGATATACCAGCTGACTTTTGGTTTGCAATAAATCCGCTGCTTTGTAAAGCGGTAAATCATTTTCAAGGACAGTTACGTCCTTTGTATAATGACCGTCAGTGAGCGCCCCGACAACTTTGTTAGCTTCATCCTTAATGATAAACATCCCATTATCAGGGTAATTCCGTTCCTCATATGCACTTTTTGTTATGATGCTGGATTCGGTTTCTTCAGCTATTACGTCGACAGCTGTTTGCCATGGAGATTTTCGTTCACCGATGAAATCCTTTACAAATTGTGTTTTAGGGTTCAAAACCAATTGCTGTGGTGTATCAACCTGAATAATCCGTCCTTCCCGCATCAGGCAAACCTTATCACCGAGCGCCAATGCTTCATCAATATCATGTGTCACAAAGACAATTGTTTTTCTGATTTTTTGCTGAAGCTCTCTTATATCATGCTGCAATTGTTCGCGGCTGATCGGATCAAGCGCACTAAATGGCTCGTCCATTAAAATAATATTCGGATTAGCAGCCAATGCGCGGATGACCCCAACACGCTGCTGCTCCCCCCCTGACAGTTCATCCGGTCTTCGATGCATATATACGGATGGATCGAGCCCGACCATTTCAAGCAGCTCTTTACTTCTGTCCTGAATCTGCTTACGCTTCCATTTTTTCATTTCCGGTACAACCGCAATATTTTCTTCAATCGTCATATGTGGAAACAAGGCGATTTGCTGAAGCACATACCCGATGTTCCAGCGCAGTTCATGAATATTATACGTATTAATATCCGTATCGTTTATGTAAATTGTCCCTGAAGTCGGTTCAATCAGCCGATTAACCATTTTCATTGTCGTCGTTTTACCGCAGCCGCTCGGGCCGATTAACGTAACAAATTCACCTTCATTGATTTTTAATGAAAAATCCTCGAGTGCTTTTGTGCCATCAGGATACACTTTTTTAACATCGGCAAATTCAATCATCAAATTCTTCCTTTCAACAGAATTTTTCATTTTTATGCAATATCTAAACATTACCCCTTACCATCATTTTAGAAACCCTAATGGGACAATTCAATTAATAAAGGTTCTTAGAATCGTTACTTCATGGTAAAATAGGACAAAGTCAAAAATGAAGCGGAAAGTGGGAAACATTATGGAGTTTGTAGTATTTGCTTTAATGGCATATTTATTGGGGTCTGTCCCTTCAGGGGTGATCGTAGGCAAACTTGGTTACAAGATTGACATCAGAGAACACGGGAGCGGCAACCTTGGTGCGACGAACACATTTCGAATTTTAGGGGTGAAAGCGGGAATCATTGTAACACTGGCGGATATCCTAAAGGGGACACTGGCCACGGCACTGCCCCTGTTTTTTGGTGCTGACGTTTTCCGGCTTGCTATAGGGTTATTTGCGGTTGTGGGTCATACATACCCGCTATTTGCAAAATTTAAAGGCGGCAAAGCCGTTGCAACATCAGGTGGGATTATTTTGGGCATTAACCCTGTCCTTTTTGCAGTAACAGTGACATCCTTTCTTCTGACATTGTATATTTCCAAATATGTTTCACTGTCCTCAATAATCACCGGCGTTATTGCAGTGATTGTCTCCGTTCTGTTTCAGGATTGGGGGCTCGTTATCGTAACAGCGGTATTAACGATTTTAGTATTTTACCGTCATCGTGAAAATATCAAACGGATTAAAAATAAAACCGAACCGAAAATAACATGGATGTAGCTCTAGTAAACCAATAAATTGAATCTTTAATACAACATTTAGTATACTGAAGAAGTACAGTTACAAATTGGAAGGGGTCACAGATTCGTTATGAATAAAGTCAGATCTATCTCAAATAAACAGTTACCGAATAAAGCCCAACGTCATAAACTATTTGGTTCTGTAGAGCCCGGTCCTAGAACAAAACCCAGCGAAAAAAGCAAAATGGCTGACTTGCAAAATTCAAAAGAAGATTTTTTGTTTGATCTCGATGAAGTTGGAATAGCCAATGTAAAACATCCGATTACAGTTGCAAGCAGTCTTGAGCCAAAATCCCAGACGACCATAGGGACATTTGAATTTTCATCAAGTATCGATAAATCCAGCAAGGGCACCAACATGAGCCGGTTCACCGAGCAGCTGCAGGCATTCCATCAAAAAGGATTTGTCATTGATATAAAAACGCTTAAGATATTCACAAAAGACTTGGCAGAACGGCTGGACCAGAAAGATGCAGAAATCAAAGTAAGCTTTCCCTGGTTTTATGAGCGGCGCGGTCCGCAATCAGATCTTCCCGGAATGAATCATGCCGATATCACCATTTGTGTCAACTATGATCAATCAGCAGGCTATACCGTGGAGGCATCCATGTCAGCTTTGATTACTACCCTTTGCCCATGCTCGAAAGAAATCAGCGAATACAGTGCACATAATCAGCGCGGGGAAGTTTCCATAAACGTATCCTTGATTGAGGATTTTGATGAAGAGAGTGCAGACTGGAAAGCGTTCCTGCTTGAGGCTGCAGAAAGCAATGCCAGCGCCAGACTGCATCCTGTTCTGAAACGGCCTGATGAAAAAATGGTTACTGAACAGGCATACGAGAATCCTCGCTTCGTGGAGGATCTTGCTCGTCTTGTTGCAGCTGATCTTTATGAAATGCCGTTTGTTGCCAAATTCCAAGTTAAATGCCGCAATGAAGAATCCATCCATATGCATGATGCGATTGCATCCATAACATACGATAAATCGCAGCAATAACGGCTGGAAGGGTGAATCATGTGAAATATATCTTTATCGGACTGATTAAATTTTATCAAAAAGCAATCAGTCCCTTTAAACCACCAACTTGCCGTTTTTTTCCCACATGTTCTGAATATGGGCTGGAAGCTTTTAGGCGATTCAGTTTCCTGAAAGGCGCTTATCTGACAATCCGCCGTATCAGCAAATGCCATCCTTTTCATGAAGGCGGTATTGATTTGGTACCGGAGAAACGGGATAAATAAAAGAACGAGCCAGGGAGTGATCGATGTGAAGTTGAAGATTACAAATCAGGCAGGACAATGGTACAAGGATGAATTTGACATTGATGATCGATCTTATCAGCGATTTTTCGTCCGATACGGTGGTTTTGGCGGGCGAATACCCGGTTTCTCTTTAGGCCTCGGCAATGACGTGCCTGAGGATATATACGCTTCATGTGATGTTGCAGGGATTACATTTTATATCGAAAATAAAGATGCATGGTATTTTGACGGGCAGGATTTGTCAATTACACTTGATGAGAAAACAAAAGAACCTAAGTTTCATTATAATTAAAAGGCGCTGTAAACCAGCGCCTTTTTGCCATTGTCAGCTCTTTTTACAGTGATTTGGTCTTCAACTTTGAAAAGTTTTACAATTCAAATCTTTTTATTTGTTCCCACTGTTGTTCCTTTCGCAATATACGTGCCTGTTTCTCACCAAATAAATCAAAATGCGGATGATGTTCGTCGTTATGAATCCATTTTGGCTGCAAGCTATACTGCGCTCCCCAATTAATTAGTTTATTCAGGTCATTGCACCCGACTTTCGTTACCGTATCACAACCGGGAAATCGTTCATCAATCCAATAATGTGTTAAAAAACTTATTTGACCATTTTTTACATCTTTTTTCCATTTTTGCAACTCTCTTCGATTTATACCAAAAGCCATCACGCTTCACCGCTTACTTGCTGCAGATATGCCTGATGCCACTCTGGAAAGGCCTTGCGCAATGCAAGCGGACGAAAAGATTCTTTATCGACAATGACATGCTTTGTTGTGCCGCTTGCAGCCATTACACCATCTTCCCGCAAAATATCGTAACCATAGACTGTCCGTATGCCATCATATGAATCGAGCCATGTTTCAACAAACGCTTTTTCACCATAGCGAACCGGCTTTTTGAAGTTAATTTGCGCATCAACAACCGGAGAGACAATATTATTCTTTTCCATATCGGCATATGTAAGGCCAAGGCTTTCAATATATTTTGTTCGGCCGATTTCAAACCACACAAGATAATTGGCATGATAAACCACACCCATTTGATCGGTTTCCTGATATCTTACTTCGACTGGTGTATTCGTTTTATGCAATGAAGCTCTCCCCCCAAGATCTGTTTTCTATAATCCATTTTACCACAGACTCTGTTTGTATCAGGATGATTTGCATGAATTGATTAACCTCAAACCATGAATCAAATGGTTTGAGGTTAAAAATTATTTATCCGCTTCGTCTTTAATCTCCTGTCGCATACCTTCAATCGCCTCTTCACGCCGTTTGTTTTTTGCTTCGATTTTATCTCTTTCATTGCCTGAACTGTGCTTCATCGTTTCATGAGACTCCTCGAGATTTTGAATGGTGTCCTGAACCATCTCTTGTAGTTTTTCAACATTATCGCTGCGGTCATCCGGTTTAGGTTCGTATTTATGCTTGTCAGTCACTTCCATCCTCCTTCACTAAAATTAATCCACCCTTAATGTGGGTCTAATTTAATTTTTTACTGAAGCAACGATAATATACAACTAAAAAAAGCCTGTTCTGATTAGTCGTGACCTGACCAATAGAACATGCTTCTTTCTACTTTGAGTGCTTTTCATTCAAAGACTGGTGCATTTTTGCTTCCATATTTTTTTCAATTCTTTCTTGAACTGATTCGTCCTGTAACATTTCCTTGCGGTTTTCCTGAACAAGTTCATCAAATGAAAGCCGTCTTTTCAAAGAAATTGTAACCCACTCCTTATGACTTATTTAATTTCATGTTATTAGGAATAGTGTTACCAAATCTTTGAAAATCTATCCATTTTTATGATAATTTATCAATCATTTCAACCATATAGTCATAAGTCATGGGGCCAAGTTTTGGAGGTTGCTGGACTTTTCCGTCTGTTCCGATGAAATAAGTGGTTGGGATATTATAAATATCGTACTGTTCCTGTATCTTTGAATCTTTATCCAATGGGACAGGGTACGTATAACCATTTTTATTAACATATTCCTCAACTGCTTTAACACCTGAATCATTGCCGGTTAAGTTAACAGCGACCACTTCGACCTTGTCACCGTATTCTTCATAAAATTTTTGCATCTCGGGCATTTCATCTTTGCAAGGGCCGCACCATGACGCCCAAAAATTCATAATGACTTTTTGACCGCGTAAATCAGACAATTGAAATGTATCTCCCGAAAGTGTTTCAACTTTAAAATCCGGTGCATACTGTCCTTCTTCAATACCTGTCTGATTAGGAGGCACAATTCCCGCGCCATCAGAATTCTGCTGTTTAGGTGTTTGTGCTTCTTCCTCTGTATCGATAAAGCTAAAAACTGCCATACTAATCATAACTACGAGTAAAGCAATACCAATGACCTTTTTAACCATAGAGTATCCCCTAACTTTACAATTGATATAATTCAATCGTATTGCTGTTTCATCAATATGTAAAGTTAAATAAGTTATTGTCATAACTTGTTCATAAAGTGAAACTTCAATCAGTGAGGGATTTCTTCCCCCACTGATTGTTAGATGAACGAATCGGACATTTACTGGCAGTTGATCCCGTTTTTCTTCGGAGATTGCTTTTTACGAAAAAAGCCAACACACCGGTTAAAACCGGTGTGTTGGCTCATGCCCTTCTATCTTATTGCACTGTGTCACCTGTAGTTTGCAGCTTATTGCGCAATACCATCTGCAAAATACCGCCGTGACGGTAATAATCAACTTCAACGTCACTGTCAAAACGTGCAATAGCGTTAAATTCAATTGTTTTTCCATTTTCATCAACCGCCGTTACTTTAATGCGGTCATGCGGTTTAACACTTTCATCAAATTCCACATTGTACGTTTCCTGACCGGTCAATCCCAGTTTATCTGCACTGTCACCTTTTTCAAACTGCAATGGCAGAACACCCATCATGACCAGGTTCGAGCGGTGGATACGCTCAAAGCTTTCTGCGATAACTGTTTTAATGCCAAGCAGGTTTGTACCTTTGGCGGCCCAGTCCCTGGAAGAACCCATACCGTAATCTTTTCCGCCGATAACCATCAATCCGGTGCCATCTTCCTGATACTGCATGCTGGCATCGTAAAATGGCATCAACTCGCCGGTTGGCCAATAAGTTGTATAGCCGCCTTCTTTGCCTTGTGCAAGCAAGTTGCGGATTCGGATATTTGCAAACGTACCACGCATCATAACTTCATGGTTACCACGGCGGGAACCGTATGAGTTAAAGTTTCTTGGTGATACACCTTTTTCCTGCAGATATTGGCCGGCTGGCATGTCTTTGGCAATAGCCCCGGCAGGCGAGATATGGTCAGTTGTAACTGAATCACCGAATTTACCAATAACACGCAAATCGCTCAACGATTCAACCGTGCCTGCATCACGTGACAGTCCTTCAAAAAACGGCGGATTCTGAATGTAAGTTGATTCACTGTCCCATTCAAATAATGGTTCATCCGTTGTTTTGATTTCGTTCCATTTTTCATTGGAATCGAATACTCTTTCATATTCTTTCCGGAAAATTTCCGGTTTCACAACTGATTGAACAGTGTCTTTAATATCATCCATTGATGGCCAGATATCTTCAAGGTAAATCGGTTCACCATCAGCATCCGTGCCTAGCTGATCCTTAGTCAAGTCAACATCAACCGATCCTGCCAAAGCATATGCAACGACTAATGGCGGTGATGCCAGATAGTTTGCTTTGACGAGCGGATGGATACGCCCTTCAAAGTTACGATTGCCTGACAAGACCGATGAAACGGTCAAATCACTTTCTTCGATTGCTTTTTCAATTTCCGGGCGGAGCGGTCCTGAGTTACCAATGCATGTCGTACATCCATAGCCGACCAGATTGAAACCGAGCTCATTCAAGTATGTTTGAAGCCCCGAATCATCAAGATAGCGCGTCACGACTTTGGAACCTGGAGCCAGGGATGTTTTGACAAACTCAGGTACTTTCAACCCTTTTTCAACTGCGTTTTTCGCGAGCAGTCCGGCACCAAGCATAACATATGGGTTAGACGTATTTGTACAGGATGTGATTGCTGCAATAGCGAGCGCACCTGTTTTCATGACGGACGTTTCATCATTTGGATGTTGTACTGTGGCAACCTTATCAAACTCTGACTTGTCCATTCCAAAGCCTTGGTTACCGGACGGTGCCGTAATAGCTTTATTGAATTCTTCTTTCATATCAGAAAGTGCGATTAAATCTTGCGGCCGTTTAGGCCCGGACAAGTTTGGCTCAAGTTCTGAAAGATTGATTTCAACCACTTCAGTATACGCAGGATCTTCCTGATCAGGTGAATACCAAAGGTCATTTTCTTTACTATACTTTTCAATCAGTTCAATTTGTTCATCACTGCGCCCGGTTAAATGAAGGTAGCTTAGTGTTTCTTCATCAATCGGGAAAAAGCCGCAAGTTGCTCCGTATTCAGGTGCCATATTGGAAATGGTTGCACGATCGGCAAGCGGCATATCTTGCAAACCTGGTCCGAAATATTCGACAAATTTCCCGACAACATTTTTCTCACGAAGCACCTGTGTAACTTTTAAGGCCAGATCAGTTGCTGTCGTACCTTGCGGAAAACTTCCTGTAAATTTAACACCGATCACTTCCGGTGCAGGGAAATAGGATGGCTGACCAAGCATGCCAGCTTCAGCTTCAATACCGCCTACGCCCCAGCCCAGAACACCAAGACCGTTAATCATCGTCGTATGTGAGTCTGTACCGAACAGTGTGTCAGGAAATGCATCATATGTGCCGTCTTCATTTTCAAGCTCATGCACCACATTTGCTATATACTCAAGATTCACCTGATGGACGATACCTGTTGCGGGCGGTACAGCACGATAATTATCAAATGCTTTTTGTGCCCAGTGTAAAAATTCATATCGTTCCATATTTCGTTCAAATTCAAGCTCCATATTGGCTTGCAATGCATTTGGGGTGCCATATTGGTCGACTTGTACAGAATGGTCGATAACCAAGTCTACCGGCACTTCCGGATTTATTTTGTCCGGCTCGCCACCCATATCAACCATTGCTTTTCTGAGTGAGGCCAGATCAACTACAGCTGGTACACCGGTGAAATCCTGCAAGATGACCCGGGAAGGTTTAAATGGCACATCAACATCACCGGTGTCGTTTGTACCCCATTTCGACAACTCTTCAACATGTTCGTCCTTTATGACATGGCCATCTTTCTGACGCATAAGTGATTCAAGCAATACGCGCACAGAGAATGGCAGCCGGGAAACGTTCCCAAGATTTGCATCTTCAATGGCTTTTAACTGGTAGTAATTATACGTTTTGCCATTTAATTCAAACTGCTTTTTTGCATCAATACCCATAACAGCTTTACCCCTCTCTTTCATCTTTTCTAAAACACCTTACGATTTGATAAGAAATCCAGCTTATAACCATAGAATATGGCATAAACTTGACCTCATTTATGCAGATAAAATCTTTAATATTTGCTATCTGCAAAAAAGTTTCTACGATTATATCTTATAAGAAATGATTCTATAAAACAATCAATATATAGTGAAAATGTATATATTAATAAGTTATTAAATGTGATAAGAAATACTTATAAGATTACATTTATAGTTTATTTCCATTTATCTCACAGATTTGGCAAAATGACCCTGAATGTGCTTCCATGCGTTTCATTTCGCATTATTTCAAGGCTTCCTTCATGTCGTTCAAGAATTTGTCTCGTAATCATCAAACCGAGTCCTGTACCGTTTTGTTTTGTCGTAAAAAAAGGTTCCCCCATCTCATTCAGAACTTCATCAGTTATACCGGGCCCTTCATCAAGGATATCAATATAAACCTGGTTATTTTCCGGATAGTTATTAACAGTTATGCACCCTGGTTCTTCCATCGCTTCAATTGCATTTTTCAAAAGATTAATAAAAACCTGTTTGATTTGAGATCGGTCACACGTCACCACCTGATCCGACTGCTGATTGTACAGCACCTCAATATTTTTTAATCTCGCTTGAGGTATGAGCAGAGTCACAACATCATCGATCATTTCCCTCAGGTTTTCTTTATCTTTATGATCTGTCATAGGTTTTGAAATAAATAATAACTCTGAGGTAATTGTTTCCATCTTTTCAATCTCATCAACCATAATCTTGTAGTATTCGTCTTCCCTGTTCACACCGGCTTGCAATAACTGTAAAAAACCTTTTATTGATGTGAGAGGGTTCCTGATTTCATGTGCAACGCCTGCTGCAAGCTGACCGGCAACTGACATCTTTTCAGACCGTATCATTAGCTCTTCTGCGTCTTTTTTATCCGTGATATCCTTTGTGGCAGAGATATAATATAGCTTCCCATTTGTATCTTCAATACCTGCCACCTGATTTTCGGTCCATATGTTTTTGCCGGAAGCATTCCGTACGTTAAGATGAATCGTTTGTTTTATTGTTTGGATGTAATCGATATTATTTTTAACGTGAGAAATGTCTGCAGCGGAAACCCAATCAGACCAGTTTGTACCGAGCATTTCAGAGATGGGATAGCCCAGTATGTCTTCCGCTGTTTTTGATATGAAAACAGCCTCCCCGTCCTGGTTCCATAAAGTGATGAATCCCGCCATATTCCGATCTATCCACTTAAGAATTGAAGAAGGCAATGAAGCAAAATTATAAAATTCGCGAAGGTTTTGAATTGAAATTGAATGTTTCTCGTCTTCGTTTATATCAAATGGTTCATCCCGGTAACGATTGCTCACCCTTCCCCCTCCTTGCTTGATTGATTATCAATCATTCATATGACAAATTTAACGAATATATGCTAATATATGTATGAATGAAACTATGTAGCCAGTCTAAATTATAATACAATTCTTAATTTATGTAAAAAGCTCATGACCTGAATTAATTTTGATGATTCATCAGTATCATTAGATAATATAATAGCCCATAAAAATAAAAAATTAAAGGAAAATATTGTTAAATAATAAAGCAAAATAGGTGATAATATGTCAATGATAGACGATATACTGATCATTTTTTGGGGATTTTTAATGATCAGCCTAATGGGAATCGGCGGTTATTTTATGTTCCGTAAATTCCTGAAGCAGCTTCCAAAAGAAGACGGCCATTCAAATATGGAATGGGAAGAGTACTATGTAAATAATACAAGTCATCTGTGGCAAGAAACTGAAAAGTCACTGCTTGAAGAATTGGTTTCACCCGTCCCTGAATTATTCAGAGATGTGGCCAGACATAAAATTGCCGGAAAAATTGGGGAAATAGCCTTAAAGAAAGAGAACCGTCACATAACTCAGGATACATTAATTGAAGGTTATATTCTGGCGACGCCTAAAAGGGATCATAAATTTTTAAGAAAAAAATTAAAAGAAAAAGAAATCGATGTTGAACCGTATGAGCATTTATTTGAGTTATCCCGCAGCAATTATGCGGATAATTGGAAGTCCCGTTATAAAAAAATGTCGTCAGAAAAGGTCAATTCTCTTAAAAATACCGGCAAATAATAAGTTCTTAATGAATATAATAAATGGCAGCTCCTGTTAAGAAAGGGGCTGCCATTTTATATAGCGTTCCGATTAATTACAAGATTTTTTTCAAGCTTTTTAAATTTATAAAGCATAGCCAGACGCCATGTTACAATCATCCCGAAAGCAAGAAGGAAAAACATACCGCTCGTTTCGCCAAATGAAATCGTCGAGCCAATCACCAGTTTTATAATAATCCTGATGAACAACAAACCAAATAAAATAAAAGCAAACGCTTTAGATGGAATCAAATATATGTCCTTCTCTTTAATTTCAAATTTAGAAGTTTTGATTAAAAATACAGAGAAGATGACACCGATTACGATGGCTTCCAATACTTGCAGCATGTCCACCCGAAACACAGGAAACAAAAACATGAATGCACCTGTACTCATAAACAATGGAGGCAATATAATTTTTTTTACAGTTGCCGGTTTTTTAGCGGCCTTCAACCGAATGGCAATCATCGCAATCGCCATAAAGGTTGCAACAATCGTACTTGCTGTCAGCCAGAACATTGGTCATCAACTCTTTCTCTTGTTATCAATCAGTGTCGATTTCTCCCGGCACATAAGATTGCAAAATGTAATACCTTTACTGGTATAGCATAGACGTTACCGGTCTTCGGCGATCGATAAAATAATGGTTATCGTAACACCAAATACTGTTAAATAAACACCAAGATCAAATAGCATCGCGGTTGCAAGTTCCAGCTCACCTAAAACAGGAAAATGGAAATAATCAAAGGTTTGTGATAAAAATGGCTGCTGAAACAGAAAAGAACCCAAACCTGTTCCTGTTGCGACCAATAAGCCAAGTGGCACTATTTTTCGATAATTCAGCGGAAGGAACTTTTCCAATACGGTTATTCCATATGCCATGTACATCAGTACAATTGCAGCAGAAGTCATCAGTCCACCAACGAATCCTCCGCCTGGTGAATTATGGCCTGCAAACAGTAAATAAATCGAAAAACCCAACAGAATAAAAGCGATCAGTGATGTTATAGTACGCAAAATAAGATCATTTGGTTTATACATTCAGCTATTACTCCTTTTCTTTGTTCGACGCTTTTATGTTGAATTTATTGTAACATATTGACCGCTTCAAATTCAGCAAAATTCATCGGCCGTCTTAAAAACCGCTGAAACCAAACAGCGCTGCCAGAAATGCGGTCAAATCAGCCATCCAGTCAAAGTATAAAGCGATGCCCATGAATACCATAATATAACCGCCAATTTTGGTTAGTTTAGCACTATTCTGTTTGATCCACTTCATTTTTCCGACAAAAAATGATAATACGAGAAATGGTATAGAAAAACCAAGTATATAACTTATCATCATTATCATGCCCAAATCAGGATTTGTAGCGGCCAGTGAAATGACAATGACTAATATGGGTCCCATGCAAGGTGTCCATCCCAGCGAAAAAGCCAAACCAATGATAAAAGATCCAAAAAAGCCTGCCGGGCGATTCTTGAAAGTGATTTTTCGGTCTTTCATAAGAAATTTAAAATTAAAGACCCCTACAATGACAAGTCCAAAAAACACAATTAATATGGCGCCGATTTGTCTGATAATATCCCTGTTGGCTTGCAGGAATTCGGAAATAAAAGAAGTGCCAAACCCGAGCATAATAAAAACGAGTGAAAAGCCAATCAGGAAACATACCGTATGCAAAATACTTTTCCTGGTAAGCATGTTATTTTCATCTTTTAATTCATTAACACTCATACCGGTAATATACGAAAGAAATGCCGGATAGAGCGGTAAAACACAAGGAGAGATAAATGATAATAATCCCGCGCCAAAAGCTATGAAGACATTAATTTCTTCTGACATGATACGCCTCCTACTCTATGCCCTGAATATATATTATCAGATGTGCGCAGCGCAAGCCGAAACTGTTTTTGACAATAAAGCAACACTTATATTTTAAGTTCAACTTTTTAAATTGGCCCATACATAAAATCCCCCTGATATAATGAGATAACAGAGGGATTTGAGCAATTTTTATGAATAATAGCCGTTACTTTCCTTTACCTTTACCTTTTTCTTGCTGTTGGTTATTCATTGACCGCATCATTTGATTGATTTTTTTCTGCGACGGTTGGTAATGAATAAAACCAAATCATTGACACATCAAGGGTTAAGGCATTTTTCCGAACCACTTTTTCTGATAAGTAAAATATAGCATAAAAGAATGGCTTTGTCCAATATAATGGTATGTTGTGGTTAATTTTTTTCGAGTTTCTACATTATTATTATGAAGATGATTGAACCCATTCCATTGTAAAAATACGTAAACCTGATTGAAGCAAATTAATATCTACTATATTATAATTGTGATTTAGTAATTGATGTTCTGTGTTCATTTGAAGTTTCTGACTTGATTCATTATCAGGCATAATTACCGTAATACGATTATCAGGTACAACAATCTGACCACCATCTAAGGTTGGCGTACCTTCCTGATACGCAATACAAGGTAAATCTAATGTCACCTCTTTTGGTTCTTCTGTGTACACCTTATTTCCAAGACGGTCATAATAATATTCGCCTTCTGTCATGTACGTATATTGAAGTGTATTTGACATTGGACGCATAGTTGCCATATAACCATAAGACCGTTTCGCTTGAACATCAGTAATAATCAGATATTCTACATTGTAATAAATAATAATGTCGCCACGATTGATTTCCCAATTTGTTTGAATATTTTTGTCATCAAAATTAGGCATTGAATCAGATACAGATTGACTTGTAATAATTGCTTTACGTGAGTTGGTTTCACTATTCAATTGAATTGGTACAGAAAATTGATTTAATAATTGGTTAAAGGATTCTTGTAACATTTTATCACCTACCTTTACCGATCAAATAAGAAGAATGTATTTGAGTTATATTGTGCTTGCTCGTCAGTTTTTAACATTCTAATTTTATATTCCAATTGGTCTATTCTGTTCTGAATATTAGTGGCAAAATCTGATACAGATAATTCTTCACTTTTAATATTTTTAAGCGTTTCAGGTGAATTTGCGATTGATTCAAGGACAGATAAAGCCGATTTATATATATTACGTTTGTTGGTGGCTGATTTAGCATTGTATTCTTGATGTGGTTGCAAGTCATTTTCTTCGAGATAGATGATTAATTCCGATTGATCTAGTTGGATACCTTTTGTTTCCATTTCTAAGCGTTGGATATTGTTCATTTGTACACCTTCCTTTATAGATAATAAAAAATACCCCTCAAATTTGAAGGATAGGTAAAATTGTTATTATTTGTATATTGTTCCAGACATAGTGCCGACAGACGCTAACGCTTCATTTACAGATGTTGATCTTGTAGTGCTATCTGAATAAAATTCATCTAAAGCACTAATATAATAATATTCAGTTTCCGTGATTGTATATCCTTGATTATCTAAGTTATAAAAGGCATTAGATACCGCATGAAATTTTTGATTATCAGTTAAATTTATCCAATCATTTCCGTTTTTACTATCAATAGTAGTTTCGGTATCTTGATTATCCTTTTCTTCAAAGTATTTATCCACACTGGCAGATACTTTATCTTGTTCTGCTTTAGGTTTGTATTCTTCACCTGAGTTAATGTTAATCGTATAGTTATGGTCACTTTCCCATTCTTCATAATCTATTTTATAAGTATCTTCACCTGATATAACTTCGATATTTTCAATAGAGCATCCTGTTTTTTCAACATCACAATCCAAATCACCGTTATAATAATCATCCATAATTTTTTTAACTATATCAACCATTTTATAATACTTTTCATCTTTAGTTAATTCATTAAATCTATTAGATGCTTGTAAACTAATAGTGTAGTCATAAAGGTCGTACCCTTCATATCTTACCGACCCTTCATTGATAAACTCGATTTCATCATTTATATATGGGGAAATATTATCGTAAGTTAGTATACTCTCACTAATACTATTTGTTTTTTCCTCATTAGGTTCTACACTTTCTGCAATCCCACAACCAACTAATACAATGGACAAAGTAAACAAAATAAGTAAAAATTTCTTCATTTTCCATAATCCCCCTTTTCGCTTATAGTATAGGTCAAATTTCCTATAATTACAAGAAAAATTTTCCTATAGTTTGAATTTTTTCAAAAAAGGGTGTACAATTGGATTAGATTAGATATTGTGATATATTATTAGAAAGCCCCCATATTCCTTATTTTTTTCCGTGCGTACAAAATTTGGTATGCTATGCCGACCTCTGAGAATGAGGGGGTGAAATATCGCCATATAAGCCCATATACAAGCGTTTTGCCTATGTTTACACCTCTTATAACCTCACACACGCCTATAACAGCCGAACCTCTGCATTGCTGGCATTTTTGGACTATAACAGCGAATCACCCATCACCCCAGTGAATTTTTGCTTAATCTATCTATAAGATATATCAACCATATGAACCCTGATATGACAGTATTTTATGTCTTATAATACTCATTGTACGACAATAGCATATAACAGCCGATCATTTATGACCGCCAATGAAAATACGCTATAACAGAAAATGGTTTGTATCACTGCGATTTCAGGGTTCTTGTGTAATTTTATATATTTATTTCGTGTCTCGAAGTATTTCTATTGTAACAGCGAAAATTTTTCAACATTTATTATTTCCCAATTATTCCCCATCACATCAACATTTCTATACAATACTACATCTAGTATTATTTGCTATAACAGAACTCAACATGTATCACTGGCAATACTATTCATCAACTGTATTTCCGCTATCCTGTTCCACACCTTCATTTGCCAATCGTTCCATCTCACTCACCTTATCCAAGAATGACACATTATCCAACACACTTTCCGTACTAATCGCACCGATACCCTTTAAACTTTCAATATTTTCTATCAGTTGTGTGGTATCTTTCGGCATATCAGGACTGAACACGAATGACGTTTCTTCATAATCATCATCATCAAATGTAATACCTTGTATAGCCAATACATTTCTGATCTTATCTAATCTCTGTTCAAATCCATCTTGTAAATACTTACTATTCATATTTGCTCTAATCAATGACAAATAGAAGATTGATTCAACTGCAATATCGCCTACGTTACTGATTGTACTGCCACCATTTAATAATATGTTCGGCATGTTGGATATATCCATGAGGGCATTACGCAATGTACCATATAAACTCTCAAACGCCTTATGGTCAAATTCATTCGTCACATATTTAAAATCTGCATCATCATCAAGAGCAATCCCAACACCATTACCATGCTTTGGTAACTCAACATTAGTTAGTTGCTGTCCAATAGAAACAGGCGTTCCCGTAATATATCGTCCAAATCCGTCTATGGCTTCACTAAGAAGGTTCTCCATACTATCTAATATATCTATAATATCATTCAATGGGCTGTGTCCTCTTGTACTGTCAACCTCATTATCTGTCTTATAATGTATAGGCAAGCCAGTTATGTTAGGTCTTTGCTCAACTAACCTTATATCTTCCCCTTGACTATTATTATATTTAGCAACAACATCATCAGTAAACACAACATAGAAATCCACATAATCGCTATGATAGTATTGTATAAAGGCAAGCATTTCATTTGTTTCAGGGTCATAAATAGGGTACGATTCAGCCACATCTAGGACTTGACTATATATTTGCCCATCTTTAACATACACATATTCAAACGCTTCCCCATATCGTACCAAGTCACCTAACAATCTATAATCAATCTTATGGTATTTGGCTTTCTTATATACTCGATTGAGTTCCTGAACCACATCTTCTACACCTGACAACTGTACTGGATTCCTGCCAAGTAAGAAATTAACAGTAAACTGTACGATTTGCTTTGCATAGTTCAATGTAATCCGTTCGACTTCCATCTCTTTACCATTAAATGTTTCATTTGGTCTAGTGTTGACTTTATGCTGATTCTTGCCAAGATACTCTTTAATATCAATAATTTGACGAATATGCTGTTGTTGTGGAACGCTATTAATTTCTTCCATTACAAATTTCTGAAACTGTCCATCATATCTGTTCTTGATATATTCTTGTAAGTCCATGCCATCATTCCTTTCATTGATTTATTCACATTCCCCACAACTGGGAAACTCTTAGATATACCACTTATTTTGGTCTTTAGCCAAGTTTGCCAATGACGCTGAAATTACTTTGTCATCATGGTTATCAGTACCTTGTTTATTGCCCATTTTATTATTTACGTTTTGATAAATTTGCATCTGTTCTAAAGTTTCAGTGTCATTTAATAGTATATATCCACGTTCAAAATGTTCTTTAAATTTCTCTAATAATATCGGCTTACTATGTACAGTAGTTGTGAAACCTAACTGGCTCTTACGTTTACCCTTCTGGTCAAAGAGTTTTTCCTTGTACAAGTTCATCAGTTGGTATTCATCACGCATTTTTTCAATTAACACAATACCAACGTTATTTCTTTCAATCGCTGTAAATGGCTGTCCATACCACATCAAAAGGTCATAAAGTACATCTGCAAACTGATAAACTGGTAATTTATTCGTTCCAAGTGAAGCAACCTCTACACCTTCGTCATCTATAATCGTACAAGTGGAACTGTCGCCATTGCCTGAACCATGTGCCACGTCCACACCTGCATAATAGCGTTTCTTAGGATTAAACTCATGAAATATTTTCAATTCTTTGCCTATGTATTTCTGCAAACTATCAGGAACACCACTTAATTCCTTTAACGGTATATCAGGCATAACATAATTAATACGTTCAAGGACTTTTTCTTGTGAGAACACAGATCTATTGGTACTGATGAACGATTCCATGTCATTACTGGGGTATTCCTGATAAAATTCTTCTATTTTCATATCTTGTAACTTATACTCACGCCACATTAACTGTTTCAGGTTAGCACCTTGTTCATATAGACGCATCTGTTCTTCATTTAAATCCTTTTTCCGTAACCTATCGCCAGTTTGGGCTTTATACCACTGTTCTGCTTCGTCATATTCACCTTTTTTGGATTCCCTATAAAATGGGTGAAACCACGGAATGAAGTAATTTTTGTACTTTGAGTTACCTCGTTTACTTTGCTGATACAACTTATAATAATGGTTATTTATGCCCGCACTGGTGGTTTCTATGGATATTCTACCCTTATCTATCAATGCTTGTTCAATAGACAATAACTGTTCTTCCTGATTAGAATAGAAGGCAAATTCCGATAAATGTGCCCAACTGATTGACATTCCACGTCCAATATCCTTGTATCCTGCAACGGTACTCACTACACGACTACCATTTTCTAACAACAATTCATTCTTATTATCTCTTTTGGTATCAGGGAACAGATTAGGATATTTTACCCTTGGCAGATTTTCGTTCATAAATTTTAACGTGTTAAAGAGTGCCTTAGCACTATCCCCTTCATACGACACAATCAATATGTTACTGTTTGGCTGTCTAACAGCATCAAAGATTGCTCTAGCAAGCATCATACTGCTAATACCAGCACGTCTGGCTTTGTTGATTATAATGTAACGGTTATCTGTCATCATGTCATTTATTTCTTGTTGTGCAAGGTTTAATTCCATAGGTACAGTTTGATTCTGCGTATTAACAATATGTATAAAATTGCGACTAAACAACTCAAAGGAATTAAATATTTTCTGCAACTTTTGCTTTTTAGTTAAAGCCATTCAATCACCCCCGATTCTCTATATCTCTAAGTCGTCATCTTCGACTTCATCATCATCTTGTTTATTAAATATCTCATTTACAATTTTTCTGTTACCTTTAATTTCATCTTGCAACTTCAAGAATAATTTAACGTCTTTATCCTCGCCTTTTTCCTTTGCACGTTTTGCAACTAAATTATATATTTCTTCAAAATCATGCGTTGAACGAATTTCCATGTATAATTGTAAGAGTGCCTTATATTCTGCTGTCTTTTCCCAATCATAGAAACTGTTCATGGTTTTAACTTGTGTATAATGGATTAATTCTTCTTCTGATTTCTTCTCTCTACGCTGGTCATATCGAATATCAAATTTCCATTTGAAGTATTCTGCTTTTTTCCAATTAATCTGCTTTAAACGCTGATCTAATTCTGATTTCATTTTTTATCACCTACCATTGACTTTAATTTTTTATTAAATTGTTCTAATTTTTGATTCATAACAATGGTGTGTTCAAGATTATTGATGACCCGTTCCTTAATATATTCAATCCACTTTAACTGTCTCATACGTTTATCATTACGTTCATCTTGTATTGCTTTAAATTCTTCATACTTTTTTTCTAATATTCGTTCTTTTTCAATTAATTCACTTCGATTTTCCATAATTTGATTCACCCTTTTTGATGATTTTTTAACTTTTAAATAACAACCCCACTGTTAGGTTGTTAGTCAGGTTGTTAACTTGTACTTCCATTGTGTGCCATGCAATTCGGCTTGTACTATAACCCCTTAAAATATCGGAACTCCTACTCTATATGTGATTGATCGAGGATATAAAAAAGCCCTAGAACAATGTCTAGGACTGTGTTAAATCAATTCTTTTTACTTTGCTTTCATATTCGTTTATACGTTGCTGTAAGGTAATATTTCTGCCATCATCTAAACTAATAATATCTTCTTCCCAAACTTCATCATATTCTTTGTTCTCATTGTATGTTTCAAGTAACTCATTCCTGAATTTCTCTAACTCTAATCCAATATTATATACATCAAACTCGTCATAATTGGAATAAACTTCTCTGAACTTATCTAACAACTGACTTAAAACATCATCAGAATAACTATGATAGACCTCATAATCTTGATTTTCTTTTGTTACAATGTTAAAAATGGAATGTTCACTCAAATAATCACTATCACCATCAAACGGACTATCCATCACTTGAACACGATACAATTCATCATTTATTTGAACGTCATTAATGCTGTCTAGGTAAACATCTTCATTATCTCTCACGACAACAATTTGACCATCTTTAATCTTATCTATTTTCGTTTGTTTTTGTTGTTCTGCCAAATCTTCCTTTTTCTGCTGTTCACGTTCAACAATCTTATCTTTTGCTAGTTCCATATTCTTCTTGTCAATATGTTTAAATTTATCATTACCGTTCATAATACGTTTACGTTTCTTGTCACATTCAGCCACAAAATCCTTAGAAACATGGTCATCTTTTCGTTTACGTTCAATATAGATAACATAATCATCAACATCTAAATTATTTTTATTCACCCAATTACCAGTGTCAAATGGATATTTGCTACTTTCGCCCCAATCATCACCAATTGTTACAGGTGTAGATTTTTCTTCTTTATCCTGCTTACGTTGCATATTGGATTTTTCTTCTTCTTCAAATGGATAAATGGAATACTGATTAGGATTACGTGTCTTTTGACCTGATCTTATTTCACCATCTGAATAGTCACCGACATTACAATAGATAACTTCTTTGTCTACTGCTGAATCAACATATTTCTTTGCTGTTGTAGGTGTCATATCTAATATTTCAGCCCATCTATTGTACGAACTTAAAAAGACACCGTTACCCTTCCAACTTGCAACAACAAAGTAAATATAAAACATTGTCTTATCTGTGACAGAATCAAACTTACTAAAATGGATACTTTCATATCCACCTAATTTTGACATTTCACTAAATGTAATTTTGAATAGTTGGTTGCTTTTACTTGTCAATGATTCATCAGTTTCAATAACACCCTTTTCAATCAAAGACAATAATAAATTTTTAATAATTGGTCTACTTTCACCTTTTCGACTATGGAATTGAATATCACTGTATTGTCTAGTATACTTGTCTAATAAATCAATAGTTACCAATGTTTCTGAACTATAGTTTATCAATCTTCTTAAAACAGAATACAGATACAATTCGTCAACTGACAAATGATATTCGCTACCCACTTCCCTGAACACATTGTACAATCGAATACTTTTACCTTTTGACATTTACTGATTCTCCCTACTTTTAAAATTTATATTTAACCAACAACCAACCAACAATTATTGATGTGGAAGATGGTTTTGAACTTGGACTTTTGAACTTGAACTTAAAGTGTAAACGAAAACAATAAAACTCTATTTGTATAGTTATATTGTAAATATAGTTACATTGTAAACGTATTAATTTTATGTATGATTTGTACATGATTTTAGTATACCACCTATCCAAAAAGATGTCAAATTTGTACATCATTTTTACAAAAACAGTGTACATTTTGTACATCAAATTGGATACCTATAATTTTGTGTTAAATCTGTACATCAAATTTTATTACTTATTTTGTGCTTTATATGCGTCTAAACATTTCTGAAGTTCAGGTGACTTCGCATACAAACTAAACGTATTCTTACTTTTAGGATTGATCGCAACGGTCAAAGGTACAATTCCTGATTCCTTATAAATAAAATCTGAAAGCACCCGACTGTAACAATAAAATAATTGCTCGTTTTTAACTGTCATATTTTAATCTCCTTTGTATCTTTAACTGTATATTTATAAAATCTCTTATTAGTCAATGCAAAACTAATTACATTCGGCTTTAACCTTCCTGATTCGTTTCCTTTTACCGTTCCATATTTGTTTGTATATTGAGTTTGCAAATGGAATGGTTGTAAAGGTAAATCTAATTGTAAATTTAGGGCTTCTGACAACATCTCAATTGGCAAATCTGTAAGTAAATAGCCATTTTCATCAATTTGTATGTCCGAACTTAACTTATATTCCCGAATCAGATCATAGTAATCTTGCTTATTTGTGTCATTGAGTAAATCAATCAATTCTTCAAATCCTAACAACTCTAAATATTCATTATGCACTTCTTTAAATCTGTCGTCATAGTGACCAAGAAATGAACTGTCAATGGACAATAACAACATCTTACCTTCCTTTGTTTTAGGTAAAGGCAAATCATAGAATGACCACATCAACAATGCTGTGCTACCTGCATATTTATCAAAGTAGTTGTCGCCTGATATATTTAATATGCTGTTTATGTTGGCTGAATTTGGATTAACTTTGCTATCTTTATTTATACGTGTTACATGATTATCCCAACATTTTCCATATGTCAAAGCAAGATCAATCCCTAGTGATGGCTTTTGGACATTTTTGTCCATTTTATAGACATTATCAAAATCATAGAAATAGTTAATTTGATTCCCATTTACTTTTTGTTCAATCGCACAACCAACCAAACTATCAATATCATTTGTCAATGTGACTGCTAAGGGTTGAGCCATGAAACACCAATTCGGAAATTTATCCTTTAATTCTTTTTTCATTTTTTATGTGAAAGAATCAAATCTTCCACTTCCAACTTACTCGGCTGTATTCTTATTTGTTATTTCCTGCCATTCCACGACCATTAATGTTTAGGATTGCGTTTTATTTCCTAAACGGTCAAGGAAATGGACTATTCTGTATTCTTCACACTTTCACCTCCACTTTTTGATTATCAATCTCTGTTTTTCTTTGATTTGCTTTAATTTGCTACCCTATTTGAAGGATAAAAACTCATTAAAAGAGTCATTTTATTGAAATTCTATTATTTCTCTATATTTGCTTATTTTTTCGTCTGACATATTACATTGATTCTTTTCCCATCTCGAAATTAATGACTGATTGCAATTTAATTTTTCTGATAGAAATTTTTGACTGATACCTTTACGTCTACGTTTTATTAATAACTCCTCTCGTTCGCTCATTTTCCATTTACTCCTTTTTGATTTAAAAAAAGAGGATACCCATACGGATACCCTCTAATTATTTATGTATTATGCTGAAACAGTTACGATTCCAACCGCTTTGGCTGAACCAACTTTAAGAGTGGATTCAGCGATTACCTGACCTTTAACACTGTCACCTGATTTCGCAAGTGGCTCAAAGTGTGGCTCACGCAAGTAAGCAAGATCAACATAAGCATCATTAAAGAATACTGCTTGACCTGCTGGAACATTTTTACTTAGGATAAAGTTGACTGTACCATAGTTTGTGTTTACACTGTCAGCGATTGCGCCGAAATTAGTAGTAATATGACTGTAGTTGTAACGATCTTGATAGATAGCGTCAATATCTTCTTTAATATCAGCATTAACAAGTGCATAGTATTGACCTTCCGCCAAGTTTTGATTCCACAATGCTCTCATAGCGTCCTTGATTGCTTGTTCTGTCATAGCACCGCCAGTAACATCAACTGCGTTACCTGCTTCTGCGAAATTAACCAATCCTTGCATCTTACGAATACCACTTGAAGAACCGTCATCTTTAGTACCATTAATTAGTTTATTTTCCATATTAATTTTCAGTTCTAGCAAACGATCATTTACTTCTGCGGAAAGTTGACCTTGTTGCATGGCTTGTGCTGAACCACTAACACTTGCACCTTTCTTGAAGATTTCAAGAACGTTGTTCAGTTCAGCCCTTGCAGATTCATAGAATGTAGTCGTTTCTGCACCTTCTTCTGCACTAATATCAGAAGTAGTATCAAGCGTCTTTTCTCTCCACGTATAAACAGTTGACAGTGCTTTCTCAATACTACCTTTTGCCATCAACATAGATGTAAATGGTGTACTTTGCACCCCAATTTTTGCAATCTCCTGACTTAGTGATACCTGCTTGTAACCGTCAAGTAGTTTTGAACACTTTTTGCTCATTAATTTTGAACACTTTTCGCCGGAAACAAAGACTCTCGATATTTTATTCTATGGCTTTCCCCCTCAAAGTGAATAATCTCCGAGCGATGGAGGAGGCGATCTAAGATCGCCGTGGTGATTCCCTGATCTCCAAGTAATCCTCCCCATGCTTCTGGGCCTTTATTAGATGTCAGTATGATAGAACTTCGTTCATACAGATGATTAATAAGGTGAAAAAACAAATTGGCTTCGTTTTGATCCATAGCCATATACATAAGATCGTCTATTATGACGAGATCGGCCTCTCTAATGCGTTTCATTTTAAGCTGTGATTTCCGTAGGAATTCTTCCGTTTTTAATAGAGGTACTAGTTCTCCCATGGATATAAACGATACACGCTGACCTTTATAGATGGCTTCTAATCCTAATCCTATTGCTATATGTGTTTTTCCCACCCCTGGTGGCCCTAAAAATATGAGATTAAATGACTCTTCAAGCCAATTTAGTTCCTGTAGCTGCCTTAATTGTCGCTCACTAAGCGATGGCAGTTCTTGAATGTCAAAGTCATCTAGCGTTTTTTGATAAGGAAACTTTGCCCATTTCAGATGTTTTTCTATTGTTTTTTCTTCACGTCGTTTTTCTTCATACGTAAGTAATTCACGTAGAAATTCTTGATAGGTCCATGAATGGGTTTCTGCTTTCCTTAAAAAACTTGGTAATGCTTTTGATGTCTCTGACAGTCTTAAATTCTTAAGCTGCTGTTGTAAATTTTCCACTGAGTATTCCAACCTATACCCCTCCTAAAATCTTAAGATAGTCGTCCAGTTCTCTTAACGATGCTCTTTCTTGGTAATGAATGGTGGACGTCTCTATAGTCGGAATATCAGATAGTAGAGCTCTATTTTCATACTCTTTCTTTTTTGAGAGATGTTTTACGACGTCATGAAAGTCATTGGCGCTCCATAAAGCTTGTTCAATACAAATATTCAAAGCTGGTTGAATAAACGGCTGGAAATCCTTAGCTGCCCGTTGTACAATTTGCAGCTGATCTCGTATATACCTGGGATATCGCTCATAAATTGCTTCCAGGAATAATTGTATTTTATCCTGATCATCAAAAGAAGCTTTTACGGTATCCATATAGGCTTTAATGCCTTTTGATCTATCCCTGAAATGATTGTTGTTCTTGACCAGTTGCCCTTTTCCTAAGGAAAGGGGATGAGTCGCTATCGGTGCACCTCCAGGTGTCTTTTCAATAATAAGCTTGTTTTCTGCAGTTCTAAGATAAACAGTATTATCACCATGAGGTTGATACGTTCCAAGTGGAACGGAATAACGGTTCGATTGATATTTAATAATGTTGTCCTTATGCACAGTCCTTGTTATACTTAACCTATGGTTACTCTCGAAAGAGAGTGGAGAAGAGACTTTTCGTAAGTGTGGCTTTTCTAGGGCAAACACTTCGACAGGTCTCTTTTTTATTGTATTGTGCACTTGATAATTACCTTTTCTTTTAAGCCATGCCAGACATTGCTCATTCCAGGTCTCTATTTGGTGGAAGACACGATTCTTAGCGAAGTTTTGTTTAATGAATTTCACCACATTTTCAACCTTCCCTTTAGATTCAGGGTCTGCTGCTCTACATAAATAAACGGAAAATCCTCTCTGTTGTTTATAAGACTGAAACGCTTCTGTGTATATAATATCGCCTCCATTTTCACTTACCGTCATTAATTTATCCTGGTCATATACAATTTCCTCAGGCATACCGTCATAATACTCAAATGCATTTTCATGGCTGCGTAAAACATCATGCGTCGTAAAAGGGCGATCCTGCCACTCAGAATATTTGTAACGAGAGTGGGATAGGACAAAGGCAACGACGTATAGCTTCTTCCATTTCCCCTCAAACGTCGGGACTTTTATTTCTCCAAAATCAACTTGTAGTTGTTGACCTTTCGGTAATTCCTCCAATGCCTCATAACGACGGAACGTAAAGGTTTTGGGTATGTGATGTTTTTCGCGCAGTTCTCTGACGTAAGTTCGGACGGTACTATCACCTACATCCGTAAAAGAACAACGTTCTTCTAACCAATCCGAAATCTGTGAAACTGATAAATCCGGGTGTTCTTTTAACCACCCCAGGATATGGTCCTGGTAAGGATCCAGTTTTCGCTTTCTTGTTCTCAACACATCCACCCACCTACAAGCTTCTTCAAAGTCTTTTTCTAAATACTCATAAACAGTCGTTCTCGATAAGTTGCACTTTCTAGCGATGGCTGAAATTTTAAAACCCTGTCTTTTTAATTGATGCACTTGCACTATCACTTCTAATTTAAACACCTTCTCGTTCCCCCATAACTTCAGTTATTTTATACTTAGTTTAACTGAAATTGGGATTATTTTGGGGCAGAAAGTGTTCAATTCTATCGAGCAAAAACTGTCCATTTTAGTTTAGCAGTTACACTGCTCTGCTGCGGTAAAGTTATTATGTGTAAACATTAATTAATCATTCCTTTTCTTTAGTATTTTAGTTTTATATATTATTGGGAAATATTTCCCAGTGTTACTTGAATAAATTTGCTAACTTAGTACCAATCATGCCTTGCGTATTGCCATCTTTCTCAAATTTACTGTATTCGTCATCACGTGCATGATTTTCAGGAACATAACCTGAATCAACTTTAATCTTATTTACCACTTTGCCCAATGACTTGACTGTTTCAGATAATTCTTCTTCATCATTGATTTTTACAACTTCTTTGAAATCAGCCAATCCTGCTTGCTTCAACTCAAAGTCAACTTGTTTGTTAAATAAATCTGTTTGTTTCTGCTGGAACTCTTTCTCTGCGTCTGTTGGCTCATGTGGCTTATACTGCATCAAATCATCACGTTCAGCCACGATTGGATTTAATTCTTGTTCCTGCCATTCTGCCTTAGCATTTTGAATTGCTTCCTGAACCTGTTCATCTGTATGTGTAAAATTTTCTTCTGACATTATTCAAATCTCTCCTTATTAATTAAATTTAATTTCTAACGAATCCCTAACCACGATTGGATTAGAGTTATGTTCCCCTCTAAACTCAAATATAATTTTTTGTTTGTCATCAGGGACTTGATAATCCACAAAATAGACACCAACATCTTCTTTATTGGTGTCATCTAAGTTAATCTGTTCAATTTGTGTTTGATCTGTGTCATAAGTCGTCAAAGTTGGATTAGTAGGGTCTACTGATTGACCATTCAATGACTTAAAGTGACACTTTAACCTGACTGTATCGCCTGAATAAATCATTTCACCACCTCACAATATGATTGATTTTCTACATGTGTAGAATAAGACGGATTAGTATATATTTCAGTCATAGAAGGATTCTCTACAACACTCACATAGCCAATCATAGGCAATTTGTCTAAAGATGTAATTATATCTACATTTGCTTGTATTGGCTTAATATGGCTTACTAAATTTCTTGTAACTGATAATGGTTCTCGATAAATTTCAACTAAAACATTGGAATAAATCGGTTTCACATGACCAGAAACATCACGTATCTCTTTATTAGACGATTTAACGCTTGTGGTGACGTTTGAATGGATTGGTGATACATAAGTCATTACATTCCTAAAAGTCGCTACATTTCGTTCTGTGTTGCTCGACATTGGTGAAACATGTGAATTTACTGTAATATTCTTTGTCTGTGGTGGTAATTGAACATCTAATTGAGAATGAATCTCATTTACATAAGATGTAATAATTCTAGTTACTTGTTTAGATGGAATAGTAGGCGCACCAAACATCTGTAAATATGGATATTCTGCCATTCCCCATGTGTTTGTGAAATCCCAACCATTATAAGATGATTGTGTTTGCATTTCTGCTGTTGTTAGCCCCGTACCTGAATGTGATTGAGTCACGCCACTTGTATCAATATCCCAATAACAATTATTGACAATTGCACCATCTTGCAAGTAGTTAAATCCATATACGGTACTCATGTCACCTGCTGTCAAACTGTGTGTGACTGCATAACAATTCTCTGCTGTAACACCACTATAAATAACGTCAATAAATCCATTTGCTCTTTCATCTGTTGCATGGATTTCATCTAATTCTGCAAAACTATTACGTATAATTGACGAATCCCTAAACAGTCCAACAATACCACCAACAATTAATGCACCGTTTACTGTACCGCCTTTAACATAACAATTTTCAATAAGACCATCATTTGATCTAAAATAACTATACAAAGCACCTACTCTATTGCCAGTTGTTGATATATTGACGTTAGTTAAACCAAGATTTAATATGTGCGTTCGATCAGATAAGGTAACATTCCTACCAAAAAGCCCTGCATCATTACTGGTTATGTCAACGGTTAAATTGTCTATAACATAACCTTTGCCATCAAGGATACCACCAAAATCATCTATTGGTGTCCAATTGCCCCATGAACTCATATCTAAATCTTGTGTCAGTTCAAACGTACCACTTAAATTATTTCTAATATTATCTAAATCTTGTGGTGTCGAAATTAAAGTTGCCATTTAATCACCGCCTTAAAGTTGCGGTACTTCAATATTATGCGTGATAGTAATTTCGTCAGCATCTTGCGTCATCTCGAATGGTGTAAATGTTTCTTCGCTAACAACATCACCTGTAGTTGCATCTTCTAATTTAATACCTGTAAATGTTGCAGGAAGTGTGACACCTGCGTCTGTACCAGTAACAACAACTTGTAATTGTAGTGTTTGCGTATCAGGCACTTCAATAGGTACTTGATTCCCATATTCGTCCCAAACTGTAATTTCTTTTGTTGGGTGTATCCATGTTACGTTGTCGTCACTTGTATTAATTCTAACAACATATCCGCCTTGGTCATCACTTAATTCAACGGTTGCAATAGAATCAACTATTAATCGCCTTAGATTCTCATAACCTAATTCTGTAATTTCTGCCATTATTTATCACTTCCTTTATTTGTGATATGTGAAATTTTCGTTTCTAAACGTTCTAGCGTCTGAACAATCTTACCTTGTACCCGATTTTGGTTATCAATCTGTTGATTCAACCTGTCCTCACGTTCCTTTGATTCTTTTCTAGTTGCTATAAATAGCCACACAAACAATACTGCAAAAATACCTTGTTGAACAATCATATCAATCGGTATCTGTGATAAATCCATTTTAGACCCCCTTTAACATGATAAAGTGATATATTATGTCAACTCATAAATATGAATGGAAAGCAAAATAAAAAGAGTAGCCGTAACGACTACTCAATCAAAAAGTGGAAGTCAAAATGTGAATGACTTATAATTCTACAAAACTAAATGTTTAATTTCGGTACAATCCCCTACATTATTAATAGAAAGAATATTGCTAAAATTACATATTTTTCGTGTAATCTAAATATTATACATTATGTATGTTATGAAGTCAACCTTTTTCTTTGATTTTCTTTATCACATTTTTTGCAAATTGACTTGAAACCTGTTTTGTTACGGCTATCTTTACCAAAGTTGTCTTGTATTTGTGGCTTATATTGCTCGCAACTTGTACACATTGTAAAGTTTACATCATCTTGCAACGCTTGATATGTACTGGCAATCTTTTGGCTTATGGTATTATTGATGATTCTGATTATGTCTGCCCTTGACTTATTATAATTATACTTACTGTCAACGTATTGCTTGATTAACTCATAAGGATTGACTACCATTTTTTGCTGTGACAGATGTTCATTGCCATTTTGCTTTAATATGTCCTCGCACAATTCAACTTGATAAATCGAATAATCCTTCACATTATCTAAGATCAAATTAACAATCGTTCTATGTACATCATCTAAATCCGTATGTCTAATTGCCTGTTCAAATTCTTCAAATATGAATAGCATAAATTTGTCGTGTTCATCACGATACTTATGTTTTAGGTCAAGATATAAAGGATGATATTTCTTTTTCTGCATGTTACGCATAATATTTAACATTCCTGCAACGTGCTTAGAATCTGACAAGTCAAGTAAATCGTCAACCAATTCATCATAATCAACGTGAAACTTCGGTTGACTTTTCTTATTGGATTGCGTTGCATTTTGTTTCTGCCATAACATTGATGACAACTCGTAACCAATATGGTTGTATTGTTTCCGTAACTGACTTAAATGACGTTTTGGATTTTTAATATGTCTACTTTCAAATTCTTCAATCCATCTGTCCTGAATCAGTTTACGTTCACTTTTAGTGTAGTCGTCCATGTCAAAGCCATATTCCATTCCCATTTCTTTATAATCGTTGTATGCTGTTTCAAGATCAGAATATTTATGTAAATTATCTATTATTTCTTGTTTCCTATTCTTTTGTTTCTGCTTTTCGTTTAGGTTGTTCTCATCTGACTTTGCCATGTAGTCATCTAATATATCAGTATATACAACGTCTTTTTCAACTTCCCACCAGAAAAATGACGCATGATAAGCAGGACTAATATTCATCATATTACTTGGCTGATTGTCTTTGGCATACGGATATTCTTCATCTTCCATATTTTTAATCAGGAATGTTGCTAATATTGATAGCCGATTGCAAAATATATCCTCATCTGACCTGAAATGAGATAATTTTCTATTACCGTGTTTCTGAAAGTAATAAGGACTGGACAAATAACCAATTAAATCTTCATTGCCAGAAAGCAAATTATGTAAATATTCATTTTTATCTTCTTCATCTAATTGCTTAAAACTTTCATCATCTAACGTATCTTGAAGTGATTGCAAAATTGCTTGATACCTTAACCCTTCACGTTGTTGATCTGCAACGTCTTTGCCTGTCATCAATCCTATTATCTTATAACCTTGTTCTTCTGCTTCTACTTTAACATTTTTAGTGTTCTCTAATTCCAAAAAATTCTCTCCTTTTAAATTATTTTTTGACTTTGACTATCTTTGACCTAATTCTATAATACACCATCTTAACGATAATGTCAAGAATATTCAGTATACTATATTTAGTATAATTTATCTGAATAAAAGCACCCACCTTAATGAGATGGGTGCTGGAATAATTAATATCCTTCTTCTCTTAACTTTAAATCTTCTTGCATGAACCATTTATAGGTGTTTAACGCCAATTCGATTAATTTCTCATCTGTTTTCTCGCCATGATTCGGCTTCAACTCCTTTTGCAACTCTCTACAATCTCTGACTAATTCCATTTGCTTTTCATTTAATTTGATTTCATTCATATTCGATTCTCTCCTTTGATTAAATTATTTTTGGACTATGGATTTGTTCCGCTAATTCTTTAATTTCCGTTTCATCAGGATTCATTTTAATAAATTGATCTAAGGCATAAACGATCTTAGACATTTCATCAAAGTTTGCATCGATCACAATATTCTCGCCAGTATTATAAACCTTCATTTAGTTTGCCCCCTTATTCAGATTCATTAAGGGGCTTGATGAGGTTGCCTTTACAGATAATTCACTATCCTCAAGTGATTGCAAGTATCGCTGTGTAGTGGATATATCTGAATGTCCGAGCAATCGTGACAAAGAATAAATATCTATTCCTGCCATAACGGACTGAACAGCAAAATAATGTCTGAACATGTGAGGGCTAACACGTTTCCCTTTAATTCCTGCTCTTTCCTTTGCTTCAACAACTAAATTCCATACTGCTGTGGTAGACATGGCTTTACCTTGATAGGCAAGGAAGTAATTATCATTGTATTGGATTCTATTTTTAAAATACTGTTTTTTAATCCGTTCATAGCGTATCAGTATCTTTTTCAATGCAGGACTAATAAATACAATCCGTTCCTTATTACCTTTGCCAAACACCTTTATATCTGTTTCACGCACATCATTTTCTTTCAATCCTGCAATTTCAAATGCTCTCAATCCACAATCAGACATCATGGCTATAATTGCCTTATTTCTTACTTCAAGATAGGTCTTATTGTTGAAAGATTCCATCATTTTAATTACTTCTTTTGTTGTTAAACCAGTCAATAACACCTTTGGAAGTTTAGGAAGTGTTACCTTGTCCATTGGATTTTTTGTTATATATTCTTCGACTACACACCATTGAAAGAACGCTTTAACTTGTTTAGACATTGATACAATGGATTGTGGTTTCAATCCTGCTATCTGTTTCTGTCTGACATAGGATTTTAGATCATGTGACGTAACACTTTCTAATTCCGTAATTCCCCTTTTAGTTTGCAGGAACTCTAATAACTGTTTGTATTCCTGTCGTTTGTTTTTCATTGTCTTTAATGTAAAATTACGTGCCTGACAATGATACTCATATTCCATTAATACATCTTCCAACAACACAAAAACCACTCCTTCTGCTTGATTTTTTTACAGAAAAAGTGGTTTTGAGAAAAATTAACCAATTTTATATTTTATGGTTGAGAAAAATTAAGTAAACACGCAATTTTTATGAATAATAGCCGTTACTTTCCTTTACCTTTACCTTTTTCTTGCTGTTGGTTATTCATTGACCGCATCATTTGATTGATTTTTTTCTGCGACGGTTTCTGCCCCATTTGCATCATTAGTGTGCGCAGCATTTGTTCATTAATTGGCGGATTTTTCTTTAAATAGTTCATCATATATTTTCTTGCAATAAAAAAGCCAAGTGCAACTCCCGCAATTAATGCCAAAATTGCAATTAACACAACCCAAATCACGTCCATTAAAGCTTTCCTCCTTCGTGTTGTCTCTCATACAGTATAGTAAACTAAAGATAAGAATACAATACTTGTCCAGTTTTGCTTTTTCCCTTATATTGTCTGATTGGCGAAATCCAGCCGGAATTATACGTGTTGTATCCGGCCACGAAAAAATACGGCTGAAATGAGCGCAGAACAGGGAAAAGTAAATCTTCTCCATCGTGAATGATATCCCCTCGAAATTTTATACGTTTTTCCTCTATATGTAAAGACATAAACTGCATATCTCTATAGATTTTTATCGTGTCAGACTTTACATCCACATGAGCAGTTGATGGCACATGTTCCTTAATCTTTGATATAAGATTATCCTGTGGGATATCAATTGTTATATACTTAAACTGCATCGCAAGATCATCTCTGTATTGGTCAGACTCATAACTTTTAATAAATCGATATAATACATCACTTCTATGATAGAAAAAAAGCGCAAATTCTTCTTTTATCCAGTAAATGGTGTACTGATTCAACAAAACCCCTCCCCTTTACTTGCTATTATACCGATTGAGATTTAAAAGTTTGTCATTCTTTGCTGCGAACAACAACTAATTTTGTCGAGCAGATGCCAAAAAAGGCAGCCCTCCCCCTTTGGAGAAAGACCGCCTGTTTTAAAATTTATTTCTTCAATAAAGTCTCAACTTGTTTGACAACATTTTCAACATTGAAGCCATATTCCTCCACTACTTTGTCACCCTTAGCGGATGCTCCAAACCGGTCAATGGCCAGGACATCACCTTCATCACCTGTATAGCGTTCCCAGCCGAACGGTGAAGCCATTTCAATCGCAAGCCTTTTCTTGACATTTGACGGGAGCACTTTTTCTTTATACGCATCATCCTGCACTTTAAATCTGTCCCAGGACGGCATGCTGACAACATTAACTTTAATACCTTTTTCATTCAGTGCCTCTTTTGCTCTTACAGCCAGCTGAACTTCAGATCCTGATGCCAACAGAAGTGCATCCGGTGTTTCTTGATCGGTTTTGCTGATGACGTATGCGCCTTTTCTGACACCTTCATACCCGTTTTCTTTTGTACCTTCCAGAACAGGAAGTCCCTGTCTTGTCAGTACAAGTGCAGTCGGTTTGTCCCGGGACTCCAGAGCAAGTCTCCAGGCAGCACGTACTTCATTGCCGTCAGCAGGTCTTATCAGTGAAAGGCCCGGCATTGCTCGTAACGAGGCCAGTTGTTCAATGGGCTCGTGTGTCGGGCCGTCTTCCCCAACTGCTATCGAATCATGCGTGAATACATACGTCACCGGGTTGTTCATAATTGCGGAGAGCCGCAGTGCCGGACGTAGGTAATCGCTGAAGACAAAGAACGTTCCCGCATACGGTTTTATGCCGCCATGAAGGGCCATTCCATTTACTGCAGCGGCCATGGCAAACTCGCGGACACCGAACCAAATATTTTTACCTGCATAATTAAAGCGTGAGAAATCTTCCTGTTCTTTTATAGTTGTTTTATTCGAGCCTGCCAAATCAGCACTTCCGCCGAAAACGTATGGCACAGCTTTAGAAATTTCATTCAAAACTTCACCGGATGTCGCACGCGTTGCCTTAGCATCGTCTCTGGAATCATAAACAGGCAGATTTTCATCCCAGTTTTCCGGCAGTTCGCCTTTTATCGCATGCTCCAGTTCGGCGCCTGCTTTCGGGTGTTTTTCCTTATAGCTTTCAAATAATTGATTCCATTCTTGTTCAGCTTCAGCACCGTTTTCTGCGATTTTTTCTTTGAAATCAGCATAAACTTCATCAGGCACATGGAAAGTGTCATGTTCCCATTTGTAGTGCTCTTTTGTCAGTTTAACTTCTTCTTCACCGAGCGGCGCACCATGGGAAGCGGCTGATGCAGATTTGTTTGGTGAACCATACCCAATAACGGTCTTTACCTCGATTAATGTCGGCTGATCTGTATTTTCTTTAGCCGCCTTAATCGCATTTCGGATTTCGGTTAAATCATTCCCATCTTCAACGCGGATCACTTGCCAACCATATGCTTTAAACCGTTCTTCAGTATTATCGGAGAATGCACGGTCCAATTCACCATCAAGTGAAATGTCGTTAGAGTCATACAGTGCTATAAGTTTACCCAGTTTCAGATGACCTGCCAGCGATGCGGACTCATGAGAGACACCTTCCATAAGATCGCCGTCACTTACGAGTGCATACGTATAGTGATCCACAACGGACATATCGTCTTTATTATACGTTGCCGCGAGGTGTGCTTCAGACATAGCCATTCCAACTGACATAGCAATTCCTTGTCCAAGAGGGCCGGTAGTCGCTTCCACTCCATCGGTATGATGCACTTCAGGATGGCCGGGTGTTCTTGAATCCCACTGCCTGAATGATTTTAAGTCATCAATCGTTACATCATAGCCGGACAGATGCAAAAGTCCGTATAAAAGCATGGAACCATGCCCGGCTGATAAAACAAAACGATCACGGTTAAACCACTTTGAGTGATTCGGATTATGCGTCATAAAATCGGTCCACAGTGCATAAGCCATTGGCGCTGCTCCCATGGGAAGACCCGGGTGACCGGAGCTTGCATTTTCAACTGCATCAATAGCTAACGTCCTTATTGTATTAATGGATAATTGTTCAACTGATTCTGACAAAACCATTCCCCTTTCCATATTTAGCTTTCATGTCCAGTTTATTTTATAATGAAACCATTCTTGGAACAAGCAATAGTTTATCTAATGCTTGTTATTTTTTTTCTGTAAATCACGCACTTTTTGAGGCGTAACGTCATTTCCTTCCGGATCCTTTACAGTCATTGATTTGAACTGATTTTTAAATGATTTGCGCACATTCTGTAAATATTCCTGTCTGAGCTCTTTTTGCTCTGATTGTTCCTTTATAGTCAAGCCTTCTTCTTTTGATTTTTTTGCCAGTTGATTTATGCGATCCAGCTTTTCTTTTGATAGCATTTAGAGAACCTCCTGAAACAATAAAAAGACACGAACATGATACCTGTTCCTGTCTTTTTATATTACACGTCCATAAAAGGATATTCAAGTTTTGTGGTGTTCCAGATACCTGCGATGGACAGTTGCTTTGGAAACAGCAAAGCCCAGACCGTTAAGTGTACTGGCAATCTCCCTGAATGTCATATTATGTTGCTCCCTCAAGCGGACAACTTCTTCAATCGGAAAAGATATTCGTTCTTTCCCCGGTGCCTTGTTGCGGTTTTTGAGATTGTCACTGGGGTCAAATCCGTTATCAATCGCTTTATGCATGCCGCGCTTAATTTTCGTGTTATGGATACGCCGCTGATACTCCTCAACAATACCGACGATTTGCAGCACCATAGAATCGGATTCGGATAGTTCAAGTTCACCTTCATAAACCGCTGTATAGACTGGAATCGTCAATTTTTTTAATTGATGGAATAAAGCGATCTTTGTATTGCCGCGTCCCAATCTTGTTTCGTCCTGTATAAGCAAACAGTCCGCCTTGTTTTCCGAAAAATAATCCAGCATTTGAAAAACACCATCTCTGTCGATTTCATATCCACTGGCCTGTTCTTTGATACAATCAACTACTGTAAATGAATACTTCCTTGCAAGTGTAAGTAATTCTTCTTTCTGACGTTCAAGAGATGTTTCCTGCGTTTTTTTATCTGTACTTACTCTGCAGTATACAATGGCTTTCACAATCAAATCCCCTATCTGCTATCCGCTTGTTATCATGGAAATATATAAAAATATTAATGCTGCTGCAAAAGTTGTCAAATAGAATAAATCAGTTTTTGTCATTTTTTCAAACATATAAACATCTCCTTATATTTTAATCTCTGACATTCACATGTAGTCATTTGGACAAGAACTATTGTTCGTAACTCTATTATATACGAACAATAGTTCTTGTCAATGGTTTTTCGAACGAATGTTTGTATGTTTTTAATATCCATGGTATACTTTTTGTAATAAATACTATGTGTGAGGTGTTTAATAGATGACAAAACTCTCAAAGCGGCAAGAAGCAATTCTCGATTATATTAAAGAAGAAGTAAATGCAAAGGGTTATCCCCCTTCAGTCCGTGAAATTGCCGTAGCGGTTGGCCTTGCTTCCAGTTCTACTGTCCATGGGCATTTGGCGAGACTGGAAAGTAAAGGCTTTATCAGACGTGACCCGACAAAGCCGAGAGCCATCGAAGTATTGGATTCATCAGAGGGAAATCATATACCGAAAGAAGAACCACGGTATGCTCCGGTCATTGGTAAGGTGACAGCAGGTATACCTATAACCGCAGTCGAAAATATTGAAGAGTTTGTCCCGCTTCCAAGTAACGTAACAGGGACTGGTGAAAATCTGTTTGTGCTTGTCATTGAAGGTGAAAGTATGATTGAAGCAGGTATATTGGATGGGGATATGGTCATTGTCAAACAACAAAACACTGCACAAAACAGTGATATCGTTGTTGGTATGACTGAAGAAGATGAAGCCACAGTAAAGCGTTTTTTCAAAGAAAAAGACCATGTTCGCCTGCAGCCGGAAAATGCTACTATGGAACCGCTCATATTTGATAATGTAACTATTTTGGGAAAAGTGATTGGACTTTATCGGAATATAATTTAAAAAACTAAAGTTTCCGCATCATCTTTCTCAAATGTTAAACTTTCTTATCCTATAAAAAACAAGGCTTTCCTCAGTTTCACTTGAAGAAAGCCTTGTTTAAATTTTATCCCGCATGTAACTGGCAGTAAGCCCCTCCCCTCAAATGTTCGAGTATACGATGAAAATTAGGTGGGGGATCAACTCCCATGAAAATCCAAAGTTATTTTCATCCTAATTGGTGAATCTTTGATTCATGGATGGCTGCCAGTAAATGTCCGATTCATTCATCGAACAATCGGTGGGGGAAGAAAGAAACCCCCCACTGATTGAAGATTCACTTTATATTCAGTAGCTTGTCAAATATTGCTCGCGCTCCCATGGGTGAACAGTCGTACGGATTCTATACTAAAAGTTTGATTAGATTTATTATCCATCAAAAACCTTGATATAATGGGGTTTATTAAAGATTTCTTTTTAAAGAAAATTGTACTTTTTCATATAATAAGGGGTGCTCAAGGGGTGGTTAAGGGGTGGATTAAGTTAGGCATAAACGAGGCACGGCGAAGGATAGTCTTAATTACATTTCCACCCAAATTAGTAATTAGATCGTATAACTTAATCAATATTACATCATGCCGCCCATAAACCTACTGTTATTTGTAGGTATAGATTTTTATATTTCCTTTAATGAAGGGCTTGATAATGATTTTTGAAGACAAAGTTGCTCATTAACTTCTCTCATTTTTTATGTTCTATAGGTTTAAAATCAGGTTCAAATAACTAATCAATTAAACGACAATTATTTTTATTTTCTGTCATTTTAACAGATATATAACAAATTTATTTAATGCTATCCCAATATATAACTAAAATAAATTAGATACTGTAACAAAACCGCAAAACATAAATTTATTCTCTTGAGGTTAATATTCAAAGGCAAATTTATATAACTGCTTCCCCAACTAAATTCAAATTAACCCTACGAGATTATTTCATCAGGTAAGCTTATATATTTTAATAATAACTTATAGGTGTCTTGTAATTCTACCTTTTCTGCTTCATTTACAATTTTACAATGCGCAATTTTATTTCGAGTTGGAACGGTCATTAGCAATTGTGAGTACACACCCTTAGGAATATCATCGAAACAGGAATATGCTCGCAACATGGATATAAGTTCATGATAATCAAAGTTATCGAAATGCTTTGTATATGGTTTGTATTTCATAGTTAATGGTGCCTTGATAAACCAGCCAACACCATAGGTGGTTTTCATTGTTAATTCAATATATTGTCTTAACCCTGTTTCAATTTCGTAAAGAACTCCATAAGCCTCTTTCATAAATTCAGTTGTATTCATAAGCTTGTTCTCCTTATACTTTTGGAACAAAATTGGGTATTTTATCCTAATTTAAAAGATTCGACATATAATGCCTAATTCCTGCTTGTTTGTTTAAAAAATAAATAAAATAGCCATCTCATAAATTCTTGGATGGTATTTTACCTTTTACGACAAAAGCATTAAGAATGATATTCATTCAATGTTCAAATTATTAACTCAACTTTTGCAGGCCTTTCGGATAGGTTCCCCCGTTATTCAAAAGGGTTATCCATTATCTCCGCCACCTCTGATTCACATATTGTTCCGGGCTGGACTTCACTCGTAGACCTTTCAGATTCCTCTTCGCAGAGGACACCTGTCCGTCCTGCCCCATCAGGGCGAGGACCTTGCTCCAGCTACGACACTTAAAAGGTACAAGTTATCGAGTGAATTCTAACCACCTAGACTGTGCAGCAGTGAGGCACACTAAAAAATGACCAACAAAATGCTATACAAATTGATGGTCATTTCCGTTTACACTTTTAATGTTTGGGATAGTTCCGCCAAATCACTTTCGAGATTTATTTCCTCAGGCACAGGTTTTCCCGCCAATTACTTAACCGGATTCACAGCTTCATAAAGCAAATGATCCAATTCATCAATGTATTCCTGTTTTTGCTTATCGCTCCATTGCAATTCCTTAGCGATATAGTTAATCACATTATCTTTATGGAATCTGACAAAATCAATGTCAAAAAACAACGCGCCCGTTCGCCGTACAAAGAAGTCTGCAGGTTTATAGGCCATTTCAAATTTGAGGGCGTATTGCAGTTCGGCAAATACTGTTGGTTCGATACCCGCTTCCTTGGCACGCGCTTTCTCATTCTTGTATATCTCAAAAAGCCTGTCTATATTTGCTCCGTACTTCTGAATAAGGAAGTCGGCTGTCTCTTCAATTATTCCAAGGTCGGCCGCTTCTGTAATCTTATCTTGTTTAAACTTCTGAAAGCCTTTTGATCCGCCGACTTCACCACCGGAAATCGGCAAATGCTCTGTTTCCGAATCAGAATACAAGATACCATCCTCTTCTTTCAGCTGTTTCATAACGGCATCCACCGTATCTTCGGCCATCTTCCGGTAACCTGTCAATTTACCGCCGGCCATTGATATCAGTCCTGAATCAGAGATGAACATTTCATCTTTACGGGAGATTTCATCCGGATCGTCTTCTCCCTCTTCAGCAATTAGTGGCCTGAGACCAGCGTAGCTTGAATCGACATCATCTTTCGTCATATCAAGTGACGGAAAAATAAAATTGATGGCCTCCAACAAATAATCACGTTCATCTTCAGTCATTTGCGGATGAGCTATATCCCCTTGATAACTTGTATCAGTGGTTCCTACATACGTTTTTTTATTTCTGGGAATGGCGAAAATCATTCTTCCATCCGGTGCATCAAAATAAATTGCCTGCTGCAGCGGGAATCGTTTTTTCGGAAAGACCAGGTGAATACCTTTGGTCAGATAAAGCGACTTTCCCTGCTTGGAACCGTCAATTTCACGGAGGTCATCAACCCATGGGCCGCCTGCATTGACTATTTTTTTAGCATAAATATACCGATGCTCACCCGTGATCTGATCCTCAACAACGGCTCCTGCAATTCTTCCGGCATCATAAATAAAATCAATGACTTTTGCATAATTGATTGAATGCGCACCATACTCAACCGCTTTTTTCATGACTTCAATTGTGAGCCGTGCGTCATCTGTTTTATATTCAACATAATAACCTGCACCTTTTAGCTTATCATCCTTAATAAGCGGTTCTTTTTCCGCTGCTTCTTGAGGACTCAGCATTTTTCTGCGCTCGGACCTTTTGACACCTGCCAGAAAATCATACAAGCGCAGGCCAATATTTGTCGTAAATGGTCCGAATGTGCCGCCTTTATATAATGGCAGCATCATCCACTCAGGTGTCGTGACGTGCGGGCCGTTTTCATAAACAATCGCCCGTTCTTTGCCCACTTCCGATACCATTTTCACCTCAAATTGCTTTAAATAGCGCAAACCCCCGTGCACCAGTTTGGTTGAACGGCTTGAGGTACCCGCAGCAAAATCCTGCATTTCCACAACAGCTGCATTCATACCCCGGGTGACCGCATCCAGTGCAATCCCCGCACCGGTAATTCCGCCGCCGATCACAAGCACATCAAGCTGCTCTTGTTCAATCGACTGAAATATATTTTTCCGCTTTTGACTTGAAAATACTGACATATCCACTCACTCTCCCGATCGCTGTCAAAAACCGGCTCGCTGTTGTATACGCTCGAGACGGCATCTCAAATTTTCTGAAAAAATTCGTCCCAAATACAATATTGATTACTTAAATGAACGTGCTGCCGCTACAGCTGTTTTCCATCCATCATAAAGTCCGTTGCGCGTTTCTTTTTCCATGTGAGGCTCAAATGTCCGTTCATTTTGCCATTGTTCAGCAATCTCGTTCTTATCTTTCCAGTAGCCGACCGCAAGCCCGGCAAGATAAGCGGCCCCCAATGCTGTCGTTTCCTGTACAACAGGCCGTTCAACGGAAACACCAACCATATCGCTTTGAAATTGCATGAGAAAATCATTTTTCACGGCGCCGCCATCAACCCGCATGGTTTTTAAATTAATACCGGAATCTTCTATCATCGCATCCAGTACATCTTTTGACTGATAAGCAAGTGACTCAAGTGTTGCCCTGATCATGTGTTCTCGAGTTGTCCCACGCGTAATGCCAAAGAAGGCTCCGCGGGCATCACTGTCCCAATAAGGCGTTCCCAGCCCGACAAATGCCGGCACCATATAAACACCGTCCGTGGAATCCACCCTCGTTGCGTAGTCTTCACTCTGCGGGGAATTTTCGATAATTTTCAGGCCATCACGCAGCCATTGTATAGCCGAACCTGATACAAAGATACTCCCTTCCAAAGCGTACTCCACTTTGCCATTCACGCCCCAGGCCAAAGTTGTCAAGAGACCATGATCAGATTTAACCCCTTCTTCACCTGTATTCATCAGCATGAAATTTCCAGTTCCATATGTGTTCTTTGCCATTCCTTTGTCAAAGCATGCCTGACCGAACAATGCGGCCTGCTGGTCACCGGCTATCCCGGCTATAGGCACTTCATGTCCAAAGAAGTGGTAATCAACAGTGTTTGCATAAACCTCGGAGGATTCCTTGACTTCAGGAAGCATGCTTTTCGGCACACCCAATATATCCAGAAGTTCATCGTCCCATTTAAGATCGTATATATTAAACATCAATGTCCTGGACGCATTTGAATAATCGGTAATGTGTGCCTTGCCACCCGAAAGCTTGTACACAATCCATGTATCCACCGTGCCAAACAGCAAATCACCATTTCCGGCCTTTTCTCTTGCACCGTCAACATTATCAAGAATCCATTTGACTTTTGTTCCTGAAAAATAGGCATCGATTAACAAGCCCGTTTTTTCACGTATGACATCTTCATAACCCTGCTCAGTTAATTCCTTGCATATGCCGTCAGTCTGCCGTGATTGCCAGACGACCGCTTTGTATATGGGCTTGCCCGTCTTTTTATCCCAGATAACGGTTGTCTCCCGCTGATTGGATATACCGATTCCGGCAATCTGGGATGGATCCACTTCTGACTTGCGCAATACTTCCGAGATACAAGCTAGTACCGATGTCCAAATTTCATTGGCATCATGTTCGACCCAGCCCGGATGCGGGAAAAATTGTTCAAACTCTTTTTGGGCTGTTTCTACGATTTCCCCGTCGTGGTTAAATAAAATGGCGCGTGAACTTGTTGTCCCTTGATCGAGGGAAAGAATGTAATTTTCCATAAAGTTGGTAACCTCCTACCATTTTTCGTTGTACAAAAAATCGATAAACTTTTTTTCAATTGCATTAATAAAACGATCTTTTCTTTGAACTATCCATAAATCTCTATTAAACATCAAATCTTTTATCGGAATTTTAACTAAAGTTCCGTTTGTTAATTCAGTTCTAACAGCTAGCTCTGATAAAATAGCAATACCTAAATTAGCCTCAACCGCACCTTTTATTGCTTGAGTGCTGCCAAATTCCATATAAAACTCAATATTTTCTGAAATGTCATGCTCCTTTAATACATGTTCAATGAACATTCTTGTGCCTGAGTTCTTCTCCCTTCCAATTAGCTTTTGATCAATCAAATCCGCTACCTCAATTGTTTGCTCTGTATCAGACAATACATGATTTGGTGAGCAAACAAGTATTAACTCATCTTCAGCAAATTTTTTGACTTTGAAGGTATCGCCTTCTTCAACAAGGCCTTCAACTAAACCTACACCAATTTGATTTTCCTTCAGGCTTTTCAACACCCGTGGAGTGCTGCCAACCTCCAGATTAATATCAACATCGGGATGAATTTTTTTAAATGCTCCTAATAAGGCCGGCAGCAAATATTCACCAATTGTAAAAGAAGAGCCCAACTTCAGACTACTGTCTTCCTCTCCTTTTAATTCATCAATTACAGTGAAAGATTGATTGTATTCAAAAACTATTCTTTTAAAAATCTTATATAATTGTCTGCCTGTCTTAGTTGGCACTAAACTCCCTTTATCTCGCTCAAATAACTTAGTCCCGTACATATTTTCCAACTGACGAATTTGTTTGGTCACAGCAGGTTGCGTTATAAAGTTCTTTCTGGAAACGCTGCTAATACTTTCTTCTTCTACTACTTGACAATAAATTTCAAGGTTACTGATTCTCAATCTTCAAATCCACCTTTGTCTTACGCTGTTTCGAATCGTAATCCTGATGTTAAAAACCGAACATTTTAGGGAACCATAAATAGATTCCGGGAACAAAAGCAACCAGCAATAAAACGATAGCCATGCCTGCAAGGTAAGGGATCGCGGTTTTAAATACATCCTGAAGTTTTACTTTTGCAATACTGCTCGCTACAAATAAACAGATTCCTACTGGAGGTGTTACTAATCCAATACCTAATGTCAGCACAGTAATGAGACCAAAATGAATTGGGTCTATTCCATAGGTGGTTGCCAAAGGTGCAAAAATAGGCACTAACATAATCATGGCAGCCGCTTGCTCAATAAATAAACCTATGAAAAGATATAATGCCACCATTAAAGCCATAAATATCACTGGATTTTGAGTTATTGACTGGAAAATGGAACTGATTTCAGCAGGTATTCCCTGGATGGACAGCCACCATATAGCGACGTTTCCAACTGATATCATAATCATAACGATAGCTGTAACAATTACTGTTCGTGCAAGGGCCCTGTAGGTTTCTTTCAGCGATAATTCTTTTGTAATAAAAAAACCAACAAACAATGCATAGACAACGCCCAGACACCCAGCTTCTGTCGGGGTGACAACGCCGCCGACAATACCTGCCACCATTATAAACGGCAGAATAGCAGCTACTAAAAACCTTCTTAATATCCTGATTACATCTTTAGCTGTATATGTTGTTATATCTTTTGGAAAACCTTTTTTTCTTGCAATAACATACGTTACAATCATCATGCTCAATCCCAATATAATTCCCGGGATAACGCCTGCCAGAAATAATGCAGCAACAGACACATTACCTGCAGCAAAGACATAAATCAACATAGGCAGACTTGGTGGGATTATCGGTCCAACAACAGAACTGATACTCGTTACTGTTGCGGCTAATTCAGCGTCCTTATATTCTTTTTTGGTAGCTGGTATAAGCATAGAACCCACTGCACTCGTATCGGCAACCGCTGAACCATTGATGCCACCAAATAACATACTGACAAGGACATTTATATAAAGCAGTCCACCTTTTATACGCCCGACAATAAGTCTGGCAAAATCAAGCAGACGATGCAGAATCCCTGATCCTCCCATAAGTTCACCCGCAAGTATAAAAAGGGGGATAGCTACAAGTGTAAATTTATCCAAACCCGTCCACAGCCGCTGTGCAAATAAGTCCAGCGGCTGTTCTGTCATAAAAAATGCTACCAGCGTTGACAAACCCAGTGAGAAAGCGATCGGAACACTAAGAGCAATTAAAACCAGAAATAATAAACCGTAAATAATCAATGTACCCATACATCATTTCTCCTCTTTGGAATTAAACTGATTCCCCTCCATATTAAAGTTCAGCTGTTGCATCATTTGTCCTCAGCACATTCAGGATAGTCGTTACATTGATCTGAAAAAGCATATATATGAAGCTTACAGGCACTGATAGATAAGGTATTGCCATACTAATATTGAAGACTAGAGGGTCGTTCGACTCGAGACCGCTCATTGCGAAAATAAACCCATAATAAATCATTGCCATCAAGAAAAAGGAGGTCAAAATGTCAATAGCAACAATCAACTGTTTTCTTGTTTTCTGATTCAAACGTTCACTTATCATGTCAACGGCAATATGCTCACCATATCTAAAAGCTAAACCTGCCCCTAAAAATGCCACCCATATCATGAGATATTTAGCCATTGGATTAGCAAAGTTCAATGGATTAAACACCACAAAACGGCTGATAACAGAAGTTGAAATGGTCACAACGATTGACGCCATTAATATGACACATACGATTTCGATAAACTTTGAAACAATTCTATCCGTTTTCGTCAATACGTTTATTGTCCTTTGTCTATCCATATACCTTCTCCTAGTAAGTAATGTGAAGGGGACTATTAACGAATAGCCCCTCTTTATTATTAAAGTCCACTGATTTATTGGGAAATGTCGTAGCCCCATCCGCCGTCACCAACAGGGCCGATTTCCTCCTGAATAAGATCAAGTTTTTCCTGAGACATCCCTTCATTTCCAATAAATTCATCCCAAACAGTATCTTTTGTGACTTCCTTAATCTCCTCATAATTCTCATCAGGAATGGAGTATATTTCAACGCCGGCTTCTTTCATCTCGTTGATATTCTCTGTAACATAGTCACCAACAAAGTCAATATGCCACTCCCTTGCCTCCTGTTGAGATTCTTCTAAAATGGTTTTAACATCATCTGGCAGTTCAGCCCACATTTCAGTATTAACGACTGTCACTGACGCATAAGTCTGGAAAGGAACATTAGCTATATAATTAATCAAGTCACCTTCATGAAATTTGGCTGAATGAAAACTTGCGTATGGAACAGTTAAACCGTCCACCATTCCCAAACGGACTGATTCAGGGGTCTCTGGCCAATCAACTGTCTGCCCTTTTGCTCCCCAGGCTTCCTGACTTGCTATTTCCAGTGGCGACCGTGATGCTCTGAATGTCATTCCTTCCAAATCATCCAAAGATGTAACCTTGGTATCCGACGTTCCAATCACTCTGGGGCCGCCAATTTCAAACGTAGTAAACCATTTAAGATTAAGGTTTTCTAGTTCACCATTTATTTGTTCCTTAATTGCTTCACTGCTGAACGCATTTAACAGTTGATCTCTTGATTCAAATAGGAAAGGCAAGTGAAACATTTCAAAAGCCGGTGTAATACTTGCTAAATTGGCAAATGAATCAGCAGCCATATCTAAATTTCCGTTCTTGACAGCTTCAAATGTTTCTACACCGGAACCTAACTGCCCGCCATGCAGTACTTCAATCTGTATATTACCGTCTGATTTCTCCTCAACTAGTTCTTCAAATTTGTCCAAACCATAACTCGACACATCCGATTCTGCTAATACGTTTGCCACTTGAAACTCATACTCTGCATCTCCGGAATTATTGCTTTCAGATGAATTATTCTCCTCAGACGCTGCATCTCCGTTACCGTTATTTTCCCCGCCTCCTCCAACACACCCAAATAACATACCGAATAATAACAGACTGAACAAAACAACAATTGACCTTTTGATCATAAGAAAACTCTCCCCTTAAAAGTTTTTAGACATCCCGAACACAGCGAAACCCCATATTACCAGTTGAACTATCTGGTGTATTCGAACTTCGGGCAGCTACTCTATACCGGTTGCAATAAGAGTCATGGCATAGATACGACCCTCCTTTAATAATTTTTGATTCCCCTGCATTCGGCCCTTCGGGATTCAAACTGACGGCTGTGCTTTCATCACTGACTGTGAACCAATCCATACACCACTCCCAGACATTGCCCGACATATTATAAAGTCCATATGAGTTTGGCGGAAACGATTTAGAAGGTGCTGTCGATAAAAAACCATCTAACCCTTCATTTTGTGTCGGAAAAGTGCCTTGCCATATATTACAAACATGTTCTCCATCAGGAGTTAACTCATCCCCCCACGGATACCTTTTCTGTTCCAATCCTCCTCTGGCGGCATACTCCCACTCAGCTTCTGTTGGCATCCGTTTTCCTGCCCACTCACAATATTTCACTGCATCATTCCATGAGATATGAACAACCGGATGATCCTTACGGTTGTGAATAGTTGAATCCGGCCCCTCAGGCTTTTTCCAATTGGCGTTCTGGACCGCCCACCACCAGGGTGTATCTCTTACAACATAAAGAACATTTTTTTTATCCTGTTCGCTTATAAATAAGTAGAAAACAAAAGACCACCCATACTTTTCAGCATCTGTTGTGTAACCAGTATCGTTAACAAATTTTGCAAATTCGCGATTCGTTACAGTGCAGCGATCAATATAAAATGAATCCAATGTAACGTTTTTGACCGGTCCTTCGCCATCTGCAGGAAATCCTTCTTCACTGTCGGTGCCCATCAGGTAGGTCCCACCTTCCAGAAACACCATGCCCGAAGTATCTCCTGAATTTTCGTTCAGACTAGAGGCAACATGGGCAGTTTCTGCTTGTGACGTGTCTCTTTTTGGTGCACAACAACTTTTTACTTGTGGATTCAAAATGTCTCCCCCTTATTGATATCCTTAACTCTCTTTCTCCCAGAAAGGTTTGTTCGTACCGCTTTCTTCCATAACCCGCAGAATCTTATCCCGCGGAACAATCCCGCACCTTTTCGCCCATCTTTCATACTTAGCTGCCATTTCTTCTACAAATTCAGGATATTGATCAGCCAAGTCATGCTTCTCAGTACGATCCAGCTGCATGTTAAACAATTCCCATTTGTGCGGATACTCTTTAACAAGCTTCCACTTCCCTATCCTAATTGCTGCGTTTCCTTCGTGTTCCCAAAAAAGCGGGGTTTCATTGTCTTGATCTGCCTCAAACATCGGTTTCAAACTTCTCCCTTCCATCGGGAGAATGTCATTGCCATTGAAGAAATTCGGATAGGATGCATCCGTAATATCAACAATTGTGGCCATAATATCGGTTAACTGACCTGGTGTATGTCTTAGTGTTCCTTTATCTTTCAGACCTTTTGGCCAATGAACTATTAACGGCGTCGCAATACCACCTTCGTGTACCCAATGCTTATACATCCGGAATGGCGAATTGGATAAATTAGCCCAAGCCGTTCCATAACTCTGGTAAGTATTCTCAGGGCCAGGCATTATTTTTGGATCGTTTCCAAAAAACACTTCTTCGCCGGCTCTGGTCTGGGATTTTGCAATTAATAACTTGTTAACCAGCTCTTCTTTAGACACATTCAATGGAATATCTTCCTCGCAAGCGCCATTGTCTGATAAAAAAAATATTAATGTATTATCCAATTGGCCTGTTTCGTCCAGAGCATCTATTATTCTGCCGATTCCCTGGTCCATATTATCGATTTGTGCAGCGTAGACTTCCATACAACGTTCAAGCCATTCTTTTTCATCCGCATTTTCCCATGCAGGTTGACTTGGGTCACGATCAGTTAACTCCCAATTTTCATCGATGATCCCCATATCGATTAATTTCTGCAGACGCTCTTCCCGCAAATCATCCCAGCCTTTTGCGAATCGGCCTTCATACTTCTTGATATCTTCTTCTTTAGCATGCAATGGCCAATGAGGCGCTGTATACGCTACATACTCAAAAAATGGTTCATCCGGTGACTTTTCTGCATGTTCTTTGATATACTGAACCGCCTGATCACTTATTGCATCTGTATAATAAAAGTCCTCATCATCTTTCACTTCGTGTTCGATATTTTCATTGCCTCGTGTTAACGTGTTGGGGTCATAATAGCTTCCTGCACCAATGATGGTTCCGTAAAACTCATCAAACCCGCGTTGCAGGGGCCAATTATCTGAAGGCTCTTCCAAATCTTTTGCAACGTGCCATTTTCCACTCATATATGTCTTATAACCACTATGTTTCAATACCTCAGCTATCGTGACGCATTTCTTGTTTAAATCACCAGCATAGCCTTCAGGACCACTATCATAAGTTAATATGCCAATCCCTGTCTGATGCGGGTGAAGACCAGTTAGTAACGAAGCTCTGGAAGGGCTGCAGCGCGCTGTATTATAGAACTGCGTAAAGCGTATGCCGTCCGCTGCGAGTTTATCTAAATTAGGTGTGTCAATTTCACCTCCGTAGCTGCCAATATCTGAATATCCCATGTCATCATTTAAAATCAGCAATACATTTGGTTTTTGATTCATAAACGTTACCTCCGTTAAATTCCGTTTCTGGATAGTGTGATTAAATACTGAAAATAATCCGGCCTGTAAACAGCTTTTAAAAATTCGACTGGATCTCCTTGTGACGTTTTGGTGGACCTTTCTATATACAGCAAGGCTTCACCGACTTCAGTGTTAAGCATTTCGGCTATTTGTTCATCTGCATTGACAGCACTAATAACCTGATTAGCTTCTTTGAAATAGATGTCTAATTCCTTCTCAAAAAATTGGTAGATTGCTATAGATTTTAAATCCTGATCTTCTAACATGGATCCATAACTTAAAGGAAAAAAAGCATATTCAACCGCTATTGGATGTTCATCAGCAAAGCGCAAACGTGTTAAGTTCCAAATATTAGTGGTGTTCAGCTTTTCTTTGCAGATATGAAAATCATTATCATTTTGACTTAAAGGGCCGCTTTTCATGACTTCAGCATTTGGGACAAACCCGGATTCCTTTATAATTTCAGTAAAACCCAATAAACGGCCAGTCCAATTTTCAGGGTGATTGGTCCTGACAAAAGTACCTCTGCCTCTTTCCCTTATAATGACGCCTTCTTCCACCAACATTTGTAAAGCGTTTCTAATAGTCACTCTACTGACACCGAAGCGATTCATTAACTTATATTCAGTTGCAATTTTTCCAGTCTCATCAACTAATTTTCGATTTAAAACCTCTTTTCGGATAACGTCTCTTACCTGTAATTGCAATGGGATACCATTATTAAAGTTAATTTCCCGACCGATCGAGAATGAGTTTTTTTGCATTTCAATCTCCGCTTTCTATAAAATTTTAGATATTCAATTGTATTATGATTTGTCTTATTATTATAACAACTAATGTAAGCGTTTCAACAGTTTTTACTATTTTAATAATAAAAAATATTTATACGATATAAATTAAATTTATACTACAGTATTCCAAATTGGCTTGCTTGTTTAGATTACTTATAGTTATAACCTATAAAAAAATTAAAGTTTACACTTTCAAAGTTATTTTGTAGGTTGAATGAAAGGGAGGGAGTTTTCTTTGGACTTTTCAACTGGATTGATAATCTTATCGTTAGGTATACTTGCAGGGGGATATGGAACTATAGTCGGGGCTGGTGGAGGATTTATTTTTGTACCCGCACTGTTAATCATTCTAAATATGGAACCTACTATTGCTGCAAGTTCTGGATTATTCATTGTATTAATTAACTCGCTTTCAGGTGTTATTGGCTATGCAATTAAAAAAAAGGTTAATTATAAAATTGGTCTTTTAACAGCAGCAGGTGCAATTCCCGGGTCATTGATTGGAGTCTGGATACTTCAACAATTTTCCTCCCAGATATTCTTTGTGGTTTTTGCAACTATATTAACCTTATTAGGTTTTTATTTACTCTTTAAAAATATATATGATAACTCAGAAAAAAAGGACCAGGATGTGCTAAATAACCGAGAACATATACCTTCGTTAAAGTGGTTGACTGTGTTCGGAGTTCTTTTAGGCGTTTTGTCAAGCTATCTTGGAATAGGCGGAGGCTGGCTTCTTGTACCCGTATTAATATATATATTTAAAATGGACCCACATCGATCCGCAGCAACTTCTATTTTCTCATTATGCATTTATACCTTTGTAGGCGTTATAGCTCAATTATTCTACAATAATATTGATTGGCTGACGGTTTTATGGGGCGGAGCCGGTGTTATTATCGGATCACAACTTGGTGTCACACTATCCCAGAAATTACCTAGTAGACTAATTGTTCAAATGTTGTCTTTTCTTCTGATTATCATAGGAATTAGATTGTATTTCCAATAAGCGATTTGAACAGTCAATTTGGCTCCCTACCAAACAGTTTCGAAATCTCTTTGCGGTGGAGTAGGTCAACCACAATCCCATTGAAAGGGAGCAAATATCAATCAGACCTACTTCACTATTCTAATAAAATCACTTTCAATCAGTTGATAGACTCAGATTGAACAATGAATGCTTCTGGACGTGTGGTTCATATCATCTTATTAATCACTTTTTAAATTACTGTAAAGTAATCAAACAAAGGATTAGATACAACCACCCCTTAGAGGTGTTAATTCTTTTATGCTCCAACAGCTTATAAAAAAGATCATAGTATGCGGAAGGTATCAGGTGTCCGGGCAGGGAACAAGGATCGATGGAATTTACTATTAAGATCTCTTTAACAAAAGAGTTAAAAATAACGGATTCACACACATCAAAGAGCACATTGCTCAATTCGGCACTGTGCTCTTTGAAACTACTAGTGATTATACCCAACGTGTCGTAATAGCTTTCTTGCGGGTGTAGAATTCGACACTATCCTTACCGTTCGCATGCAGATCACCGTAGAAAGAATCCTTCCAGCCGGAGAATGGGAAGAATGCCATTGGCGCTGGAACACCAATGTTGACACCCAGCATACCTGCATCGATCGTTTCCCTGAATTGCCGCACATTGCCGCCATTCCTTGTAAACAGGCAAGCACCGTTCGCAAATGATGATTGACTCGTGACACCAATGACTGATCAAGACCTTTTGCACAAACGATGGATAATACAGGTGCAAAAATTTCATGCTGCAAGATTTTTAATTATAGACTGTGACATTATCAAAAATCGTCGAATCGACAAAATAACCTTTTCCCAACTCTCGATGATGCTAGTAATCATATATCATTTTTATTTAAGTTCCTATTGTCTTAAATTATTTCATCTAAGAAACTTTTCCCTTCAACCGTTCCTGATAACCTAAAGTAGTCACAAAAGGTAGCTCCCACATCAGCCATTGTTTCTCTCAGACCGATATCGGATTTTTTCACCCTGTCACCAAAAACCATTATGGGGACATACTCCCGGGTGTGATTGGAATGGCCAATTGTCGGGTCGTTACCATGGTCAGCCATGACGATTAAAATGTCTTCCTCATTCATTAATGGAACAAATTCTTTCAACCATTGATCGGTTTCATTTAACAGTTCACAATACCAGTCTACATTTTCAGCATGACCTGCCAAATCTGTTTCCTGAATGTTTACTAAAAAAGCCGCGTCGTCTTTTTCCTGCTCGTAAACACAGGAAACCTCCTCCAATAGGGCTGTTGTATTAACGATGGGGTTTGATGGTCCTTTTCCGTGCAGTACATCAGCAGTTTTCCCTAACCGATGAACCTTCAGCCCATTTTCTGCGGCAATCATCGGAAACTGCTTGTCAATTTCAACCCCATACCCCATGTGAAATACCTCGTATCCATCACCATAAACTCCTGCCTTTGGCGTGTCGACCCCATATTGTTCCTGCTTCTTCTCAATACACGATAGTATATGATCAATGGATGTATACGGTCCGCCAAAGGCAATCACGCGAGTAGTGTCAACATTTCCCCGTACAACTTTGCCTAGTGTTTTCACATCTTCAAAAGGCATCTTATTGAAATCCGCAGTGATATTGATAATGTTTCCGACAGTGGATTCCAGATTATCCGCTACGACTGCACCATTATTAACTAATAAAACAGGCAGATCATCAAAGGGATAGGACACATTATATCCTGCAATTTCAAGAGCCTGCTTCATTTCAGGGTGAATATCTTTCATCAGTCTCTTAGTCGACTTTTGGGGACAGCTTCCCGCAATTTCCTGATGACCCAAATACGTATCTGCACCCTGATGGGCAAGTTTCGAATACCCATACGCATTTTCGGGGGCCAGTTCATCATCTACTAATGTCCCCAATCCTGATTTATATATGAACGGAATCTGCAGAGCATCTTTTTTTCTATCCCTGATATGTTTATACGTATTTGCCTCGCAATCTGAAGGAACAAAGTCCTTGCAATCATCCATTGCACCAATTCCGAAACTGTCGATAACAAGAAGTGTCATCTTTGCCATACGATCACCATTTCCTTTCGAGATGCCTGATCCTTGGATTTCCCGTTTGGATACCTCCCACGAGAGCAACATGTGCCCGTGTAACAAAAATTTGCGATCGAAAAGCAAACACTGCAGTATCCCCTGTCCGTACTGTGAAATTCTTTGGCTTTTCAATGGTTCCATAATAATCGATCGTTTTAGGACTGTTTTGATAAGCGCTAGTAAATTGATCGAGAATTGATGATTTATCATTGCCCACCAAACAGCCTCTCATTCTTGAACGACTATAATAACCGCCGGCAATCACTTGAAAATTACCATTATGTTGATGAGAAACCTCTGTCACATAAACAATCGCCGGCTTTTCAGGCAGATCAGAATACGCATGTAATGGTGTAGTACCTGTTAAACCATGACCCGGCTCACTATGTGAAACACCATGTCTTGCAAGATAAGGAATTGTCTCACAGCTTGTTCCACTCGGCCCATTTATCTGCTTTATGGTAATTCCCTTTTCAATCAGCACATCTTTAGCCTGTAACAGAGTGTAGAAGTTATTGGTAGGAACCATATCTGTTTTGATTTCATTCAATTCCAAATTAGGAAACGTTGTAACGCCAGTAATGGTAACCGCTGTTAAATGTTTGATTTTATCAACGGCTGTGGGTAAATCTTTTAACAGAATTCCACCTTCCTGACCTTCATAAAATTTATCCTCGGAACCTGCTACTTTCAACAATATATCCTGGTTAACCCCCATATTCTCAGCGGTTTCTGACACCTGTTTTGCCCGTTCAAAGGAAAAAACCGTAACAACTTCCGGCTTCCAGCTCAGGACTTCTTTCCATTGATGCTTTCCGGGTTGAACCAGATGGCCGATATTCCCAATTTTGATTCCGTGATCAGCTAGTACTTTTCCTTCATCAAAATCAACTGCTACCGCTTTTTTAATACCATTTTCAACAATAATATCACCGAGTTCGGGAACCCTGCCAAGTTGCTTGCTCATAAAATATAACTTCATATTATTTTCAGCTGCTGTAACAGAAAGCTTGTTTGTATTTTCTTTCAAGGTATCAACATCGATGATATAGGTGTTAGGTGGGATATGACCCATTTGGTGAAGTGAAACACCTGTCTGTATAAGCTGTGGATTTCTGCGTTTTGTCACATCCAAAAACATGGCAGCATCCTCCTGTCTGAATAATCTTATTGTGTTGCTGCTGAGTTAATTGCCTTTTCTAATATGTTTAGTACAGTCGAAGCCCCTGACTTCATTGGATTAATGCGAAGCCCATATTCTTTTAAACTTGGCTGTGCCTCGATAAAGCTACCTGAAACACGATAAATCATAGGAATCATTTCATACTTTGATTCTGCGCCAACAGGGTGTATGGCAGCTCCAAATAAATTGCTGTGTTTAATCACCTCTGGAGCGATTGGATCTTGTAATTCCACAATTACATTTTTCGATTGTGCGTTTGTCATATACGCACTTTCAATTCCATTTAAAGACCCTTCATTCAGTTGCCTGCAAACTTCTTCCACCTGTTCATTTTGAATAGCCAGTGAAACCGGGGCAAATGTCATCATTCGCAGTAATTCCATTGCCTCATAACCTTGCACTTGACCCCCGCCAGAGTAATTCCGGCTTTGCAGTAATTTGATTTCCCTTTCTTTTCCTGCGATAACACCGATGCCTTCAGGACCCAGTACCTTAAATCCGGAAAAAGTTGAAAAATCTGCTCCATATTCAACGCCAATCCCATATGTTTTTAGCGCACAGTAATTATCATCAACTACGACAGGCATATCAGGCCGTATGCGTTTCACCGTCTGAATAACAGTTTTCAAATCATACGTATCAGTCGGCTGCTGTCGTGCATGCTGAACATAAAATAATTTACATGTTTCATCTTGCGAAACAGCCTTTTCGACTGCAGCTAAGTCATTGTAATCGATTGCCTTTGTTTCAAGTCCCAACAGCCGTATCGTATCTTTTGTAGTCGTATAAACTGGAGCGGTATGAATAAACATTGCCTCACCGGGAGACATCAAAGTACTTAATATATTACGAATAGCGCCCGTTCCTGCACCACGTACAAGAGCAGCGGATTCTGCTCTAAAAAAGTTTGCCAATGCTCTTTCCACTTTTTCAGTTTGTTCGGGCTTTTTATGTGCTGGAGCTACCCCAAGATCTCCCATAGATAAAAATTCATCACCCGAAAACTGCCTGCTCATCTTGTCAACTAATTTAAACTGTAACTGTTGGGCTTCCTGAACTGTCATAGCAGGGAGTACTGAGTCAGCATATTTTAACTGTGACGGATCGTAAACCATTATGATTACTCCTTTATTGAATAAGCCTTTGCCGGATTATTTATCAGTAAATCCGATATGATGTCATCTGAAACACCATGTTTTCGTAATGCCGGTATAAAGTCATTCAGCACTAAATCGTACCCCGGACCACCATGTTTTTTCCAATGAGATTTTCTCGTCAGATCCGCAGAAAGCAGTATTTGTTTATGAAAGCCCTTCTCGATAAAATCCAACAGAAACGATAACCGGTCCTTATCCGGACGGTAGTTATTTTTTCCAATTGTATCAAAGCCAATATATACACCTGATTTAAGTACATCCAGGACTTCTTCTTTATTTGGATTAAGATCCTGATGTCCTACCACAATCTGATTGGCAGGCAGGCCAAGTCCAACAAGCATGTTGACTTGCTTACTACCCATTGTGCCAAGCGTTGTGTGGGTAGAGACTGTTAAACCAGTCTCCACACCCGCTTTACCCGAACCTAACAGCAGCTCCTTTTCAATTGGCTTTATTTCGTTGTTACTTGTTCCAACTTCTCCAATCACTCCTGGGTAAATACTAGTTCCTTCAATACCATCGTTTATTTCGTTTATAAAATGATGAGCAAACTGATCCTGGTCCCATCCTTGCGCAAACTGAGGAATAAAAGGATCTTTATAGAACCCGGTGCAAGTTACAATATGAATATCTGATTTTTCACTTAAGTGCTTCAGTCGTTTCACATCTCTTCCCATTCCATCATTGGTTAATTCAACGAGAGAACTCCCCCCAGCAGTATAGAAGTGATTCAGTTCTTCCTCCATTCCTGGTACATCATCAAGTATCGTATCAGGATCACTTTTCACCCTGGATAAATCAATCGATAAATGCTCATGCGCAGCACAAATACCAAAGTTATTTTTATCTATTTTTCCATTAACAGTTTGTATCATCCAAGTCACTCCTAATCCATTATTGCGGGATAGACATAATTCCGAGTCCTACCAATATATTGGCAATAATACCCACTGCTATAGCTCCGACAGGTCCTACTGCCATTCGTACAATCGGGCGCCCTGCTGCTTCGTTAAGCAAGTAAAACCCTGCTATGAAGAAAAAGCCAAACCCTGGAGCAATTGCGTTAGACGCGTTTGCACCACCAATAAGCAATGCTACTTCAAGCAGTTTCGTCATCGCACTCCGGATGTTTTCACCAGAATCTCTGACCCCCGGATACTTATCAAGAAATTTCGCAATATAGTTAAGTAACATAACTTCAAGAAAGATCATCAAAGCCCCTAAAACTACGGCAAGCCATACATTAGGTGAGAATAGTCCTATTACGAATATCAAAGTGAATCCGACCGGACTATATACCCCAGTGGCAATAGCTGTACTGGCAACCAACGGAATGAAACCAATAGCTCTTGCAGCAGCTGCAATCCCGGCATCAGTCTGGTTCCCATCTGCAAGCAAGTTTAATGAAATGGGATCACCAGCCATCAAAAGCATATTCGTGGCACCAGCAATAAGGGCACCTATCACCATAAAATACGCCACGTTTTTCTTGATTTCTTTTACCTTTTCACTAAATACAGATGCCAAATCTATTGATGCGTCACCATCCGGTTTTTGTTTCATCGCAAATGCGAATAGGAAAATCATGCCGACAATGAGTGCCATCCCCTCCTGATTGATGGCTACGGCATTACCGCCTATTGAAATATATTCACCTTCATTGACAAATACGGCAAGCTGTCTCATAAGTGCAGCCGCAGCAAATGTTATAATACCTTTTTTAACACTGAACTGCATAGCAACAGCTAAGGCCGGAAACGCCATAAATGTTACGACTACCGGATCTCCTACCTGGCCCATCGGTTCCAGAAAATTCACAGGTAAATAGTCAAATAATTTCACAAAACCTTCTAAACCTGCCATGAGTCCCCAACCATAGATACCTCCGATTAATGCAGCAACCGGTGTTCCCCATTTGTTTTTAGGGGCTACAATACCGATAATATCCGTCCCAAGAAGTATGCTGTGTATTAAGATAATACTTGCGGATAATGTGAACGGAATACCAAATCCGATTACAAGTCCAAAACTCATCGCAAATGCTGTGAGCCCCAGTTCTCTGCGGCTTAATTTGCCTTCAATGTGTTCCGATACAATTGGTCGCAGTCCATCATTAAAAACCGCAATATTTCGATTAGCCAGTACTGCAGCTATCGCACCAATTAGAATGACGAAAAACATTCCCATAAATTATCCCCCTCGTATTTTATCCCTTATCTCTAATAGCCTTCAGTATTAAAGGAACAGCTGTCTCCGCATGATCCCCCGTAAAACCATAAGCTTTCTTCCCGTCCTTCACTGCTTGAATAATCTGCTCTTCGTTCGGTTTTCTACCCGGCATCGAAACAGTTTCACAAACCTCTCTTCCTGCAATCGCAATTGTCATTGCCAATGCGCCACCGCCGCCAGTGTGACAAGCACCTAAATAATAATCAGCTTGGCCCGACTTTATAAGCATTGCACCATCCATATCTGATTTAATGACCGTTTCAATCGTATCATCAAATTCTTTAACCATCCCTTCAATCTCTTTTTTTTCAACTTGTCCGCCTATTACAATTTTCATTTTTACTTCACTCCTTCATTAATGTTAAGCACATTCGTAAAGTGCAATTTTAAAAAATCTTTCTCTTCCTGAGGCAACGATTTTACCCAATTACGTTCAACAAAACCCAGTAGACTCTTTGCCTTTGGGTAGTTAGAGGAATTTTTCACCTCCTGCATCATTCCAGAATCTGGTCCTTCAACTTCCTCACCATTTCCTATTCTGGTTAGAGCCATTGGTAGATGAGTGAATAGCATTTCACCCTGCTCTAATCTTTCAATATTCAATAGATTGATAACTTCTTTATATGCATCTATGGTTACAGCATATGCATGCTCATCAATAACCTCTTGTTCCAGTAATATATTAAGTCTATTCTCAAGTTCCTGCAGTTCCACCAGTAATTCCTCCTTGATCAACTAACCATTTTCACTAATAATGCGGCAACTTTTTATTATCAAGCACCATTTTTTGAATTTCTGTAACCCTTCTTGTATCCAATTCAGTTAAATACTCCCCTATATCCTCTCGCTCCTTTTCCATTAAAATAACGGAAGTTGAAGCTTTTTCAGATAATAGATTAGCCTGTTCAGAATGAAAATCGATTCTTTTCAGTTTTTCTGCGGCTTTGATTTCATCTGAGTTCCAGACAGCTGCATCGATACTGCCATTTAACAACTGCTCAAACAGTTGCATATAGTTCACCGGTATGAATTCGACATTTTTACCCTTACATTCCAGAAGAGTTAATTTCGACTGGTCAGTTGATGTATAATCAATTCCGACGCGCATACCATCTTTAATACGATCATTCTTCGAATTTGCTAAAAAAACCTTATGAGAACTGACATACGTAAAGGGCCCAAAGCTTTGGATTATCTGTAACGTATTATCTTCTTTCATTTCATCTTCAGCAGCCAGGCCAGACATAACTACAAAGTCACATCTGCGGGCTTTTAATGCTTCTATTCTTTTTTTTGCCCCCCTCATGTACGCCAAATTAATTCGATTTAATTTTTTATCCGAAACTTCAATTAAACCGGTGGCCAAACCTTCGTACAGTTTAGAGTAAGGAAGTGGCATAGCCCCCAGATAAGAATTCACACCGGCGACTTCCTTCAGTAAATATTCATCTTTATTAATTAAGTAGGATCCTAAGTGCCCTCTTGATTCAATCTCAACAGCGTGCATATTCTCTAAAACATTTAATCCGCCCTGTACTGTACCGCGTCCTAATGATAACTTTTGTGCAAAGTCATCAATTCTAGGGATCCTGTTTCCTTTTTCAATAGGAATTAACATTTTCGCAATCTCTTTAGCTGCAAGGCCATTTTTCGAATATAAATTTTCCCAAATTCCTTTCAATTTCAATCTCCTCTTCAATGTACAAAATATTGTATATTGTAATTATAGCGCTTTCACAAATACATATCAACAATAAGTACAAAATTATTAAAATATTGTAATCGCATTCAATCTGTGGTATCTTTTTACTGAATTATTCGTATATTCTTAAAATAAATGGAGGTTTAATATGAGAAGAACTTCTATCGTTGTATTGGTTTTAGTACTATTGTTATCTCTTTCGTTTAGCCCTGTCTATGCTGAAACCGGACAAAACAAATTGAGCCATGGATCTCCACAAAGTGTCGGCATGGATAAAGCAAAGTTAACCGAAATTAATGGTATTGTACAAGAAGCTATCGACGACCAAGTAACTCCGGGTGCTGTCGTTCTTATTGCAAAAGACGGTAAAATTATATTAGAAAATGCTTACGGTTATGCAAAAAAATACGATATGGGTGCATTATTAAAAAATCCGGAAAAAATGAAGAAAAAAACGATATTTGACCTTGCGTCTGTCACGAAGGTAATGGGCACAACACAAGGGATTATGAAACTTGTCTCAGAAGGAAAAATTTCTGTAGATGATAAAGTTTCCGAATATATCCCTGGGTTTGCCAAAAACGGTAAAGGTGCAATAACAATCGAAGACTTATTAACACATACGTCTGGTTTAACCCCTTGGAAGCCAACCTATTTATATGCGGATAATCCTGAGGAAGTACTGAATTATATCAACAATCTTTCTCTTGAATATGTGACTGGCACTGATCGCCGCTACAGCGATTTCAGCTTTATGACCCTCGCATTCGTAATTGAAAATGTTACCAATCAGAGACTGGATGAATACTTACAAGAAAATATTTATAAACCTTTAAAAATGAAAGATACAATGTTTAACGCTGTGGAAAATACAAACAAAAAAATCGCTGCGACGTCTTTTGGAAATGTCTATGAATACAAAATGATAGATGACTCCAATTTTGGCTACTATGTAGAGGAAGATGCTGATGAGTTTGCTCAATGGAGGAATTACACGCTTCAGGGTGAAGTTAATGACGGAAACAGCTATTATGCAAACAACGGCGTGGCAGGTCATGCCGGTCTTTTTTCAACTGCACGTGACCTTGCAGTTCTTGGACAGACAATGCTGAACAATGGCAATTACGGAAAAATAGATTTATATAACAAAAAGGTGATAAGGGAATTTACATCTCAGCAGCGATTTGGTCAAGGTTACGGTTGGGAGAAGAATAAGGAATGGTACATGGGGAATAAACATTCAGCACAAGCCTATGGTCATACAGGATTTACAGGTACACAAGTAATGTTTGATCCTAAATACAATCTTCAAATCATTGTACTTACTAACAAACAAAATAATGGACCTCTCGAAAATGGATCCTATCCAAGTACAGGTGCACTTTCAAAGCAAATTGCAAATACTGTTTATAGTTCGATTGATGAATAAATTACGGGTAGAGGTAGATGTTTAGATCATGTCATTAAATATACCAAAGATTAGAATAAGGCACCTGATTTGCCGCCTGTACCCGGAAAGCATCCAACGCTTAGCCGTGATTCGGAATATGTCCGTCACCGAACACTCAGTCTGCTGGCAGGCATTGATCTGGTAACCGGTGAAGTCATCGGTAAAGTCGAAGAGCGCCATCGCAGCAAGGAGTTTGTTGAGTTTCTGAAAGATCTGGATGAGTACTACGATCCTAATCTGCGTATTCAAATTGTCCTGGATAACCACTCAGCTCATATATCCAGGGAAACACGTGCTTACCTGGAGACAGTACCAAACCGCTTTGAATTTGTGTTCACGCCTAAACATGGCTCCTGGCTTAATATCATTGAATCATTCTTTGCCAAGATGAGTAAGAGTTTCCTGCGCCATCAGGGTTAATTCCAAAGGAAGAACTGAGAGAACGTATCGAACTTTACTTGCAGGAAGTCAATGATCCAGTTCCTTTTCGTTGGAGTTATGGGTTAGATTCATTACTGGGTTAAGTGTTATTTATGAAACAATCTACTAGTTGGCCATTTCAATTGGAACAAAAAATCTACCTGCTCTATTCAAGCCATTTGACCCTATACAATAATTTTTTCGACATAAATGACAAAATTTGAAAAAGAATAGGTGTGCAACCAAGTCGTCCAACCAATAAATCACCGCAAAGCACACAACTTTGTGCTTTGCGGTGATTTTATTTACCAAGTTGCTGTCGTAGACAAATTTCAGCAATGATAGTTTTCTGTCCTTTGGTGATTTACTTATTCTATATCGCTAGATCTCCAGCAGCTTTTATTTTAACTCTTGTTGCATTTCCCGGCAGATAAGCTAACGGTACATTTTCAATATCAACAATTTCGACATTTTCGCTATCGGCACCAGCCTTGACTGTTTCGTTGATTGCGAGATCTTTAGCACTGTTTAGAATCTCTTCCCGGTTCTCTGGGCTGATGGCGTAAATTTTCTCAATTTCACCGCTGATTTGTGAAATGGCGGACCCAATGGCATTTGCCACGCCGCCGTTTTCAGGTTTATATACCTCGGCCGCACCTTTTAATTTGTCCGGAAATAATACGTTTCCGCCCCCGACTAGAGCAACCGGCATATTGTCAGCACTTGTTTTTATTTTATCAATCGACTCTTCCACCATTTCTGTCATGCGCTGATAAATGGCAGTTAACAAGTCGCGGTTCAAGTGATTTACATTTTCAGGGTTCCCGAGCGTTACTTTCCCAAGCGCAACGGCAACATCCGTAGCTGTAAGGGTGGAACCGCCAAATACCAGAGCTTCCTCCTGGATTCGGTGTCCGACGCTATCGGGTCCTATCTTGAATTGATCATCATCTTCAAGGTGAATGATCGTGCCGCCACCCAGGCCGATGGAATGAATATCAGGCATGCGGAAATTAGTACGGACGCCGCCAAGTTCAACCGCAATGGAGGACTGTCTTGGGAAGCCTTTTGTCAATACGCCGATGTCTGTCGTTGTCCCGCCGACATCAACAATGATCGCATCTTTGTTATCTGATAAGAAAGATGCACCGCGCAAACTGTTCGTTGGACCGCACGCAACAGTTAATATCGGATATTTTAAGGTATAATCTTTGGACATTAATGTGCCATCATTTTGGCAGAAGAAAACTTTTGCATCAATTCCTTTTGTGTTTAATGCTTTCTCAAACCCTTCAGCAGTCTTTTTGGCGACATTAATAATCGAAGCGTTTAATATAGTTGCATTTTCACGCTCTAATAAGCCCATGCTTCCGACTTCACTGGAAAGCGAAACCGAAATATCATCGCCCAATACTTCCCGTAAAATTTCCTCGGTTTGTGTTTCGTGACTTTTACTCACCGGTGAAAAGATTGAAGTGACTGCGATGGAATCGACGCTGCCTTTTATTTCTTCAGCGATTAAGCGAATTTTATCTTCATTTAAGGATGAAATTTCATCACCGTTAAACTCGTGACCACCTTCTACCATATACGTATAATTCCCCAGAATGGCTTTTAAATCGTCCGGAACGCCTGCAAGTGGTTTAATGGCAGTTCCGGCAGGCGCACCAATACGAATAATGGCGACTTTATTCAAATTCTTTCTTTCCACAATCGCATTGGTACACTGGGTTGTGCCAAGCATCGCAAATTCAATATTTTCAACATCTGCTTGCGCATTTGTAACAAGCTGATTGATTGTATTATAGATTCCTGTTTCAACGTCACCTGTTGTTGGGGTTTTTAAAGAATGAACGACATTCATATTTCTGTCTAACAGGACACCGTCTGTATTGGTACCACCGACATCAATGCCTAAACGAAACTTCATTGTTTACTCCCCCTGCCTTTCATTTAGTGTTTCGACTGGTATAAAATCGTAATCATAGCCAAAGTAGCGCGGACCAGCTACTTCAATCCCTTTTTCCGTGCGCCACTTTTCATCGGCCGGTATGCCAATCACCGTTGCTCGTGCACCATATCGCAATCCTTCTGTTGTCATTGGAAGTGCGGTTTCCGTATCGAGAACACAAATTAAATCAGGGGTCATGCATAGAACATCATGATCTGTTTTGAGTAACAGGTTTTCATTTTGAAATTCCAAATAGCCATTCTCACCTTTGTTGTAATCCAGTCCTTCAATGGTTGCCGTACCACGCACAAACCCGCCATCTGTCCTTCGTTCAATATCGGTAACTTTCCCTGAAAATAACGTCATGCCATCTAATAATTGTAAAACTTCCTCAATCGGGTTTTTCTTATTCCCTTTTGCTTCCTGGATGGTCCGGCCGATTTTTTCTTCCAATGTTAAGGTGCGGTAAATGCTTGCGTCCTTTACCTGTTTCCCTGTCATTGGGTAGATGGCATTCATGACAGATCCTCCCATTACCATTGTGGCTGACCGAGCAATTTTTTCAGCCCATTTGCCATCGACGGTATTCAGAACGGTACTGTTGCCTTTCTCATCGGCTAAAACCATTGGCGTGGTGCTGACACCGTTCAAATAGAAAGTGACCATCTGCAATTCCGGAAAAGCCCTTCCCATACCATCGCCATCCACGATAGGCAGTCCGGTACTGGCAGCAAGAGCTACCGGCAGTAATGAATTGACGCCACCGGCTTCAATCGGCATCGTTGCTTTTATTTCTTTGTTTAAAACTTTTTCTAAAGAGCGGAAGGCTTCAAGTGCTTCATTGCCGCTTGGGATTTTCTCCACCAGAACAGTTGGGGCCCCCATCATTGCAGACGGTACAATGACGTCTTCATCATCTATTTCCGTTATATCCAGTAACTTAACTGGTCCATGTTCTTCGACTGCTTGCAGGGCCATCATTTTACCGACAAATGGGTCACCCCCGCCGCCGGTACCTAATAATGCTGCACCAACTGCGATATTCTCAATTTCTTCTTTTCCAATTAATCTCATGCTGCATCCCCCTTGACAGTTAATTCTTTATTTTTATACATAAAACCAATAATCAATTGGATGATAAACGCTGCTAAAAAGGAATCGATTCCCGGCGCACCGGTGATTGTAAATAAGCCAAAACCGGTTGGACTTGGCGTTGTCATAAATGCCAGCATTGCCGCAGCAAACCAAGTAATCAGACTTTGCACCCGCATATTCGGGATCTGATGAATATTGTCAAAGTTATACTCCCGATGTCTAAAGATAAAGTCAGCTGTGTAAATACCTCCGATAGGTGGTATAAGAACACTCAGGACATTTAAAAATGGAATAAAATGATCGTAAATGCCCGAAATAGCAAAAATTGTTCCAATCATACCTGCAATGATCGTCAGAATATATTTTGGAATCTTTTTGAATATCACTGAAAACCCTAATGCCGAAGAATATATATTCGTGTTATTCGTTGTCCATTGCGCAAGAATCAAAACAAGCATGCCGCCGGTCCCCCAGCCGATGCCAATCATGATGGCAACAACATCCACTTCACTTGTTGCCTTGGCCAGGGTCGCTGCAATGATTAAAACAATACAGTAACCTATAAAATAGCTGAGAACTGCTGAAATGGCTGCATCTTTAGCGGATTTGGCATATCTGGAAATATCCGGGCCAATAATCGCGCCAACGGCCAGTGATCCAATGATAGATGAAATGGCCATTCCTATCGTCAACGGATCTGATGTCAATGGCATTTGATTCAGTTCTTCAAATGTGAAATTTTTACTTGTCATGTAAACTGAGCCAATTAATAATATGGCAAGCAACGGCACAGCAAATGTACTCAGTTTCTCGATTGCCCGGTAGCCGATGCATGCGGTTAGTGTCATCAGTGCGCCGCCGATGATCATGAGGATGCCGGGTGCAATATTGACTCCGAACACATCGTTAATCACTTTATTCAGACTTGAGCCAAATAAATCCAACTGAACACCGAACCAGCCAAATAATGATATCGCAATAATAACCGATACAATCATTGATCCATATCTTCCCAGTGCAAAGGATGATACTAACGCTGTCGACAGCCCCGTTTTAGCCCCGACAATACAACAAAGGGCACTTAAAATGGATAAAAGAAATGTTCCTATAACTGAAGCAATGATGGCATCCGTTAATCCCATTCCACTGCCTAAAGCTCCCCCTAGTGCCGTTGCAGATAAAGCAACAATTCCCCCAATCCAGACCAACATTTGTTTAAACCAGCCTTGTCTTTTCTCATCAGGAACCGGGGCCAACTCATAATCTTCTATTAATTTCTGATCTTTATCCATTTTTCTCACCCCCTGTGGCTTGATTTAAAAATTGATTCATTAAATGGAGTGCCTGCTTAAGATTCTTGTCAATTGTTTTCCGGTCGTAAATAATAACGCTCCAGAACAGGCCATTTCCGATAAAGATAAAATAGTCAATGATTGCTTCAATTTCTGAGTTATTGAAATGCGGATACCTGATGCGAATGATATGCGTTAGGTGATCAACAAGCCAAGCATCGTATTCCTCCAAATATTGGCGAACCTCATTTTTGATATCAGGGATCGGCGAAGTAACCATCATAATATATGCCTTGGTTTCTTCCTCATTTTGCGTATGATGAAAAACAATTCTGTTGAATAATTCAGAAAATAAAGTGTTGATTGAGTTTGATTCATGAGCTTCATAGGCTCTTTTCATATTGGCAAAGTGATGACGAAGGATATCCCGAATTGCTTGAATAAAGAGTTCTTGTTTGTTGCTAAAGAAATAATAAATGGATGCTGGCTTAATACCGACCTTTTCGGCAATTTTTCTCATCGATGTTCCTTGATATCCATATTCCGAAAAGTTTTCAATGGTTGCTTCGATAATCTTATCTCTTGTCATGTCCTCCCCCCTATTTAACGTTTGTTAGGTAAAAATATTAGCACTATTTTTCCGCATCGTCAATATTTTTAGAAAAATATTTTATGATTTAACGTGTTAAATAACAAATCGAAATTTTTTGCTTGAAATTATCAGCTCCCGTAGGATTAATCACCTGGATCACTATTTTACTCAAAATAAAAAAGCCACCAGCTCTATAGAAACCGGGTGATAAATACTATATTGAAAGGATGACGAGCAGAGCAAATAGCGGCTCTGGAACTGCAGAGAAGTGATTATTTCAGTTCGATTGTTTTTACAAGCTTTAAGTTTCCGGAACAAAAAATCGAATATTTAATACTTTTTTGACGATAAGTATACAGCCTGTTAAAATAAACATTATTTTAAGTAGACTTTGGAGGGACTTGCATGCATTTTAAACAACAATATCAGTCTATAAAAGATGTTGCTGCGACTATTTATCATAATCCTGAATTGGGCTATAAGGAAATAAAAACCAAACAAACTGTGTTGGATTTTTTGGAACAAGTGAATCCAAACATTCAAGTGGAAGAGTTTAGCACAACTGGGATTAAGACCACTCTAGGGAATCAAGACAAGGGTTTGCATGTTGCTTTTATTGCAGAATTGGACGCAGTATATACACCAACACATATGTACGCCGATAAAAATTCCGGTGCTGCACATAATTGCGGGCACTATTCACAAGTAGCAATTGCGCTGTCCCTGTACAATCATTTGTTTCAATCAGAAACGTACAAAGATCTGGATTACAATATCAGTTTCATTTTTATTCCTGCCGAGGAATATTTGGATTTGTCATATCGGGACGAATTAATAAAACAAGGGGAAATCTCACACTATGGCGGAAAGCCGGAAGCTATGAAGCTTGGTGTCTTTGATAATATTGATCTAAGTATTTGCATCCATGCAATTGGCGGAGAATTTGACAAGCGAACTGTTAATATCAATTGTGATCTTGCCGGGTTTCTTTACAAAAAATATACATTTAAAGGAAAAGCGACACATGCCGGTTTTGATCCTTTTTCATCAGTAAATGCTTATAACATGTCAACGTTATTTAATACGGCTGTTGGATTGACCAGACAGCAGCTAAAAGAGACAGAGCATGTTCGCATCAATCCGATAGTAATTGATTCTGACATGTCGACAAATGTCATACCAAGTCAGGTAACCGTTGGGACAGATCTCCGGACAAAAAGTGTAGACTATCTGAAAGAAGCCGCAGCTAAATTGGATGATGCCGCTAACGGTAGTGCGGTTGCTTTGCAGGGGAAGTTGACACCCATACTCAAATGGGTTATGTGCCATTTATCCAAGACCGATACTTGTCCAGCTTTGTCCAACAGGCATTTGACGAAAACAAGGAAATTGACACCATTATTAATGAAGACTTTATCAGTGCCGCAGGTGATATTGGTGATCTGTCAATTATGATGCCATGCATTCAAATTGGCTACAGCGGCTTTACCGGTACGATTCATGGAAATGACTTTATCGATACCGATCCAGAATTCATGTTCGAGGTTTTTCCAAGGTTTTTGTCGCAAGTACTGGAAAAGATGAACGGAAGAATTGATCATTCCAGGTTATACAAAAATACTTATGATGACTATTTACAACTTATTCATTCAATTGTCGACTAAATGGGAGTGGGATTTACAATGAAGCGAAACTTTGTCTATTTAATCATTTTTGCACTTGCAGTTATTACTATTTCAGAGATGATCGGATTTCAGTCAATCCCGATTGGTCCATTTACAGTTAGCCTTCTTCCGTTGGTTTTTGCTATTTTAATCACGATGTTTCTCGGTTTTAAAATTTTCCGTGCTGGTTTTTGGAAAAAGGTATATAGTGATGAGAATGTCCATTTTGCCGGAAAATACTTGCTGTTTATCATGCTTCCATTAATGGCGCGTTATGGAGCAGATGTTGCCCCACAGATTCGAGATATTTTAGAGGTAGGATGGGTTTTTCTCATTCAGGAATTTGGTAACCTTGGAACGGTTTTGATTGGTTTGCCTATTGCAATTACTCTTGGGCTAAGACGTGAAGCAATAGGGGCTACGTTGGGTATTGGACGTGAAGGCGAACTTGCCTATATTTCCGAAAAATATACGCTTGAATCCAAAGAAGGCAGAGGGGTATTATCCATCTACATTATTGGAACATTGTTTGGTGCCGTTTTCTTTAGTGTGTTTGCACCCATTTTGCTTGATATCGGGTTTAGTCCGGAAGCATTGGCAATGGCATCTGGTGTTGGTTCAGGAAGTATGATGAGTGCTGCATCAGCAACGTTGGCTGCGCGCTTACCGGAAATGGAGAGCACGATTTTGGCCTATGCCGCTGCCAGTCAGCTTTTAACAAGTTTTGTTGGCACGTTTACGATGGTATTCTTGGCAGCTCCATTACAGCAGTTTATGTATAAATTTTTGATTAGGGGTGACAAATAATGAATCCGGACTTCCGCAGATACGGCAAACTCGGGCTGATTATTCTATTAAGCGTCTTCATGATTTTGTTTACACAGGAAATAAAACTGCTGAAAAACCCCGATTCCACCCCAGTTACCGGTATGACAATTATTGGACTTGGTGTTTTGTGGCTGTTTTCCATGATTGGAATTTTTGTGTCTGACTTGATGCAAAAATTCCCTGCAAAGATAATACGTGATTTTCCGATTCTGGGATGGGTATCCATTGTTTCTTTAACCCTATGTTTGGTTTCTGACTTTTTCGTTCAAGCAATCCAAGCAGTCGATTTCCTTTCCATCACAACTCCGATACTAACATTTGCCGGGATCTCTGTAGCAAACCGTCTGGTAGATCTTCGGAAAACGAGCTGGAAAGTTGCCATCGTTGCCGTGTTTGTTTTTACCGGAACCTATGCAGGTAGTGCCTTGCTTGGCCAACTAGGATTGTTTTTGGCAGAATAGCAGTTGAGAGGCATAGGAACTGTTCCTATGCCTCCCCAATCATTATACCTTTTCCATTGATTTGTGCCTCCTTAATTAATCTTCAATTGTTACCTTTTCTGCTTCAATTACAATTTTATAATGAGCAATTTTATTTCGAGTTGGAACGGTCTTTAGCATCTGCGAGTACACATCTCCAGGAATATCCTCAAAGCAGGAGTATGGCTGAATCATGGATATAAGTTCATGATAATCAAAGGAATCGAAATGCTTTCTATATGGTTTGTATTTCATCGCTACTGGTGCTGCAATGAACCAGCCAACACCATACATTTCCTCCATGGCAAATTCAATATATTGTCTTAATTCCAACACAGTTTCAGCGTATAGTAGATAGAGCCTTTCTAATTTATTATTCGGAAAAAGCGTTCTGGCGTTGTCTTTTGTAAGTCCTCTTCCATTCATACTATGACTATCAACCTGATGGCGTACCGTAATATGTGATATCAATACCCAGACTTGATTTTGGTGGTAATGCTTACACCACGAGCAGGATACTTTCGCTGCTGCAGATCCCGCTTACTGAGGTTAGTTTTTTTGAAGAATTAATCAATTCATATGAATCGTGTTGGAAGTACATATATTAAAGAAACTAATTATCAATTACAACTAATGCTTCTGGAATGCCAAGTGAAGGTAATGAATACTTCGATTTAACCGATGCCACCACACCCTTTAACGTGTGTATATCCTGGCTCATAAAATTAGCATCTGCCGTATCAATAAAGACAGATGCCAAATTCGATCGCAAGATTACGCTTCTTTCTTTTCCTCCGTTACTTTCCTATTTTCCTCATCATCGTAAAACACCTTGAAATCTGGATCGACTTCCCCTTTGTGCAAATGCCGCACCTTGAAATCTTTCAGCAGTGCAAAGAACTTTGGACTTAATATCAAGATGGCGATGACATTGGCAAAAATAGGAAGAGCTGTTGTCATGTCAGCGAATAGCCAGACCATCGTCCCTGGCATACCAATGGAAACGGCAATAATAACCAAGATAAAACCTGGAATTGGATAAGTCCACTTATAAACTGTCAAAATACGTTTTTTCCATTGGGATTCACCCAATAAATATCGCAAAATCACTTCAATTTGAGCATAGATGCCGGATGATGTCGTCAGTCCGAACAGGAGAACACCGATGGCAATTATCATCCGCCCGGTAGTGCCAACACCTGTCTCAAAAGCAGCTAATGTCAGTTCTGCACCATCCAGCCCTGTTGTCCAGGCTCCTGTTACAATAATAACAAGTGACGTAATGCTACAGATCACAAACGTATCGACAAAAACCTCAAAGGCACCTAGCATACCTTGGCGAATTGGATGGTCTGTTTTTGCTGTCGCGTGAATCATAGCAGAAGAGCCCCATCCCGCTTCATTCGTGAATACCGCACGGGACATACCGGTCTTAATTGCTACTGCAACAGCTGCACCGGCAAAACCGCCTGCCGCGCTCGTACCATTAAACGCACTGTTGACAATCAGCGCAAACGCATCAGGTAGTACATTAATATTAATAGCAAGAATATATAATCCGCCTAAGATATAAAAGACAATCATGAACGGGACAACCTTGACTGCAATTTTTCCGAGTCCTGAAAGACCGCCACTGATCATGATATACAAGAGCACCGTATAAATAAGACTGACCAAAACGTGATTCATTGAAAACGTCGTGGCTACTGCTTCGGAAACGGTATAATTTTGTACAGTCAATACAAATCCGGTTCCAAAGCCAAAAATAAAAATGAAATTCAGTATTTTATAAAGCACTTTATGATTACGTTCCTCATACAAACCTTTTCGAATATAATAAGTTGGACCGCCATATGCTTCACCGTTTTTATCCCTGGAACGGTAATGTACTGCAAGAGAAACCTCGGTCATTTTAATTAATTTTCCAACCAGACCAGCTATCCACATCCAAAAAACAGCGCCAGGACCGCCTAGTGCAATCGCCGCTGCCACTCCCCCAATATTGCCAACACCAACAGTAGCACCTATGGAAAGGCTGACTGCTTCAAACGGCGAAAGTACTCCTCCCCCTTCCTGCTTATTGTTTGACCGCTTGATATCCTGTATACTTTTCCGAAAAATGAGTGGCAATCGATGGATTTGAAAAAAGCGTGTTTTCAGTGACAGAAAAACCCCTACTGTCAGAATAGTAATGATGAGCGGCATTCCCCATAAAACATCCTGGACAATAAACTCGACCCAGCTCACAATAATCTCCCCTTTATATATCATCCAGCATAACCTTTTCCGCATAACAGAAAAGTATTCTGACTAATGAAAATTATGGTCTTATTATAATGGATAAAGCAGTTGAAATCAATATAATTTTCAGACTTTATTTAAAAGTCAAAATGTATTTCCCCTATATTTCTATACAGAGAAATTAACCATAAAATGGTTACACATATGAGTAGATTCATAAAACCATCCGTTAATTTTCAAAATATCACAAAAAATAAACGCTTAGCATTTCGTGCCAAGCGTCTCCCTTCTGTTAAGTTTTACACTATTCCTTCCCCATTCAGTTCAGCTTCTGGCGGCCGAACGTGCCGGTGATTTTCCCAGCGGCAACTTTCACCCCGTCGGCTAAAAATTGCCTTCGTTTTGCAGTCAAATTAAAACTAATTACCCGGATACCAACCGCGCCGTGAACATCGCCGTTCAAATTGGTGATGGGCGCTGCAATGGATGTCGTACCTTCAATTCGCTCATTATCACTCTCAGCATATCCCTTTTCCCGTACTTCTTCCAGATAATTCTGGAAGGCAGCCTGATCATTTTCCGGAAGCAGCCGGCGAACACACGCATCCCGCTTGTCCGGTGTCATGAATGCCAACATCACATGATTGGCTGCGCTGGTATCCATCGGGATGCGCAGACCAATTTTGTCATAAACACGGATAGCACTCGAGGTATCATCAATCCTTTCAATAATCATCGACTCATCACCCATTGGTTTATATAAATATACACTTTCCTGCAGTTGCTTCATCAAATTTTCCAGCACTGGCCGCGTTTGACTGACATAATCGATCGTGTCATAGATTAATAGACCATATTCCAACCAGATATTGCCAATTCCATACTGCTTTGTTCGCTCATCCTGTTCAATCATCCGGTGCTTAATCATTGCTTTCAGAATGCGATGCAGCGTGCTCACTGGAAGATCCGTCTCTTCGGCAAGTTCCGAAATCGTCAGTTTATTTTTCGGCGAATTCCGCAGTAGAATACCGATAATCGTCATCGCCCTGTCAATTGACTGCATCCTCAACCAACTCTCTCGTCTTATGTTAGCGGTTCATATTGACATTATAGCAAAGACGCCGCTATAATGAAATTACCAATTTTTCAATAAATGAAAAACTTTTTCATTATACGGAAATGGAGGGGCCTTATGTACTGCACATCAATGTACAAGCGACTAAAACACGTCATTGTAAAGCATCCCGAACAAGCATTCATCAGCCAGGCAAATCTGGAGGATCAGTGGCGGACATTTAACTATATTGATGTTCCGAATTATGACAAAGCGCTGGCGGAGTACCATGCATTCATTCGCATTCTAAAGACTCATGTTGATCAAATCGATTATCTGCCGACAACCAATCAGACCGGTCTTGATTCGATTTACGCGCATGATCCGGTGAAATTCACCCGCGACGGTGCCATTATCCTAAAATCGGGCAAAAGTATCCGGCAGGCGGAAGCCGCAGAAATGAAAGCGTATCTTATAGAACAAGCCATTCCGATTATCGGCGAACTGACCGGGGATGCGGTTGGTGATGGCGGTGACCTCGTCTGGCTGGACGATAGCAAATTAGCCATCGGGCTTGGCTACCGCACAAACCGTGAGGCCATCCGGCAGCTGAAAAGGATAACCGAGCCATTCGTCGATAATTTTATCGAAGTTCCGTTGCCGCATGACCGGGGTGAAGACGAATGTCTGCATCTCATGTCCATTATCAGCATCGTCGATCAGGACCTAGCTGTCGTCTATTCGCCGCTGATGCCGGTCTTTTTCCGCAAGTATTTGCTCGAGCAGGGATTCACACTCATCGAAGTGCCCGCCGATGAATACGAAACACTCGGCTGCAACGTGCTTGCCCTCGCACCGCGTATCTGCGTGTTGCCATCAGAAAATGAACAAACCAGACAAAAACTTGAACACGCTGGAGCAACCGTTTACGAATATGAAGGAAATGAAATCTCATATAAAGGTACCGGCGGCCCGACATGTCTGACCTCCCCGGTTATTAGGGACTGAACTGAAAAAATGCACGGTCAAGCGGACAGAACAAGCAAATAATGAAGCATTATGAGGGGGAATACGAATGGATTTTTCCAATGTTATTGTCAAAACACCCGGCAAAAGTTATACCCAAGGACTGACGACATCCAATCTTGGCACACCGGATTATGAAAAAACGCTCAATCAGCATGCCGAGTACGTGAATGCACTGAAGAGGTGTGGCGTTGAGGTGACAAAGCTTGCATCGAGTGAGGATTTTCCTGACTCTACTTTTGTGGAAGATAACGCCGTTTTAACAGAAGAATTTGCTGTTATTACCAATCCGGGCGCCACTTCCCGCAATCAGGAAAAAAAATTGATGGACCCTATCGTCCGCGGGTTTTATCAAACCATTCATTATATCGAACCACCCGGCACGCTGGATGGTGGTGACGTGCTACAGGCGGAAGACCAATTTTACATCGGTATCTCCGACCGCACGAATGAGGCAGGTGCCCGTCAGTTTAAAGCCATCGTCGAACAATTCAGCTATCAGGCAACCATCGTCCCGTTAAAAACATTTTTTCACCTGAAAACAGGCGTCGCCTACCTTGGGGATAATCGAATGGTTGTCGCCGGTGAATTTATCGACCATCCGGACTTTGCTTCCTACGATAAACTGGTCATAAGCAATAACGAGCGGTATGCTGCCAACTGCATCCGAGTCAACGATACCGTCATCATCCCGGAAGGCTACCCGGAAGCCAAACATAAAATTGAAGCCGCCGGATACCCGACCATCGCACTTGACATGTCTGAATTCCAAAAACAGGATGGTGGACTGAGCTGCCTATCCTTGAGATTTAAAGTTATGAAAATTACCGTTGACAACTGAGAGCTGCCTTTTTAAATGTCAGCTTATTTTGTGAAAAAAGCGAATCATAGGGAAAAATGCTGATTTCGAGAGGAGGATCATGATGGAAAACCGCAAATGGTCCGCGCCCAAAGACCTGGAAAACCTACTTTGTGAGCTGGTGAGCTGGAATAGTGAGACATTTTCAGAGGGGGAAAAAAGCTTTCCAGATAAAACACATGCCAAACTGAGAGCACTTGCCCATTTTCAGGAACATCCAGACCGTATCAGTTTGCACCAAGCTGATCTTGGGCGTGCGTATTTAACCGCACTGTATAAACGCGACGACATTAAACAAACCGTCGTCCTGATCAGTCATTTTGACACCGTACAGACTGAAGAGTACGGCGAGCTGCAACCACTTGCCTATTAGCCGGAAAAATTGACGGAAGCACTGCAGGCGTACAAAGGTATTCTTGATCAGGATGCCGTCCACGATCTGGAGGCCGGAAACTATTTGTTTGGGCGCGGCACGATGGATATGAAAATGGGCCTCGCGATGCACATGGCACTTTTGGAAAAAGCAAGTATAGAACAATGGCCAATCAATCTGCTGTTAGTGACCGTGCCTGATGAGGAAGTCAATTCATCCGGTATGCGAAGAGCCGTCAGTACCATGATCGACCTGCAGTATAATTACGACCTTGATTACCAGCTATTTTTGAACAGCGAACCATCATTCACGCAAAAGCCCGGCGATACGAATCACTATATTTATTCCGGAACGATGGGCAAAATCATGCCCGCTGCTTTGTTTTACGGAAAAGAATCGCATGTCGGCGAGCCGTTGAAAGGCATGACCGCCAACTTTATCGCATCCTTTTTCACACCGCGGATGGAGTGGAACCCGCTCTTTCAGGAAGAACATCTCGGCGAGCGGACCCCACTTCCGGTTTCCTTGCAGCAGCGCGACTTGAAACAATATTATTCAACACAGACGCCAGCACGTGCCCAAGCCTTATATAACGTCTTCCTACTGCAGCGGCCTGCCAGCGATATTATGGATTTGTTCGAACGAACAGCCAATGATGCCGCCGACGCCTGTAATGCCTCCTATCAAAAAATTTGTGAACACGAGCAGGTTGATGGCATCGGGAACGTGCGCGTTCTGCGGTACGATGAGCTTGAAACATACGCGCGCCAGCAATACGGGGATGCCTATGTGGAAAACATCCGGGCTGAAGTCAGCGCGAATGACGCACTGGATGAACGCGACAAATCGTTCCAGATTGCCGACCAGCTCATGATTGGCTGCCAGGAGCTCACCCCGGCAATTGTGCTCTTGTTCGCGCCACCATTTTACCCGGCCGTGAATTCTTCAGAAGAAACCGTGACAAATGAAGCAATCGAGTTGCTGGAGGACATGGGTGAACATTACGGCATTGATTTGAAGCCAATCCATTATTTTAACGGTATCTGCGACCTCAGCTATGTCAGTTACCAGAGTACAGACGAGGGCTGGGTCAGCTACGAAAAAAATTTACCAGTCTGGGGCACGGACTACTATATCCCATTTGAAAGTATGCAACAGCTGCAGGCGCCCGTGTTAAACGTCGGACCCTTCGGCAAAGACCCGCACCAAATGACCGAACGCCTGCACAAACAAAGCGCATTCCAACACACACCTGCGATGCTTGAACGCTTGATCAGCCAGTTATTCTGCTAACCGGTACGTGGGGGACAGATAGATAGAAAATTTGTCAATGAGCTTGTTTACAGTTGGTCCATTTTATCCAACATTTCTGTTTTAGTAGGGTTTGTATACAACAATGTCGTGTGAATATTGGAATGTCCAGCCTGGTTTGCCACTTCATAAATACTCATACCTTTATTAATGGCATTGGAACAAAAGAAGTGCCTTAACACATGAGGGGTAATTTTCTTGCCAACGATTTTAGAGTATCGTTGAAAAGCTGTATTAACAACAGTTCGATCAAGTTGCTGATTTTGATTACTCGGAAACAGATAATTACAATCTATTCCTTTTTCTTTCCTTTCCTTCAACCAGGACTGCAACGCAATACGAATCTTTTCACTCATGTAAACAATTCGCGTTTTGTCACCTTTTCCATTTCTCACCACAATTTCTCTTGTCACCAGATGAACATCATGAAGATGCGAATCCAGTGCTTCTGATAACCTAAGCCCGGCATATGTAAAGATTGTAGCTAAAGCATAATAACGCATATGATTATCATCTAAGACAATAACTTAGCATCAAATAACCCCCATCGTATGTGGATGGGGATTATTCGACGTTTATCTAACCCCGCTGCATGTATGACTATAATGAGAAGCGATTGCACTTACTTCATCATAAGACCACAACGGTCAAGCAACTACTTGTGATAATTCGACATTGCGCCCGACCACCTCAAGCATTGCCTCAGCATAATTGTACTAGTTGTTATACACGATCACGTCATATATGGCTGCGTCAAAATTATCTGAACTATTTCAGGATCTTCAACCCTCGTCGCTCTCTCGGTTAAAGGGATAGTTGTGCTAAAATTATACAGTTGACTAACTCCAGCAATATCTCAATTCTATTCTGAACATTTACTAAGCATTCGCATATCTGTACGGGTCAAGATGTCCGATTGAGTGCTTTGTTTCTCCCTCTGTAATTAGGTCCGCTGCAATCTTTCCGATAACAGGGGACATTTTAAAACCGTGACCTGAAAAGCCACTTATGAGAAACGTATTATCCATTCCCGGGAGGGTGCCTACAATGGAATGATCATCCTCTGTGTAAGCATCCATGTAAACACTAGCTCGAACAGGATTAGGAGTCAGGCCTGGCAAAAGCTTTTCGACTGCCTCACCGACTTCTTGAAGTTCCTCAATGCTGACATCACGGTTTAGATTATCCGGTTCCGGTACAGTGTCCGGATTTTTTGTATTAGACGCTTTTACCATTGTTCCGTCGAGAGTTGGTGCCCCTGTCAGACGATAGCCCTTACGCATGCGGGCAAAAACAGGGAACTTATCTGGCTGAAATTCTTCAACATTTTTTGGTGCAAACCACGTTAGGACCAAACGTCTGGCAATCAATTGATCTCTTAATCGCGGCAATAACTTCCAAGTCCAGGCACCGGTCGTGATTAATACTTTTCCAAAGTGAAACTCTTTATCGTTGGCAACAATTGTAACACCATTTTTGCCCGGATAAACACCCTGCACGGTTGTATAACGTTTAATGTCTGCACCTAAAGATTCTGCCCGCTCAATAGCAGAAACGACTGCCAGTTCAGGCCGCAGAAAACCCGCATTTTTGTCTAAAACCATGATCTCTTCCGAAAATAAACGGTGTTGCGGAAAACGCTCTGTCGCTTCTTTACCCTGGAGTATTTCATGATCCAACTCAAATTCATGAATGCTTTTTAATAAGCTTTGCATAACATCGGTATCCGGATCCCCAATTGTCAATCCGCCATTTAATGTTAAAAGCTCGCGATCTGTTTCGGCCTCCAGTTCCCGCCACAAATTTTTTGCTTCAAATAAAAGTGGGACGTACTCCTTTCCTTCCATATAAGCTGTCCTAAATAATCGGGACTCTCCTCCAGCAGCCGTCCGGTCATTGCCTATACCAAACTGTTCGAAACCAATAACGGAGATACCAGCTTTTGCCAACTGCCATGCTGCCATGCTTCCCATCGTACCTACACCCACAATTGCCACATCAGCATCCATAAATAACACCTCTTTCCAATGTTTTTAAACATTGATATCATTTAATATATTCTGAATATTATGCTCCTACTTCTCCCTTTCCGGAGTTGCCAGCCCCACTTTGTTTATTAAAAACAAAGGTGAATAATACAAACCCGACAAGTGATCCCAATATACCAAAAGCAGCATACGGAATCGTTGTATCGATTATTTGAGCTATTGCTGCACTTGAGATTCCCAGAACGATACTAGCCATTGCACCTCTGTTACTGAGCTTATTGGAATTTTTTAGGAAGAAACCAGCGAAAATTGGTACCAATAACCCAGATGCAGAGTAGGCGTATGTTGCCACCAGCCAATCTAAAGCTTTTGGATACACCAGCGCTAAAACAACAGCAAGTGTGACAACAACAACTGACATCATTCTTGATACACTTAATAATTTGCTGTCTGATACATTTGGATTAATGTAAGATTGATAAATATCTTTAGTAATGTTGACAACCACTGATTGAATCGCACTGCTGACCGTTGACATGATTGTTGCAATGATGAAAGCCGAATAAATCCCTAAAAACCAAATTGGTATTTGTGTTAAGAACCAGCCTGATGCCAATTCTTCATTTTCCAGTCCTGGATTCATAGACAATACGGATATTCCCATAAATGACGCCCAAACTCCGCTAACAATCCCAACAACAGCTGCTATGATAAAGCCTTTTTTAGCAATACTGGCACTTTTGGCGGCGTAAATGCGCTGATATGACATCTGGTTGGTTAATGCGCCAGGGAATATAGATAACATCCATAGTAAGATTGTAAGTCCGCCAACTGCTCCCAACCCTTCAGGAAAACTTGTCATGGACTCTGGTATATTCGTGGTGATTTCGCCCCAACCGCCTGCCAGGTTCCAAGCATAAATACCACTCACAATAGACATAAGCAGCATCATACAGCCAAACACAAAATCGGTCCAGGCAACAGAGGTTAAGCCTCCGGGTAATACAAAAAATAAGCTGACAACTGCAAATACAATTAACAGGACGGCAAATGGAATACCTGATATCTCGGAAAAGAGATTCCCAAAAGCCACCAATTGTGTACATAACCAACCAAACGGCACTACAATCGCCATAATGGTTACTGTACTGATCAATATTTTATGTTCACCATACAGCTTCCTGAAGATGTCCGGCATAGTTGAGAATTTCTGTTTTTTTAACCAGCCGGCCAGTAAAACCAGTATTACAATACCAATTGAATAAATTAAGTTATACGTTATTGCGGACCAACCCGCGCTGTAACCAATTCCGATATGAGCGACCAGAACCCCGCCACCCATACCAGTCGCAAACTGACTTCCTGCCACAACATAAAACGGCAACGAACGTCCACCGACTATCCAGTTTTCACTGTCATTGCGTCTTCTGCCAACCCAGAAGGCAAACACAGAAGCAGCTGATAATACAATGATTGAACAAATAACAATCGTTAACGTAGGACCCATTCTACCCCTCCAAATATTTTAATAGAATCTTTCTTGCTCAATCCCTCTTATGGATGAATTCTATGCTGGTAGCTGGAATAAGGACGGACAACCATCTAACTGGAAAACTATACTGATCCCATTAATCACACCCTTTACGATTAAAAAAGTTATATAACTATCCTATTGACTGAATGGTATCAAAGCGTTTCAAACTGAATCTTTCCAAGTCAATAGAGGTTTCACCGTCTGACAATAATTCTGTCATTACTGTTCCAACTAAGGGGGATAACGTTATACCACTATGCATCGCGGCGATATACGCATTTTCAATACCAGGGATTTCCCCAAGAATTGGAAATCCATCTTCCGGCATCGCCCGTATCCCTGAGAAACATCTCACCACGTTCACCTTCTCTAAAGCAGGGACAAAATCAATTGCCATCCTTGCTGTATCCTGAATAATATCCAGTGTCGAGCGCCGATCATACCCAACTTCTTCCTTCGAATAGCCAACCAGTACCTCGCCATTATCTGCCTGCCGCATTCCGCCGATGGTATGCGAAAGAAAAGGACTCAGTGGTTCTGTCACAATAACTTGTCCGCGCACCTGTTTAATCGGGACATCTATTCCTAAAAGTTTGCCTAGGCTTTTAGACCAAGGCCCGCCGGCCATAACCAGCTGATTTGAAAAATAATCGCCATCCTGAGTCGTCACCTTAAACATCCCATTCTCTTTTGTAATATTTGTCACCGGATTATAAAATAAGAATTGTGCCCCGTTTTTCCGTGCTGCTCTGACAAATAATTCAATCAAGCGGAATGGATTCACATTTCCATCTATCTTACTGTACGTTGCCCCAGCAATGTTCCGTGAAAGCGCCGGCTCTTTTTCAAGCACTTCGTCGCGACTCAAGACCTCTACTTTGATACCAACTTCTGCTTGTTTTTCCGCAAGTTTCAACGCCTTTTCCCTGTCTGCTTCCGAAAAAAATGGTGCAATGCCGCCTGTCCGTTTATATTCCACATCACCTATTTTCCTTTCTAAAAACGGATAAAGTTCAGCACTGTACATGTTTAACTCACCATACCATGCAGGCGTTTTATTATGTACCCACACCCAGGCTTGTGTGGATCCGGAGGTACCTGATAGCGGGAAGTCCTTATCAATTGTCAATATCTCCTTGCTTTTGTCTTCTGAAAGATGATAAGCAATGCTGCTTCCCACTACGCCACTCCCCACAACAATCACATCATAGCTTTTCTTCATGAACAGTTTCTCCTTCCTCCGCTGATTCCCCAAAGACCGATGCAACAGATGATGCCCGGGTGCCCGCCAAAGCTCCCATTCGGGTAACACTTAGGGGCATACGCATTCGGGGCGGTTTGATTTCACTTAATGGATGTCCTGTCTTATCACTGATAATTTGACGGACCAGATTCATGCAGCATTTGGCTTGACAGGGACCCATGCCACAACGGGTAAGCCGCTTGATATCATTGAATGTATGAGCCCCCAAATTAATCGCTGACTCTATCTCATCTATGTTGATTTCTTCACATCTACAAACAATTGTTGACTTATCCATTGATCAACCCTCCAAAAACAGAATCTAAATATGCTGGCAGTTGGACACCTGTTTCATGATGATGATTTCTGATAACTTCGAGTCGTGCATTCAATGTCGAACGATTTTCCGCTGATTCGATACGGTAAAGTTCATCCCATAAGTATTTCTTTTCCTCTTCAATTTTCGCTGAACTTGCAGCATTCAACGTTTCCAGTATACTTGCGGCTGCAATCTCACTTGTCAGCAAAATACCGCCCATACTTGTGATGCCAGCTGCATTGCCCGCAATATAAACGGAAGGAGTCGTTGTCTCAAATGTGCTGTCATATTTGGGAAGCCATCCTCCAAGTTTTTCTTGATAGGTTAAATCACAGCTCATGATTTCGAAAGGCTCAAGAATGGGTGTCGTACCCTTTGCAATACATATGAGATCAACATCATAAACACTTTCGTTCCCGTCAGTACTTACATATACTTTTTCGACTTCTCCTTTTCCTATTGCACTTTCGATGACACTGTTCAATAAAACCGGAATATCTGCATCCCGTATCCTTTCCGCGAGTTCATCATATTGGGAAAGCAATTGACTTCCGCTTTCAACAATCCCTTTAACCTTAGTACCACAATCATGTAATTGTCTGGCCACCTCCAGCGCAAAATCATTGGATCCTAAAATAAGCGCCCTTTCTCCCGGAAGTACACGCTCACAGTTGATTAATATTTGAGCAGCTCCGGCTGTCATCACACCCGGTAAGGTCCATCCCGGAAATATTTTGGGTTCCTCCATGGCGCCGGTAGTAATCATAACTTTTTCGGCGTTGACAGGAAACGTGGAGCTGCCATTTGTAACTCCGACATTGCCATCTTGGAAGGCACCGATCATCGTATGGTTTTCCAGTATTCTGACATCAAGCCCTTTTAATCTGTCTACTAAATAATCAACAAGCTGAAAACCCCTTTGTTTGGAAAAATGATGCGGTAAATTATTATGAAATTGTGTTTGCTGGTTTAATTGACCACCGAGTGTAAACCACTTATCGATAATCGTTGTCTTCAAACCATTCGAGGCTGCTTTATAAGCGGCATTCAATCCAGCCGGTCCACCGCCCACAATTAATAAATCAGTGTTCATTTTCTCCCCTCCTAACATCGGAGTCTGAAAGATTCGAATAAACCTCCATACCTTCTTCCACAATCGTCGAACAGCTAAGAACATGGTCAAGCCCGTCAACCGTCACAAAGCAACTGTAACATCTGCCCCTGGCGCAAAATAACCCTCTGGATTTCTGGAGCTTCCTGCTTACCCCGACTTTTTTTATTCCGTTGCCCATTAAAGCTGCTGCAATGGTCTGACCAGCTTTTGCATTTAAAGGTTCATTATTAAAATAAAATTGGATTACCTTTCTATCATCTTTTTTCAAGACTGGGTGATCAGTTATATACATCGCAATGCTCCTTTATAAAATATAATATTATATTGTTTTACGGGGCAGTGTTGACCTATATCTTTGAAATCAATTGATTTTCAAAAGTATCAATCCTTAGTATTTCACAGGATACGGTGTCACCATTACCAAAAAATTCCGTCCCCGCCGGGTTGCCTGGTTAATATGACATCTCTCGGTTTTAATGACATAATACTTGATAAATAAGACATTATTTTATCAATTGATGTAATCATAAGACTGGATGGACTCGATTGCTTTTTCTTACCTAACATTTGCTTCTACAACAACATTAAAATGGTCAATATCCGTCCGGATAATGGGACCCAAGGGTGTAAATGTGTTAAATGACTTACCTATCGTCTAATAGCCTTCGTCATAAGTTAATTGCGGTGTCGTTACACCCTTGCAAATGGTATAACCGAAAATGTATTGCGACACCTCGGATGGGGTAATATTTTTAGCTACCCCATCGATAACAACTGCCAGTTCAGATTCAAATTTAATTTCATTAATTTCCATAGGTATCTTGACATTTTGATTCGGATCTATAGATATCGGTTTATAAAAAAATACCGGATGCTTCACCTCATTTGCCGGTAGATTGGCAGTATCAGATACATAATTGGAACCAATTCCGATTATCTGATTAGGCGTTATAGAAGCAAGCAATATGACATCTTCTGTTGAAATTCCAGTGACGTAAAATTACAATCACCAAAAATATCACCCTCGATAACTTTGATTACATCATTTTCTAAGATGCCTTGATAGACCTTTGAATCCAACGTCATACTATATAAATTTCATATTTATAACCCTTCTTTCGTATTAAATTAAGAATAACTTTTAAATCAGAATATCCTGCCGTCACTTGTTTCCGTTAGAGTTTTACTTCGAGATAATACTTTGCCTGATTTTCCTTTAATATAAATTTTGAATACTCAATGATGTCTTGTTGTTTAGAGGATGTAAAACGCTCGAGGACAATTAACTGTTCACCTTTTACAACTTCCAACAATTTCTCCTCATACTCATGTGCTACACTAGTTGAAAAATATATTTTCGCTTTACTTAACTCAATACCATATTTTTTGGTATAAATATTATAAAGTAGGTTATCTTCTAAATCGTCAACCGATAAATTAGGAAATGGATTGCTAGGAACATACGAATATTCAATAATCGCAGGACTACCTTCCTCAATTTTTAAACGGATGATTTTATAAACTTGATCTGACTGATTTATATGAAGTTTCTTTGCTATTTTTGGACCAGCACTAACTTTTTTAAAACTAAGCAGCTTGTGAGGGTGTTTTGTTGATTTTTCCGATTTGTTATTGTGAAGTGAAACCATTTTCGTAATATCCTGTTCTTCTTTTTTGATTACAAACGTTCCTTTACCACTTTGCCTATGTAAATAACCTTCATAGACAAGCTCATGAATTGCTCTTTTTATAGTAATGTTACTCACACTAAATTGGTCAGCTAGTTCTCTTTCCGCAGCTAATCGGTAACCTGCCTCCCACTCACCGGAATCAATCTTTTCCTTCAAATAATCCCTAATCTGTTGATATAAAGGAATAGATAAACTTTTATCAACTTCCATCTTCTTCTCCTCTTTCTTTGATTGATTATAATATTATAAGTTTTAGCTATCTGCAATTTTTAAATATTATAATATCTGTGTTTTATAAAGTCAACAATATTTAAAGAATTTAGTAAAAATTTTCTCGGTTAGATATAATACCAAAAAAGCACAGTGTTTGTGTCACTGTGCTTTTTAACATGTTTTTTATACCCAACGTGTCGTAATAACTTTCTTGCGTGTGTAGAATTCAACACTATCCTTACCGTTGGCATGCAGGTCACCATAGAAGGAATCTTTCCAGCCGGAGAATGGGAAGTAGGCCATTGGCGCCGGAACACCAATGTTGACACCCAGCATGCCTGCATCGATTGTTTCCCTGAATTGCCGCACACTGCCGCCATCCCTTGTAAACAGGCAAGCACCGTTCGCGAATGGCGATTGATTCGTGACATCAATGGCCTGATCAAGATCCTTTACACGAACAATGGATAATACAGGCGCAAAAATTTCATCCTGCCAAATTTTCATATCCGTTGTAACATTATCAAAAATCGTCGGACCGACAAAATAACCTTTCTCCTGAGCACGTCCTTCATCACGGCCATCACGAACAAGCTTGGCTCCTTCACTTTCTCCGGTTTCAATATAACTCAGGGTACGGTCTTTATGCTGCTCGCGAATAACAGGGCCCAGGAAGACGCCTTCATCAAGCCCGTTGCCTATCGTTACGTCATTTGCCTTTTGCACGAGCTGATCAATAAATTCATCCGCCACGGATTCTTCTATTGCCACAACAGACGCTGCCATACACCGTTCGCCAGCAGACCCGAACGCAGCATTCAAAACTTGAGTGGAGGCATTATCCATATTAGCATCGTTTAACACGATCGAATGGTTTTTCGCCCCGGCTAATGCCTGAACACGTTTGAGATTGTCCGTTCCACGTTTGTATACATACTCTGCTACCGGTTGAGAGCCAACAAAGGAGATAGCCGAAACACCTTTGTGATCAAGCAGACCATTCACGACATCATGTGCACCGTGAACAATATTAAATACACCATCAGGTAGTCCTGCTTCTGTCAGAAGCTCTGCAAGACGATTGGCTAACAAAGGCGTGCGCTCAGATGGTTTCATGACAAACGTGTTTCCGGTTGCAATTGCCATTGGAAACATCCAGCACGGTACCATCATTGGAAAATTAAATGGTGTGATGCCGCCGACAACACCGATCGGATAACGATACATCCCGGATTCAAGACCTGATGCAATCGATGATAGCTGATCACCCATCATTAAGTTCGGTGCGCCTGCTGCAAATTCCACATTCTCAATCCCGCGCTGCACCTCACCTTTTGCTTCTTTCAAATTTTTTCCGTTTTCAATGGTGATCAGTTCAGCCAGTTCATCCCAGTTTTCCACCAACAGCTGCTGATACTTGAATAAAATACGTGCCCGTTTTGGAACAGCTATCTCCTTCCAATCCTGAAATGCCTCTTGAGCGACTTTGACCGCATGATCCACATCTTCCTGTGATGAGATTGGAACTTCCGCTATGGTGTCGCCGGTTGCCGGGTTTATGACGGACTCTGTTTTGTCACTCTCAGATTCTACCCATTTACCACCGATATAATTTCTAAGTGTTTTAACGTCTGTCTTTGACATATTAAATACCTCCTGTAATTTTGACTATCAGTCAATTATAATTTTCTAGATTAAAAGATTGTATAAAGCAATATAGCTAGGAACATAACAATTGTTGGAACAATAACACTGACAAAAAAGATTGGTTTATAAGATCGCTTATGTGATTCGCCGCAGATAACCCGAACAGTGGTTACAACATATCCATTGTGCGGAAGCGAATCAATACCACCTGATGCCAGAGCAGATATACGATGCATTGAACCGGGATCGACGCCTTGACTCAAATAGATTGGCGCCAGGATCGGCAACGCAATTCCCAATCCCCCGGAAGCAGACCCCGTAATACCACAAACAAGTGTAACACCGATTGCCAAGCCCAATAACGGGGGACCAGGCATGCTCACCAAAGCATCTACCATACTATCAAATGCTGAAATTTGTGCAGCGACACTGCCAAAACCAACAACAGCACATGTATTCGCTAATGCTACCAAGGCGTTTTGTGTTCCCGTTGCCAAAGGTTCCCAGAACTGTTTTAAGAAGCCGTTCATGGTCGTACACGCCAAGAAGATACCTGTCGTCAGTGCCAGCAATAATGCTGCTGTTGGGTTCATAAACTGCGATAGAATATTCAGCAAGATAATAACCATTACCAGCGGAATAAACGAAACAATCACATTAGGTAAGTTCTTTTTAACAGGCACTTCCTCATCTGCGGGATCTTCAATCGCAGCTGCCGTTTCATCGTTTGAGGACGGTTTGTATGGTAACGAGAATTCTTCACCGTTATTAACAGCCTGTCTGACCATTTTACCAAGCCATATGCCCCCAGTCACCATTATAATCAACGCGGAAAGAACACCAATAAATCCGCCTGCAGTAGGTGTTGTTCCAAAGTGTTCGGTTGGAATGATATTTTGTATTTCAGGTGACCCTGGTGCTGTCATTGTAAAGGAAATTGACCCAAATACTAAAGCTGCAGGAATAAATCGATGCGGCAGATTGGCAGCCCGAAACAATGATAAGGCAATCGGATAAACGGCAAAACCGACCACAAATAAACTGACGCCTCCATACGTCATAATAGCAGCTGCAGCTACAACCGCGAAAACGGCACGTTTAGTGCCTAACGTAGCTTTAATCCATTGCGCGATACTTTCAGCCGATTTTGTATCTTGCATAATTTTACCAAAAATGGCACCTAACAGAAATACCAGAAACCACGAAGCAAAATAGTCAGTAAAGCCCGTCATATAATTGTCCATTAAGGCCGTCTGCAGATTAAGTCCGCCTGTAACCGCTACCAAAACAGAACAGATGATGGCTGCTATAATAATATTTATGCCTTTCATGGTGAGATAAATTAGTAATGCCAGTGAAACGATTAGCCCTATTAAACCTATTATCTCCAAAAATCTTCCCCCTTGCTAAACTACTTCAGCCCCACACTTGAAGCAAAATTATAATCAAAGCAATAGTGATACAAATTTTCTATTTCTTTATGAGACGGAACTTTAGGGTTATTCCCGGGACTTCCACTTTCCAGGGCGTCTGTTGCCATCTTGCTGACGCTGGTTTCGAATTCATTCCTATCGATTCCCCAACTCTGTAAATTTGGTATCTCCAATGTAAGGCACAAGTCTTTAACAAAAGCTACGGCAACATCTGCAGCTATTTCATCAGATTCATTCTCCATTTCCGGACTGAAAATCCTGCCCAACTCCGCCAAACGCTGCACAGCTGAATCTTTACTGTATTCCAGAACTGCCGGCAGCAGCATCGCATTTGAAAACCCGTGTGGCACATGGAACAATGCTCCTATTGGCCTTGACATGCCGTGAACCAGACATACTGATGCATTTGAGAATGCTAAACCTGCTTGCAGTGAACCCAGTATCATCCTTTCTCGCGCATCAATATTATCCTTATCCTTGTATGCTTTCGTGATATTATTGACAATTAACTTCATTGCTGAAAGCGCCATCATATCTGTCATCGGGTGAGACCGCCCGGAAATATATGCCTCAATTGCATGACTTAGCGCATCGATTCCAGTAGCAGCTGTCACATGTTTAGGAGCTGACATTGTCAACAGTGGATCAACAATCGCTACTTCAGGTAAAAATGCCGGCTGCTTAATCATCATTTTCACATCATTCGTTGTATTCGTGATAACTGTAGCATCGGTTGCTTCAGATCCGGTTCCAGCAGTCGTAGGGATGGCGATATGTGGCACCGCTTTCATTTTTGCGATTTTATTTCCTCCCATGTAATCACCAATATAGCCCCCGTTTGTAGCAAGAACCGCTACAGATTTAGCTGTATCGATGCAACTACCGCCACCAAGTGAAATAACCACATCACATTTTTCTTGTTTTAAGATGTCCAATGCTTCTGCGACATAGACATCAGTCGGTTCAGATTCAATACCTAAATAAACAGCACTTTCTACCCCTTCTTTTGACAAATAATTTCTGCACTCACTGACATTTCCGAGCTTATCCATTATTTTGTCACTTACGATAAGTGCCTTTTTACCTTGTTTGGCTACTTCAGTGCCAATTGCTTTAAATGCCCCCTACCATAATTAATATTGTGTGGTGAATTAAAAACAGCAAAATCTTGCATTCTGTTCCTCCTTTCTGCTTCAACATATTTCTAGCAAAAAACATGCCAACAATTAATCACCACGAAAACAGTATTTCTAATAAATAAACTGTAGCTATTTCGCTACAACTATCCTTTGATATGTAGCAAAATAGCTACAGTTTAGAGGTTATATTTTTTCATTTTTTTATATAACGTTGTCCGGTGCATTCCCATTTTTCTAGCTGTCATTGTTTTATTACCATTAGATTCATTAAGTATGGATTGAATCAGCTCTTTTTCATTATCACTGTATCCCTTGTGACTTAAAAAGTTATTGCTTACATCATCTGAGTTTCTCATATACTCCGGCAAATGGTTTAAGGTGATCGTGTCGCTATCTATCAGTACAACAAGCCGTTCGATCACATTGATCAATTCTCTAACATTTCCTTTCCAGGAATAATGAATAAATGCTGACATGGCCTCAGAGGTCAACTCTTTTTCGGGAACTTGATATTTATGACACATTGATTTCATAAAATTGGACACTAATGAAGGAATATCAGATGTTCGTTCACGAAGAGGGGGAATCTGAATCTCAACAACATTAAGTCGGTAAAAAAGATCTTCGCGAAATTTTCCTTCTTCTACCATCTCCCACAAATTTCGGTTTGTTGCTGCAATGATTCGCGTGTTAACCTTATATTTTTGTGTACCACCGACGCGTTCAAATTCCTTATCCTCAAGCAAACGGAGTAGTTTGGTTTGCATGGTTAATGGCATTTCACCAATCTCATCCAAAAATAGTGTCCCATTTTGGGCTAATTCAAATTTCCCTTGTTTGCCGCCTTTTTTTGCCCCGGTGAATGCACCTTCTTCATAACCAAATAATTCCGATTCAATCAGGTTTTCCGGAATTGCCCCACAGTTGACATTAATAAAAGCCCCTGATGAAAATGGACTTAACTCATGAATCCCACTTGCATATATGCCTTTACCAGTTCCGCTTTCACCAGTAATCAGAACGGTTACATCTGTTTTTGCAACCTTTCGTGCTGTCCGTTTGATAGTTGCCGTACTGTCACTGACTCCTATAATCTGATCCAGTGTTGTCATCCTTATTTTTTCATGATTTTCTCGCACATTTCGTATATTTTTATTCGTATCGGCTTTAAGATTATCATTTTGAATCCGATCATAAATTTGATACAGTTCTGAGACACCTTCAAAAATTAGCATGCCAATCGCACCAACAACCGTATCATTCTTCCAGATTGGGATGCGGTGAACAATCATCGGCTGTCCTTGTATGTATTGGATAGCACCTCTTTCTGGCAACCCTGTCTTTACGGTATTGTGCATATTGGTATTTTCAATGACGTCCTGCACATGCTTTCCTAAGGCATCTTCTTTATCCACGCCAATAAAACGACTGTATGCTTCATTAAATTGGACGATGATTCCTTCCTTATCAACGACAGCAACACCTTCATAGGCAATATTCATCACCTCATCCAAGATTGCCGCTGTGTGTTCCAATTGATCTATTTCTTGAATAAAAGAGGAAATTCCATCTAAAATCTCATTCCTCGTTATTGTTCCGACTAATTTGTATTGACTATTTACTACCAAATAATAATTGAAAGGGAACCTATGAAGATCCAAGACGGAATCATTTTGACTAACGATTATGAAACCATCTCTCGATATACTTTTCTTAAGTAGGTCATTTTCCTTTTCCAACAAAAGACTTTCCAGCAATGATTTAGCGGTTAAAATTCCAACAGGCTTCATATCATCATTGACTACCGGCAACCATTCAACGTCGAATTCTTTAAAGATGGATATCGCTTGTTTTATTGAATGATGTTCACGTATATAATCTGGTTCAATTACCATCCAATGCTTAAGCATCAGATGTTTTTCCTTTTCAATAATTCTATCCTGCCTTTGAATGATATCCTGTAGCATTTGTGACCCTCCATCTATAATTCAAACTCCTTCAAAATGCCCCTCTATACCGGCATTCCAAGAAACGTTATGTGCCTTTATTTAAGTTCGGTGTCATAGTATTCAGATCCCTGCCACTTTAGATGCTTTATTGCAATTTAATAAAATCATATATGTGCGTGAAAATCGAACCTTATATAGACTACTTAATCTTCACTAAATCTTTCTCATCAAAATTTTGGTGATTTTATATCGATTCCAAGTATTGCAGTGAATTAGCCATGTCTTTCTTACTCATTTATTTTCTTGATAATCTGCTCATAGGCAACACCTTTACAATTGATCCATTTTATCCAACATCTCCGTTTTAGTCGGATTCGTATACAGCAATGTCGTGTGAATATTGGAATGTCCAGCCTGGTTTGCCACTTCATGAATACTCATACCTTTATTAATTGCATTTGAACAAAAGAAGTGCCTTAACACATGAGGGGTGATTTTCTTGCCAACTTCTTTGGCGTATCGCTGAAATGCTGTATTAACAACGGTACGATCAAGTCGCTGATTTCGATTGCTCGGAAACAGATAATCGCAAACTATTCCTTTTTCTTTCCTTTCCTTCAACCAAGACTGCAACGCAATACGGACCTTTTCACTCATGTAAACAATTCGCGTTTTATCCCCTTTTCCATTTCTCACCACAATTTCCCTTGTCACCAAATGAACATCATTAAGGTGCAAATCCAGTGCTTCTGATAATCTTAGACCGGCATATGCAAAGATTGTAGCTAAAGCATAATAGCGCATATGATTATCATCCAATATAATCTGCCGGAACTTTTCCACATCATCATATTCTACCGTTGATAAAGATGCATATGGTTGTTGTACTCTTTCGAAATCTTTCTTTCCAATAACTACATTCGGCTGCACATGATACTCTTCCACTAAAAATTCATTGAATTTTATTAGCCCACTCAACTTTGTGTTGATTGTTTTCGGATTTAATTTTTTAACGGTCTTCAAGCAAGAAATATACTCAAGTACATTTTCTCGATGAAGTTTTTGAAATGGAACATCTTTGGATTCATCAAACCATTTCAAGTACCCATTGACTGACTGAAGATATCCTTTTATAGTATTTTCCTTTAAATCTTTATTTTGCAAATAAACGTAAAAAGATTCTAACATATATGTCACCCTATAAATTATGTTGGATTCCATAAGCGCCTTTTCCTACTAAATTATGTTGGATTTTATACTGATAATTCTAACAGATGAATAGAAAAACACAACATAAATGACATTATGTTGTGTTTCTATACTTTTCTTATTTTTCGTTTAACCTTAATCTTCACTTGCTTTATTTATAACCGACCAAATCATTTCCATACACACATGATAAAGTTCAATGAGTAACTAAGGGAAAAAGTTGGCGTTGGAGCTTGCCTTACAATATTAACTCCTAACCCAAGTTTCAGCTGAAGGTTAATAAATTTTATCTTATCACAAACCAACTACCGTCTTCGCTTAGGAGGTTGGATAACGGTGGTCGAGATCGAATATAGCCTTTCATCGCTGATATATCAGTATCAGCAAAAATTCCTGTGTAAAATTCGTGTAAAAATTTTGCTGAATCATAAAAGCAACTTCTACTAAAAATTAATCAAACCATTCAATTAGCGTGTTTTAACATTTTATATAAATTATTAATTTGTTGTTATTGCAAGGTTAAACTGATAAATATTATCAAATATGCATTAGTTTGTTTCAGGTTATTTCGACTTATACGTTACCAATTTACAATGAGTCCATAAACACCCGATGGAATTATCCGGCTTCAACCGCCATTGTGGCGAGCTGAGTAGGATTCCGGGTCAAAAAAAGAGACGAACCAGCAAGCGAATTGCTGGTGCGCCTTTCATAAGTCTTTAAAAGCTATAACTTAACGCGTTCTTTATATTTTTCAATTAATTGCTGATTATAATCGTCTGCTCCCTCAATATTGCCACTCAGGAAAACAGGCGGCTCAAAATTATTATCTGCCATGTGCTTGATTGATTCAGCTAAAATGGCGTTTAAAAGAGTCGCCCCAATGACAGTAGAACTTGGCGCAAAATTCACATCAACTTTGTCATGTGATAATAGTGCGTCCCCTCCTGGAGCATGATTGTTAATCACAAGATCAACCGCATCAAATAAGTGTTCGCCACTGGTATGGCGTGATGGCTGGCTCGACGAATACTCAACTGATGTGATGCCAATTACATAGGCACCTTTATTCTTAGCAATATGCGCTACATCTACCGGAACTGGATTTCTTCCTGATGTCGAAATCACAAACATAACATCCCCTTCCCGTATATCTTGCTTATTCATAAACGTTTGCGCATAATCATTTTTACGTTCAAATGAAGAAGAACGGACAGCCCCTTCGTGGAGCATCAATGGTTCATGGAGAATAGGATGAATCGGAACGAGACCGCCTGCCCGATAATAAACTTCTTCGGTCAAAATATGCGAATGGCCGCACCCGAATAAATGAATTACCCCATCATGCTGTATAGATTCAGAGACTTTTTCCGCAGCCTGTTTCATGACATCATTTTCTTTCTTGTGTACAACATCGAGTAAGTCCGTAATCTTGCTGAAATAATGATGAATCATTATAAGCCCTCCACTTCTTGATAAACCTCTTTCACTTTATCCGGTATGGTTTTTCCTGTTTCCTTGTCCATGGCTGACCCAAAGATATGCGGCATAAAGAACTCGATATCAATATCTTTCACACTTGAAACGATTTTCCGAATGTTAGCTCCATTAATGCCACCAGCAGGTTCCACGCCACGGATACCTTTGGCCTGAGCTGTTTTGGTTAAATAAATGAGTTCCTCCAAATGATCGGTTCCACTGACAGGCATCATCTTGATACTTTCGATGCCAAGATGAGAAGCGATTTCCATTAATTCTTCTACTTTATAGACACTTCCTGAATTCGCCAGTTGGACTTTTCCAACTTCACCGGTCGGTTTAACCAGTCCGTTCACCAATTGTTTTTGATGACCTATCCCATCCAGATAGCCTAATGAATAAGACGACGTTTCAAACGGCTGATTTATATGACCTGGTCTGGACACTGCAGCAATTTCCAGCACTTTTTTCCAATTGGCTGTATTACCCCCACCACCAAGACCAATACTAACTGTCTTTGCAACGGTTTTTATTTCACTTACTTTTGTTGCAGCATCCTCCACAGAAGCGAATTTATCTGATACAATCCCCGGAACGACATGTCCAGCTCCAGCTTCCATCACAGCAGCAGTATTCTCTACATCTCGTACCAAGTAATTAAACAGAATTTTATCATGTAATTTATCCACAGCCTATCACTCCTGGTTGTTCATCAGTCGAACCATATTTTCCAATGCGATATTGACTATATATTTACCCTTTCCTTCTGTAGCAAGTTTGGCATCACCCAGTACAGCCGTTTCTGTAAATTCCTCCCACGGTGTAGGCGTCACATCAGCATGATCCGGGATATCGGGTATGTCCGTAATCGTCTTGTCCATATCAACATATTCGGGAGCCAGATAGAGCATATAAGATGTTTCAATCTCACAGGCATGAAAATACGTATTATGAGCCGATTGCGTCTCCCTGACTTCTGATGCCGCCTTATTCATGCCTGGATAAAAAAAGTAAAATACGCGCATTTCCGGACACGATTCATACAACGCACGAGCAGCTTCTTTTAATGCTGATCCATTTCCCAAATGACCATTCACCATTGCAAATGTTGTAAACCCTTGATGATACAGGCTTTCCCCGATATCAACCAGAAACCGGATCAGGGATTCATTGCTTATATTGATGCTGCCCGGAAAATTGCGCAGGCTCCATACTTGCCCATAAGGCAGCGTTGGCAGCACATAACCATTCACGCGACCCGCCAGCTTTTCAGACAGTTGTTCTGCCAGCAGGTTGTCGGTGCCCAGGGGTAAATGAGGACCGTGTGCTTCCACCGCTCCAACTGGTAAAATAGCTATTTTCGAATTATCAATTTTTTCTTTAATGTCAAATGAATTGTCGTATTGAAATTGCATACCAGTTTCACCACCTGTTATTTTTTAAAGGTAAAGCACCGCTTTGGATTTTGAACGAAAAATTTATCCACCAGTTTTTCCCCATCAAAGCCTTTTTGATTGGCTTCTTCAATAAAACGCGGCACCCACTTACCAATAATATTTTCCAATCCAAGTCCATAATCATAATGTTTATAATAGCTTTTTCTGGCAGTATCGCCACTTACCAGTATCTGATCTTCATAGCCTTTTTTGACCAGTTCAAAAATACAGCCGATACGTGTGCTTTCCGGCGCGTACTTTATTTTGGAAATTCCATCAAACGAAAGAAACGCACCTGTCTTCGCTATTTTTTCATGATAAAAAGGATCAGGATTACGGTCCATATGACCAAAACTCATATATTCAAGATTAATGCCTTCACTTTTCAGTAGTTCAATTTGTTCAAGCCCCATTGTACCAGCCTCGGTATGAGAGTGAATAGGAGCTTTCGTTTCGTGATGAGCTCTTGCAACCGCCCGTAATGTTTTTTCTTCCAGTGGTGTTATCCGGTTGTAACCTGTCCCAAATTTCACTTGCCCTCCAGGAACTCCAGTGCCTTCCAAACCTTCTTCTATTTCCTGAATGACAAAATCCGCCAGTTCATTAATCGATTTTAGCTCAATCCAATCCGAAAAAGTCTGATAATCACCGATAACGTGTTTCAACCGTTCGGGAATGGATGCGCTCCAGAGAAAACTTTTATTAAAACCTGCTGTCCCAATAAACGTGATGCCTGTTTCCTCAGCGATTTCCTTAACCGCCTGGACATCACGGCCATAATCAATAGCAGTCGCATCGACAATGGCCTGTCCGCCAAGGTTTTTAAAGTCTAGAACATCCCGTTCTGATTTCGCTTTATTATCAAGAAGCAAATCATCTGCTTGTTGCTCAGCCCAATATGGTGGTATGCAAACGATATGTTCATGGGAATACGTGAACCCCAGATCGGCTGGATTGACATTACCATGAAATGTTCGAATAAAAGACATATTTGTCACCCCTTTAAATGATTAATCAGAAAAGGAGAAAAACCTGAAGCCTTCCCCCTTTCAGTCATACACTAGCCAAATAATAGCTGTGATAAGAATTTAACAATCGGACCTAAGATAAACATGTCAGAGTCCGCTGCCCACATGGCAGTATCCGGAATTGTATCAGGCAGCAACATTCTGACCATGATATATTGCCCCCAGGCAACCACAGTCGCCGTAATAAATCCACCGATAACAGCACCACGGGCACCGCCTGTCGCGTTTCCGAAGACACCAGCTGTTGCACCATGGAAGAACAGAACAATCATTGTCGGGACAAACACATAGCCAACTGCATTTCCTAATACTACCAGCCAAACAAGTCCACCAATGAATGCTCCAAGAAAACCTAAGATAACCGCGTTAGGCGCATATGGGAACACAATTGGAGCATCAAGTGCTGGCTTTGCTCCCGGTACAATTTTTGTTGCAATTCCTTTAAAGGCTGGGACCATTTCTCCGATAAACATACGGACACCTGTCAGGACCACAGCAATACCTGCTGTAAAGGTGAACGATTGAATCAGTGCATACACAACAAAGTTCTGATCACCCGCTGAAGCAACAAGTTCCTGGGCACCCGCCGTGTCTCTAAAGGAAACAACAATCGCGCCTGTCATGAACAGCAGCCCCATTGTCAGGGCAGTTATAACATTTGAGTCACGCAAAAATTCTAAACCGCTCGGAACTTTAATTTTTTCTGAGTCATTGTCTTTATTGCCGAGAAACTTACCAGCCCAGGCAGACAGTAATGAAACTGATGCCGACGTATGACCCAGCGCGATGTTATCATTGCCTGTTATTTTACGCATAAACGGCTGAACAATTGCCGGCTGGAGTGTCCAGTAAACACCCATAATCACTGCCAAGAATAGGACAAGCTCCCAAAACGACACATCGGCTACTGTTTGAACAACCACACCTGCAAATATTGTCGTGGTCCAAAACATCATGTGGCCAGTCAAATAAATATACTTGAATCGCGTGAACCGGGCAATTAATACGTTAATAATAAAACCAATAGTCATAGCCAACGCCACAGCGCTTCCGTATTCTCCGGTAAACGCTTCCTGACCCATATACCCGCTGAACGACTCTGATTCGAGGTTGAATACCTCAGCCCACAATGGTTCAAATACCGTTAAAGCACTTGAAATAATATCGGAACCAGCAGTAATTATCAGAAAGCCGATAATCGCCTTGAATGTGCCGCTTATTGTTTGACTGGCAGTTTTCTTTTGCACCAGCAAACCGATCAGTACAATTGAACCAATTAAAATGGCCGGCTGTCCAAATACGTTATTGGCCAGCCACATCACCACATCCATAATTGTTTCCATGCTTGTTCCCCCTTTTATTCATTTAATAGTTTCAAAGATTAGCTGTCCATGTGTGCATCAATTGCCTGGTTAATCTCATCCATATCGAAATAGTTATTGACAAGAATTACTGTGGCATCATGCTCTGTCAGGCTTTCGGCCAGTTCATTACTTGTAATAATATAATCCGCCTGCATACTTGATGCAGCTGAAACATCCGTATGTTCTACATCAGCCTGAATCCCTCTGCCACCAAGTGCTTGTTCGACATTCATTTTCAAAATCAGACTTGTTCCCTGACCCAGACCGCATACAGTTAAAACCTTCAACATAATTATCTCTCCATTTTCAATAGATTTTGAATATCTTCATAAGAATCAGCATTCATTAGGGCTTCCACATTTTTTCTATCGTTTAATAATCCCGTTAATCTTCTCAATAATGTCAGATGCTCATCACTGGAAGAGGCGCCTAAGCCAAATACAAGCTGTACCGGGTCATTTGACTGATGACCAAATGTTACCGGATTTTTTAATTGAATTAACGATACAGAAGCTTCCTTCACACCATCCTCAGGACGGGCGTGTGGAATGGCGATACTTGGGGCCAGTACGAAATATGGACCATTTTCCTTATACGCGCTGACCATCGCATCAACATAGGTTGCGTCAACAACACCTCCCTTAACAAGCATTTCTCCTGCTTCTTTAATAGCCTCATCGGCGGTTTTCGCCTCAGCTCCAATCTTAATTAATTTTCGATCCAAAAATTTCATCGTCTCTTATTCACCTGCCTTGTTGTATTACGCTAAATGTTGTTGAATTCGGCTAATGAGTTCATCCTTATCGGTGGATGCCATCACTTCATCTTTCACTGATTTATCCGAGAACATCTTTGTCAGCTGCGACAAAGCTTTTAAGTGCCGTTCGTTATCAACCGATGCTAGAACAATCAGCATCCGAACAGGCTTTTCCATGAGATTAACGTCATGGTTTAAAAGCAGCATACTCATGCCGGTTTTAACAACGCCATCGTTGGGGGTTGCATGCGGCAAAGCGATGTAATCAGAGATAACGATATACGGACCGGTTCTCTTCACATTTTGAATCATACTTTCCACATAATCAGCTGTTACATACCCCTGATCAACCAATGGCTGCGCAGCTTCTGATATAGCCTCCTCCCAGGTATTCACATGAACTTTGACCTGGATTCTGCTTTCTGGAAGCAAATCAATGAAACCCGGTTTGCTTGCTTCATCCATCGAGATTGGTGAGTAGAAGTACGTCTTTAATTCTTTGCGCAGCGATGCTTCATCCCATACGTCTGCGTAACGCCGGATCATATCTATGACTGTATCAACTGATAACATCTGTTGATGGGACCCGTTTTCAAATAAACTATTTACGTTTTTCAACAGCTGTTCTTTATCCTCGTTATTTAAGATGGGATTGACCACAAAAACCGGTATTCCTCTATTAGGCAGCATTATTGTCGATACGATAAAATCGGCGGATGACGCTAGATCTTTTATATCTTCATATTCGCGTAATGATATGACCCCGGTAATATCCACATCTGAAAACAAGCCTTCCAGCTGACTTTCAAGAAGACGTGACGTTCCCAATCCATTCGTGCATACGATTAACAGTTTTTTGCGTCGTTTCCCTAGAATGACCCCTTCTTTTCTTAACCACCCACCGAAATGCATGGCAATAAAGGCAATTTCATTGTCATCTATTTTCTGCTCCATTAAGTCTTCAACATGATAAATAACTTTTTTGGTTAAATGGAATATCTCCGGATAATTGCTTTTCACAGAATCCTTTAGAACATTTTCAATTCGAATTCCGTACTTAATCCGGTAATAAGTTGGTTTTAAGTGTAAGAGAAGATTATGGATCATCCGCTGTTGGTCCGGGAACGCTACGGCAGCATTTATCTGAAAGTCATGAACCATCTTTTCGACAACTGATGTAAGATTCCGCATCTCTTGGTTTTCCAATTGCAAATTAAAATTATAATTCACTTTCGCACTGAGCAAATACCTTGTGAAATAATATATTTCATCAAGAGGAATACTAAGATGAAAAAACTCGGATAGGCGGTCACACAATCGCTTAGCACCTTGAAATTCATCCGTTGTATGGATCACTTCTTTCTCAGCCGGGTCCACTTCAACATATTTTCCCATTCTGATCCGCTGAATGAAAAAATACAGCCAAATAATCAGATCATTTCGGACATCATCCGTAATTTCAACTTCAACCTGTTGCTCATACTTATTCAGATAGTTTTTAATTTGCAGTAAGTCGTCAGCAGCAATGATGTGATAGGGTTGTGTACCTGTCTTGTCTGGTTGATTCTTCACCTCTAAATTTTTTACAAAGCTTAACCATGTTTCATCAGGTACAACAATTGCTAAATACTGAATAAGCAGTCTTCTGACAACGATTTCATCACCGTGGATTTTATAGCCTTTTTTTCTTTCCGAGACAAGGTTAAGGTTGCTGGATTTCAAACCATCTTTCAGCTTTTTGATATCCTCAATTGCAGTGTTCCGACTAACCTGAAACAGATCCTTAAAATTATCAAGAAAATAATCCCGGGTTTGTCCTACCAAATAAATATAAATCCACGCTTTTCTTTCCACCTTGGAAAATTCATAGTAGGACACAGCTGAAATATCCAATTCTTCCAGCAAGTGCTTTTTTACAGATGAATCAAGGTATAGTCCTTGCCCCCGCACTTGCTTCAGCTCAGATAACTTGTGATAATGCAGCCAGTCGTTAATTTTGTCAAGATCATTATAAACTGTACGTCTTGACACGTTGAATAAATCTGCAAGTTTTGCAACGGAAACATATGAATCTGCTTTTGCAATTTGATTCAATACCGCAAAACTTCGTTGATCCATTTAATATCACCGCCATATCCCGGAAGACATTGAATATAGTTCATTTGTCTCCCTTACTTATTACTATAATCCTTTTATCAGACAATTATAAGACCAAATCATGCACATGTTAAAATGCAAAATTGGACCTTATTAAAATTCATCTATCAAATTAAGAAAACCTCCCGTGGCAGGGAGGTTTCATCAGGCGTCTAATATTGTTCTGATTTTATTCACTTTTTCCGCAACTATTGGGGATAAATAGCTTTCATCTTCGCGTACACCTGATCCAAAATGGACTTCCTTTGGATTGACTTCTTTGTAGAACTCGGAGAACGTGTCTGTTTTGAGTCCATAGCCAGCCATAATCTCCAAATGTGTATCTTCAGCAAGCTTAATCAATCGTTTCATATTGGGAATTGACGCCGGCGCAGGCTGTTGACCGGCTGCTGTCAAAACCCTCTTAACCTGTGGATGTTTTGCCAAGCAAACAAGTGCTTCCTCCTGATCTCGTACAAAATCAAATGCTCTATGAAAGGTAACGTCCAGCCCTTCCGCTGTATGCAATAACTGCTTTAGTACTTCCTCATCAATTACATGATCAGGTGTTAACATACCAATGACAATGCCGTCTGCACCAAGTTGTTTTGTCATTTCAATATCTTTTTGCATCACTTCAATGTCATCGTTGTTATAAATAAACGACTGACTGTGTGGACGGACAATAACGTTGAACGGAATATCGACTGCGTTAGCGACAGCATCAATTAATCCAAAGCTGGGCGTTAACCCTGTTTCCAGCATGCCAGGGCTTAATTCCAATCGGTCCGCTCCATATGCTTCAGCATGTTTAGCATCTGTTAAGTTAGTCGCAATAATTTCTAATGTCACGATAATCTCTCCCTGATAATAAAATACTACTATTTTATTATAGCTTATAATGTATGAATTTATAATTTAAAAAGAAGTGACGACCTTAACTCTCTGGATTCTAGTCATTTGTTTAAGCCTAATGCATAACGTGTAAACGGCACATTATTAAAGGCAGATCAGCGCAACGCTAGATTACCCTTCCTTTATTGCCTCAGTTCAATATCCTGCACATTCCGTTCAACAATCCGTGCTTCTTAATGGACACAATGTCACGGTTGAACGATATAAAAGCGTTTTGGTTGATGATTTCGTCCATGGTACCTTTGATGGCTGCAGGATTAGGCGGTTCGATTGGCTTTCTCAATGAACACGTTACGGTCTTGTCATCTTCATTCCAAAATTTCAATTCAAGCTTTTTCATGATGTCACATCATTTAGTGTTCAGAAGTACTGTTATAGAAAATTCTCAGTTTACTTCAAACTTTCCTTTGCCTGTTCTCTTGTTAACTAACACCGTTATACTTTGTTGTCTTCCCTACACTAAACGACGCTCCATCTAAAACTTGGATTATATGCTTACATTATGCCGCCCATTCTCCATCATTATTTTTTGATATTTGCACACCTTTATAAACCCTTAACAATCACTCTTTCGTTCAGCAGAATTGGAACAAACATTTGTGTATATTTGCAATTAATTGGCGTAAATGTGGTCAATAATGTGGTCATTTTTTAATAATTTCTTGTGTTTGGCCTAATCTTTAACCTGTAACCGCTCCTGAGTATTTTATGAAGCTCATCATTCGGTTTCCCGTTAATAACTGATACAGCATATTCCCTGCTTAGTGGTTCGCCATTGACAGTAAATCCTTCCGAACTGGCTTTTTCAATTACCTTTTTAATGCTGTTGGTATAAGCATACTCCTTAACAATCCACTTATTGAGTGTATCTGACTCGTCGGACTCAGCAAGATCTATGTAATGTTGCAACCGCTGAACCTCTCTCTTGGCCCTTTCAACTGTAATGAGTTTAACCATAATACACCAGAGTTCTAAATTGTATTTTAGGAACCATTCGACAAGATAGCTTGTAACTCCTTTAATTTAAAAAATCGATTAGGTTAAGTAATTCGCTAACATAGTAAAACCAAAACAGATAAAGATATCAAGAATCAACGGGGTTAATCTTAATTGAATACTGGTGGTCGGGATTTAATATCATTTATAAATATTGATATGTCAGTGTTTATTGGTGAATGTGTGTAAAATATGTAAAAAAAGATAATGACTAGGTTTATTGTAAAGAACCTTAATTTCTTCCATCACAGCAGTTACAAAGAGTTCACAAATGGAGCCCGCCTCTCTACAATTGGCGCTCATATCTTTATATTTTTTACATGATATTGTGCCATTAACTGTCAAGTACCTTTATTCAATATAGGCACCCGATCATTTTTTAGATAATGATTCTGTACCTTGCATTTAAAATTTTTTGTTCAACAAGAGCTTTGAAGTAAGCACCTTCCGGTTTAGCGTGCAAAACTTACGTTTCAAGGTTAAAGTGATTTGAATTATGTCTAAAATTAAGAAACCATGAATAATGGTTAATGACACCAGTCCCATCCTTTGTATAATAGTGCAGAAAGTTGGAGGTAAATTTCCCTCCAAATTCCTATACTATTGAATGAAAGCTACATTTCATTTTCTAATGTATTATAATTCGAATTTGTATATACACCTTATCATGCCTGCGCTGAAAGTTGTCGATCTTTAAACTCCGAATGCCATTCTCTTAGCCCACAAAAGTCATTTTCCAACTCACTTGGATCAGGCGTTGAGATAGGGGCTTCAAATGGTTGAGAATGCTCATACCTTGAATATTTGGTCATTAGTTGATCAAAATAATCACAGTCCGCTTTAGATATTTTTGCAAGGTTACCTATCTTGCCCTTAGTATTAATATCTCTCTTATATCGTTCGACAACATTTGATATGAGCTCATGCTCAATCATTCGTTCAAGAAGTATTCTAAATTCACTGCATAGGGATTTTCCATGAAGTTCGTAGCTTTCTCTACCATATTTATCGTAAATATTTTTTGCTTTTGGAAGGAACTCATTAATAAGATTGTTTAAAACCTTATCAGGCTTTTTAGCAAACACAGGTATGTCACCTGGTTCTCCAGTACCCCATGATTCTTCTCGTATAGCAACAGTACCAGGTTTAACATTTTCTTTTTTTGCAAAATCTTGAACTAGACCTAGAAAAGAGAGACGATGCGTAAAAATTATTACCTGCCGATCTGAGGAAAGAGCACAAAGCCTTTGAACCACTGCCTCCTCATAGCATTGATCGAGTGAAGAAATAGGGTCATCGAATACGAAAGGACCTGAATTATTGCCTATTGTAACGTCTGCTAGAAAAGCAGAGATGGAAACAATTCTTTTTTCTCCCTCACTAAGTATTTCACCAATATTGTTTTGAGTCACCCCATCTAACTTAATCGTATGCAGTACACTTCCTTTTGAAACTTTTGATTTTACTAGTTTTACCTTCAGATGAGAGGCTCCAAATGCATTGAGTTCGTTATTAAATCGCTGAATAAATGCATCTGTAATGTGCGTTTCTGCCAGCTCTCCCTTTTTCCTAGATAGGGCTGTAGATGAGGTTGTTCTTTTTGCCTTTTTAATTTGCTGGAGGTTTTGGAGTCTACTGGTTTCTTCATAAATTTCCTTTTTATAGTTAGTCATCCATCTTTTCGCCATAAGATTTTGTGATATCTGTTTTAATTTTCCACGATTATCTTGCTTGTAATCCTCAGTATATTTACTTGCCAATGATTTATATTGTGTTGAAATATTACGCATTTCTTCTAACCAACTAGGATTTTGGGATATAGCAATTATAACTTCGTCTGAGTGGTCGTCGGATGACTGCAATTTTTCTTTTATTTGTTGAAGTGTTGTGAATGTTTCAATCATAGGATCAATGATTTCTTGCCCCTCTATTCCGGAAGCATTGGCTTTAGTTTTTAAGGTATCTGGATTTGGTATCTCCGATAAACCATTTATATATTGTTCTTTTTCATTTTCTGCTTCTTCTGCCCGTTTTTGAGTCTCACCTTTTATGTACTCTTCAAAAGATATAAACCTTTCTTTTGCTTCTGTAGATAGAGGCTGATGACATAGCACACAAACTGAACCATCTTCAATAAACGGAAAGTTTTTATCCCGACATGCGTATTCATTTGAATATTTTTGGGCAGCACTCCACATCTCTTTCCACACATCAGATCCAATGCCTTCCAGTTTAGAATCATTAAAAGCCTTTTTTGCAGCTGTTTTCGCGGCTGTTTTTTTTGAATTTGCTTTTCTCTTGACTTCAACAATTCTATGACAGTTTTCATAAGACAACTCATCAAGATGTTTTTGAGTCTCCTGAATAAGGTTATCTAAATTTGTGCTTTTACTTTTTAATTTTTCAGCTTTGTCTGCCGGCGACTGTTCCATGAGTCTTTGCTGGATTTCTTGCAATTTTTCTTCGTCCTCTTTAGTAAACGAGGAATAGCTTTCAATTTCTTCGGGGGTAGTTACTGCACTAATTTCTTCTAACCACTTCGCCCCTTCGGATCCCTTTATTTCTTTTGGAAGTTTAGGTATTTTTGGCTTTAATGTCTCTTCTTCTTCCTCTAGTTTGATTTCAACCTTTTTGCAAATTTCAGTAAGTAAACTGAAGAAAGACAGCATTGGGGGTTCATAACTTACTTCATCTTCTCCTTCAATAAATACTTGTCCAAATGAATCATCAAATATATTCACAGAACTAATCTCCTCACAAGAACCCTGACCAGTCCATTCATAAGTTTTAAGCATATTATTTTTCAAAAATGTAATTTTAGCCTCTTGAGTCTTTTTTTCTTGAGCAAAAACATTATTATATAATTTATCTAAAATTTTATCACGAGCCCCACACACATGCTTCAACAATCTTACATACCCAGATTTTCCTGACCCATTACGTCCATAAACCACAACGATATCACTTTCTCCAAATTCAAGAGGAGTTTTCGGAGCTAGTTTATTAATTCCGGAAGTCTCACTAATTGAGCACAAACGTATATCTTCCGATTCACGCGAACTAAAGACACTTTCAGGTATTTTTAAATCTATGTTTGGGAATTCATCGTTTGCTTCCTGTTTGCATAATCTTGTTAATTCTAAAATCATATTATAATTTGGCTCACCCAATTCTAACAACTGCTTTGCTGCAAATTGTATCCATTTAGGTCTTTTGGCTAACCATTCCATCATTGATACACCCATTCCAGTAGTCTCCCTTCATTAATATTATATTTCATTCATCTAACTTTGGATTGACATATATAAACGTTATCAGAAACTACACAAACATTTTCTGTAAAAATCCCTGTTTTTGAGCTTTTAGAGATTCAATCTTTTGAGACTGTAATTCAATACGTCGATCTAACTTCTGGAAGAAATCACCTATCTTTTTTTGTTCTTCAAAATTTGGTATAGACATCTTGATTTCTTTTAATTGCTTATACTTTAAATTCCATGTATCTGGGGTTAGACCCTGTGAATTTACTCTAAATGTGTGAATCATTTTATGAGTCTTAAAATAATATGCAATAAAATCCATGTCTATATCTGCCTTTGAATGTAAAACAGTATAGGCGGGACTTACGATACCTTCGTAACTTGATTTTCCACTGGCCCCCTGCCACATTCTCATAGAATTATAAGCGATATCGTTAACATAGACCTTCTTATAATTACTTTTATTCTTACTCGAGTTATCTTTTCTATCTACTTCGCTGAATTTTACAACCCCATCATCTATTGTTACAGAAAGCAAGTCTCCGAGATCAGAACGTTCTTTTCGCTCGCCTAACGCGTCTTTTATTTTTTTCTCCACCCACTCCGGATAACCATTCCCATTTTCGTCTTTAAACCACAATTCCTGGGTAAAAATCTTTTGCATATACCCCTTTTTTTGCTCTTCCAACAAATCTAATGTTTTCTCTTCCAGTTCGATTTGTCGATCGAGTTTGCTGAAGAAATTACCTATTTTTTGCTGTTCATTATAATGAGGAATTTTTATTTTCCATGATTTCAATTTGGTAGTGCTAATAAATGGCTGATCCGACCCAACCGATTCGCGGTAAACAAATTCTGTTATATATTTATCTAGTAACGGTAAATAGAAATTAGAAAGATTTTTATCAAAAATGATTTTGCCTGCTCTTTGGTAAAGAAGAGCAGGTGAAAAATCATTTCCCACCTTTGCTATTTTTAACTGGCCATTTATTATTGGTCTATTTAAGCCTAATACTATATCCCCATAATTTAATGCGATATTTCTTGAGTCATTTAAGTACTCCTTAGGTAGATATTTTTCTGGTCTTGTTAATTTCATATGCTGAATGTTTTCGCCTTGTAATAGAGGAATCCCTTTCTTGATGTACTCATTATTTTTATAAGCTTTACCTGACTTTATGTCGATTAAATTACTTAACCTTTCTATATTCCATTCTTCTTTGAACTCAGGAAACCTCAATTCAGGTATATTGTTTTGATTTATGGCTATATTGGACATCTTACAACACCCCGAGTTCTTTCAAGTATCCATTAATCTCTTCTTCGAGTCCCACAATTTTTTGGTCGATATCTTGGATATCCTGTTGCACCTTATCCAGATCGACCGGTTCTTCCTCTTCAAACGTATCAACGTATCTTGGAATGTTAAGGTTATAATCATTTTTCCGTATTTCATCTAAAGTGGACACATAGCTAAATTTATCGAGTGTTTCCCGATTGCGAAATGTCTCCACGATTTTATTGACGTCTTCATCAGCTAGATGGTTTTGGTTCCTTCCTTTTTCAAAGGACTGCGATGCATCAATAAATAAAACATCTTCGTCTTGCTCCCGGCATTTTTTAAATACGAGAATACAAGTAGGAATCCCCGTGCCGAAAAACAAATTAGATGGAAGCCCGATAACCGCATCCAGATAGTTCTTTTCTTCAATCAAATATTTCCGAATCGTCTCTTCGGCTGCTCCTCGGAATAACACGCCATGGGGAAGAACCACGGCCATTTTTCCGTTATCATCTAAATGATAGATCATGTGCTGTACAAAGGCGAAGTCTGCTTTTGATTTCGGTGCCAATTTTCCGTAATTGCTAAAGCGTTCATCATCCAAAAAGGACGGATCGGCACTCCATTTCGCACTGTAAGGTGGATTCGCCACGACAGCTTCAAACTGTCCATCAACGACCGCCGGATGCTCTAACGTATCGCCGTTCGCAAGAGAGAAATTATGGTAATTAACATCATGCAGCAACATATTCATACGAGCCAAGTTAAAGGTGGTATTGTTATATTCTTGGCCGTAATAATGCCGCACATTAGCTTCCCGACCTACGCGTAATAGTAAGGATCCGGAACCGCACGTTGGGTCATACACGTTCTTTAAATCTTTTTTACCGGTGGTTACAATTTTGGCTAGAATTTTCGAAACCTGCTGCGGCGTGTAAAACTCACCTGCTTTTTTCCCGGCTGTAGCCGCAAACTGCCCGATGAGATACTCATAGGCATCTCCCAACATATCGATCTCCATATCCCCTTGAACAAATGGCAAGGCTGCTAAATTCATCATGACTTTGGAAATGAGTTTTGTCCGTTCCGCGTTGGTATTCCCCAAACGGGATGAGTTTAGATCCATATCTTCAAACAGGCGTTCAAATTCATCTTCACTATCTTCGCCACGAGTTGAAGCTTCAATATGGTTAATGGCTCGGTGGAGATCTTCGATTTCAAATGTCTGATTTTCAATCTTTTTGACTAAATGACTGAACAGATCCTGCGGTTCAATGACATAACCTATACGGGCGATCAACTCTTGCTTGAGGACGTCCTGGTATTCGTCGTTCTGCCAGGCTTCTTCATACGTGATATTGTCTTCTGCTAAGAGCTGTTCCACCTGCTGCTCGGTGTTTTCCGAAAGAAAACGATAAAAGATTAACCCTAGAATATAATTGCGAAATTCACTGGCGTCCATATTGCCGCGTAAGTCATTGGCAATATCCCATAGTTTCTTCTGTAAATCAGCCTGTTGCTGGCGCTGTTTTTCTGTCGTTGTCATACATGTTCCCCCTTAAAAAATTGTTGCGCTAAATACTGGTCCATTAATGTTTCGCGTTTTTGCCGCAAATATTGGATTCGTTTTCGGTTTTCGTTGACCTTTCCCATACGTTGTTGCTTATCAAGAGGGGGCAGCGTGATATGCAAATCCTGCAATTGCCGAGCCGTTATTTTCTGTACTGAACTGCTTCCCTGTTTCATCTGGTGACGCTGTGCAAGAGCTTCTGGCGACCAGTCCCACCAATACACAAAATAAAAGGGATCGATACGGTCAGTATCAACCTCAATATGCATAAAATTATAGGGGAGAATGGCCCCGGTATGGTCGGGGGAAACGATCGCGCATTTCTCCGTCATGAGCTGCATGACAATATTCCCTTCGTAAATGCGCTTCGGATCCGAAGCGTCACCGAGTGTGATCGTTTTGGGAGTATCCGAATCCCGGATGTATTCCCCTGCGTCCTTATCCAGCATTTGCCGATCATAGACCATGGACGGTACCCCCTGATCGGCTTCGGTTAAACGTTGGAGAAGGGTTCCGTTATGATAGGCAAAAAAAGCCGTCACAACACGACCTCCTTTTTGTAGTTTTTTTAAACTACAACTAATATAACACAAATTTTAATTGTAGTAAATGAAAACTACATAATTAAATGAATTCCGGTACGCTATACTTTTCGACAGTCGTTTGGATAAATTGTTTAATCTGGGTCACTTTCTTATTACACACAAGCAGACTGCCGGTTAGGCCTTGATCAATCACATTGCGGTTAATATGACCACTAAATTCATATTCATGAATAAGTTGACGGAGTATATCTGCCGGATAATCCTGGGCTTCCGCAAATTGATCGATTTCAGCTTCTTTTTGCTGGTCTTCAAAATCATAGAACGCTTCGTCTACATCTTGATCTGTTTCCAAATCCGGAACGACTTTATCGAGGAATTCTCGGATTAAATCGGCTTTAAGACGCAGCTGGTCGTCATCGGCTTTATCCAGTAACTGATGGATCTGATTGCGCCCTTTGTCTCGTTCTTCTGAATCTTGCAGGTTAAGGTCTCGAAGGAGATCCATGATGTATTGCACGTTAATGACATCGTTGCGCAGCACTTCGATGTGAAAATCGATATCATCCAGCACGGATTCCCCATCTTCGCCGCCTTTTCCGCGTTGAATCACGCTATCGTAAAGGGTGAGATATTTGCTTTTATAGTCTTCAAAGGATTGTTCTCCAATTCCTAAGGTAGCTTCATCAAAGGTGAATTCATCGAAGGTTTTCAGTTTCACCATGGTATTGGCTAAATCCCGGTAAGCTAATACAAATTCACGCTGATCTTCCTCTTTCTCTAACTGATCAACATCCATCGGGGTAGGAGCGATTCGAAAAACGCGCTGAAGAATATCCTGAAAATGGCTTAAATACTCTTCATAGGAGGAACTCAGCACAGTATCAGTACTATCCGTTTGCGAAAAGATCTCAATGGCTTCATCAGTTCTGGATTTTAAATCTCGGTAACAAACAATGTTGCCGTAAGGCTTTGTTGCTTTTTCCACGCGATTGGTACGAGAAAACGCCTGAATCAACCCGTGATGTTTTAAGTTTTTATCGACATACAAGGTATTAAGCTTTTTGCTGTCAAAGCCGGTTAAAAACATATCGACGACAATTAAAATATCAATTTTATTTCCCGGCATGGCTTGTTTCATGCGTTTAGAAACATCCGCAAAATAACTGCTAAAGGTATCCGAGGAAAAGTTGGTTTGGAACATGTGATTGTAATCATCGATCGCTTGATCCAACAATTCTCGGGAATACACGGGATCATCCTGTTCCTCTTGATCTTCATTGGCGGCGTAAGTACAGATCGTCGCAATGTTTAAATCGTGCTCCCCTGATTCCTTGGCTTCTTGAAAAGCTTGATAATATTTCCAAGCCATTGGAATGCTTTGAACCGTCAAAATGGACGTATACATTCTCTCGCGCGTTTTTTTATGATGATTTGCCAAGATATGATCGGTTACATTTTGGATCCGTTCATCTGCCATCCAGATTTCATCCGTATTGATACGTTCCACATATTCATCTGGAACATCCCGTGCCATCTGGTCAAACGTATTCACATATTCGACAGAAAAGCCAAGGACATTGCCGTCCCGTATGGCGTCTTTAATAAGATAGTAATGCAGGCATTTATCAAAAATATCGGCTGTCGCGCGTCCGTCCTGGCTGGCATTTTCTTCAAACCGCGGCGTTCCTGTAAATCCAAAGTACTGCGCGTTTTGGAAATGCTCTCGGACGGACCGATGCATATCCCCGAATTGCGACCGGTGGCATTCGTCAATAATGAAAATGACCTTATCCTTCTGATACCGATCCATAACGGGATGCCCCGATTTAATGGCGTTATCCATTTTTTGAATCGTCGTCACAAGCAAAGGCCGCATCGGATCTCCCAGTTGTTTCAGCAATTTCTTGGTATTGTTCGTAAAATCCACGGCATCTTGTTCAAATTTATTAAACTCCGCCAAAGTTTGATGGTCGAGGTCTTTCCGGTCCACCAGAAAGATCACTTTTTGGATGCCTTCTTCCTGAGCTAATATTTGGCTTGCCTTGAAGGACGTCAACGTTTTTCCACTTCCGGTGGTATGCCAGATATAGCCATTATTATTGGTTTCTAGTGCTCGCTGTAACAAGGATTCCACCGCATAAACCTGATACGGACGCAACACAATCAGCTGGCGGTCGGTTTCATTGAGAACCATATAACGACTAATCATTTTAGCTGCATGGCAAGGGTTTAGAAAGTCTTCCGTGAAATCCTTCAAAACATTGATGCGTTCGTTTTTTTCGTCACTCCAATAAAACATGTTTCCTTTGTAAATCGTCTGGTCACTGTTAGCATAATAACGGGTCTCCATTTTATTACTAACAACAAAGAGCTGAATAAAACGGAATAAGCCCGTATAGTTTTGCTTTCGATAGCGCTCGATCTGATTAAATGCTTCCGATATGGCCACGCCACTGCGTTTTAACTCCATTTGGATGAGAGGTAGGCCGTTCATCAAAATGGTAACGTCATAACGGCTTTTATAGGTATCATGCACACTGACCTGATTCGTCACTTGAAATGTGTTTTGACACCATTTTTGCGTATTAAAGAACTCTAGATAGACCGTTGTTTCGTCGTCTCGTTCTAACACGTATTTATCCCGAAGCATCATGGCGCTGTCAAAGACGTTTTTTCCTTCTATATCCGTGAGGATACGATTGAATTCCCAATCGGTGAGGGGTTTCCCATCTAACTTATTCTGGTGCCGTTCATTTAAAATGGATCGGAAATTTGCTTTCAGCTGTTGCACATTATGTATGGATATGCGTTCATAGCCCGATGCGTTTAATTGTTCTAACACTTCTTCTTCTAGTTGCAATTCGCTTTGATAAGACACTTTTTCCTCCCCTTTCATTCTATTATTTTCAAGAATACCTGTAGTTTTTTAAAACTACATAAAACATAACATAGACCTTTGGCGTAGTAAATGAAAACTACGCATCAGTTAAAATTATCCTTCTGTTCCTTATCCGAGCAGGAAATGATTCGTAGATTGAGGGGCCACTGTGGGAAATAGTGGTATTTAAACGCAACCTATCAGTTTTTTTATTTTAGTGTAAAATAGGGGGTAACACTAGCAAAACGCGGAAAACGTACGTTAAGGAAAAAATGCTCCTTCACATGAGTGACACTGGCGTTATATATTTTATATGATTAACGGGAGTAGTTCATTTCCTAATGGCATGTCCGTTAAATCAAATCAAATTAATATTCTCCTAGAAATTGAGTGGGTAGGCAGACGTTGTAAAACAATACAAGTATAGAACTAATAATTATTTTCAACCAAACCTTTGTCTTTTATTGAACAACCCTAATTGAACACTTTGTATCCCAATCATGCAGTTTTTCAATTTGTTTATCAAGGGTGTATTCTGGCTAAACAAAAAAATCATCTTATAGTGCAATGAATTAAATGCCAGCCGATTTTTCCCTGAATATTACCTAAAAATATATTTTCTAGACTATGGATACTCTCGCATATGAATATTTCATCGAAACCCCCAATTTTGGCTTATGATTTATGACACTTACTTATGAAACCTTTCTAAGACTGCTATTATGCGAATCAGGCTTTTGGTGTCAAAACTTCTAAGTTATGACACCACATCATGATTTTCTCCTTTACAAAAGACACAGCACTTCTCAGAGATCAAGTGGCATACACTTTTGTGAATTTCATACATTTTAATCCACAGATGGGAAGATTGTTGAAGCTTACGAAAGTGTCACTTTACATTAAAAATCTGTTCCAAAACTAGGCAAACACACAATTTAAGTTCTCCTCATATAGTATATAAAACTGTATGGGGAATGCGGTATGGCAAAGGAGTACTCGGAACGCAATAACCGGAACAGCCGTACAAAATGACATTTGTTTGAAATTATAGGGGCGGCCATCGTTGTATTATCCATAGCTCTATTATTTTTTGCGCCTGACGCGCTGTCACAATTGTTTGACACGATTATAAAAGAAGTCAAACCGGTTGTTGTCGATACCTTCCTAACCGGTGAAGTGGGTATTGCGATTATAGTCAGTGTTATCATGGGGCGTATACTGGAACGCCTCGGTTTTACTGATGGTTTAATACGTATTTTCGTGCCGATTATGAAATGGTTTGGTATCAATCCGGCAGTTATCATCCCGAGTGCTTATAACATTCTTGGTGATATTAATGCTGCCGGGAAAATTGCTGGTCCCATTCTTGTAAAAGCAAAAACCACCAAATCCGAACAAAAGATAGCTGTCGCGACAATGATTCAATCACCCCAATCGTTTGCTACATTTGTGTTGGGGCTAATTGCATTGGCAGCGTTTGGTATCAATTCATTTCCACTTGTCATTCTGTCTATATTTGTACCATTAATTGTTGTTCCGTTTCTGCTTTCACGCACGTTATACCGAGACACCAAAAAGGTTGTCCTGGATGAATTGCCACGATTCACACCAAACACTCGATTCATGAACACGATTTTTTCTTCTGCAAAAGAAGGTGCCGAATTATTGTTTTTGATTATCATACCAGCCGTTGCGGTCGTATTCTTCTTTATTGGGCTCCTTGAGTTCTTCGGCGTCTGGGGGATGATTGAATCCAATCTGGCTACCGTGCTTACGCTATTAAGCATTGAACCAGAAACTGGCATTGTCTCCATTCTGGCTGCTCCGACGCTGGCGGTTGCCCAGATGACTGACCTGGCATCCTCCATTGACCCTCGCTTGATTGTTGGGTCATTTGTTCTGGCCAACTCGGGCCTGCCACTGTCTGTTATATTCGGTCAGGTCCCCGTGACATGGGCGGAAACATCTGACTTAAATGAAAAAGAAGTTCTGGAAGCATCGATTATTGGCATGATTCTTCGAATAGCCACAGCCTGTCTGCTTGGTTATTTCCTAACACCTTTTTTGGGAGTGTAATTTATGTCTGAGGAATGCATGATACGTGGTGGTAAACTTGTCACTGTGACTTCTCGGGGTACATTACATGACGGTGCAATCGTCATAAAAAATGGAAAAATTGAAGCGGTTGATGAATGGAATTCCCTTCAAAAAAAATATCCCAGTATAAATGTCATCGACTATTCCGACTACGTCATAACACCAGCACTCGTTGACTGTCATACACATCTATTGGAGTTTGCCCCGACGACATTGTACCCGGTCACATCCGAGACACACTTTTTGGGTGGTAAAACGATTCTTTTCGAGGCGTTATCTTCCGGTATAACTGCGCTCGGCGAACAAATCTGCGGTCATCCACTCTCTGATTTTTCGATTGATGATTATCGCGATGCCGTTAAAGATTTCCCTATGGACATCTCATTTGCTGCTACCAGCATTTCTATCGGGTTTGATAAACTGGTGCATTTCACATCTGTTACTAAATCAACACCGGTCAGCCAGAAAGAATTGTCTAACACTGCACTGGTTACTGACATGGCTCGGCAAAGTGACTATCCCGGAGAGAACATATTTATCAATGCAACACCGGCTAATTTTAAAGCAAGTGAAGTTCCACATGCAGGTGAGATCATCTATTCATTCGATGACTTAAAAAAGATTGCTGACATTTATCACAACGAAGACAAACAAATCGGCGTCCATGTCGCAGGCGAAACGGCAATACAGATGGCCTTAGATGCAGGTATAGATATATTGCATCATGCCCATGGCATTAGAAATAAACAAATCGATCAGGCCGCCAAACAAAACATTTGTATTATTGCAACGCCGCTTGGGGGTACACATCTGCAGCCAAATTCTCCAGAAAACATCCATAATTTAATGAGCAACAACATCCCTGTTTCGATTGCAACGGATGCTTATCTTCCGCCATATCCTAATATACCATGGCTCGATGTTGATAACCAAACATTATACGGCCCTGACAGCCTCATGCCAATTGCCCATCCAACAATGGAACATTTAAAAGCGAATGGGTATAACGAAAATGATATCTTGGCGTTACTAACTAAAAATTCGGCTACGATTCTAGGAAAAGAAAGGCAATTTGGTAGCCTTGCAGAAGGATTGGATGCTAATTTGATTGTTACCGGAGGTGTGCCAGGGCTGGAAATTACGAATGTTTCTGAGATTAAGAACGTGTTCTTTAGGGGAGAATGGTAGTTGAGCGTTGAAACTCAAACTTAAACATCCACTGCAATCTTGACTTATTTACAAATTATGAATATAGTGATGAACCTATAAATACACCCATCCTTTGTTTTTATCTATTATTAATCAATCACAACCTCCATAACATCTTCAAGGAGAACTGCCGTATTTTCCTCATCGTCAAATTGTAAAGTACCCGTTAATGGATCAGTTACCAATAACTTCCCTCTTAGTTTTTGAGTATCATGTACACCATGATTGTAATATTCTACCTCGACCGTAAGATCATTTTGTAAGGCAAGTTGCAACTTGGCATTAAGTTCAAACTGCTTTTGCTCATCTAAAACTGGTTTCTTCTTATATTCTTGTTCATGCCACATTTGCTGTAGCATTTCCTCATGTTCAGGCATCATCATAGCAGTCCACTTTTTTGTTCCTCTGTCATTAACTTCACTCATTACTTAACCTCCATAATCAAACATTTGTTCGTATTTTAGCATAAAAATAAAATTTATTCAATATGGACTTTACTCGCCCAGTTCTCCTTCTAACAGTTCCAACTCAAATACACCCACCATTACACATAAAATTTAAAAAGTTTTCATTCCTTCCCCCTTTTTGCGTCTTCCTTTCGACTATAGGGGTAGGAGGGGATATTCATGGAAAAAATTATTGATGGACACTTAGTTGGGTTTGGATCCGTAAAGGAGATAGAACACTTGAAAGAAGATTATTATGGAGAGTTTACAGATGCCGGTATGTCCGAGAAAATTTTCAGTGTTTATAAGAGTATGCCAAGCAAGGAAAAATGTAAGCGCATGTGTGCAGAGATGTCTGGAGAAGTAATCACTTATAAATTAAACGAAAAGGATTAATGGACATGCTCGACAAGTTCGCTATAAAAAATGTTGTTGAATGCTGGTTTGGCAAACATTTATCCTCGGTTTTCAACTTCGAAAATTGAATTAACAGCTAAGCAATTTACAATGAAAAATCCCCCACAACTTTCTTCATTCGTTGTGAGGGATTTTTTACTGGCCATTAATGTTTTATATCAACGACCAACCTGGATGAGAACTCAGGACTTTCATATTCGACATTTTCCTTTTTTAAATTAAAATCTGCCACAAACATCCCGTCTCCCTCTGAATAGTCAACAGATGATAATGTCGGACTGTTTGCGATTTCAATTGTGCCACCATCCTCGTCCAAATTTCCGTTTATTTCACCATAAGGTATTTTTACTTTTAATTCACCGTCACTTTCAGTTATCTCATAGTTTTCGATTGTCTTGTTCAGATCAAAGACAACCCGGGTATAACTGGCGTGAACAGCATGTCTTATATCTTCCACATATGTTGGCGAGACCTCTGCTTCTCTGCTGGCCTGATGATCATTATAGGATGCTGTGATCCGGCCCTGTCCTTCTTTTTCTGCATGGAACGTTCCATTTTCCACATAACCGATATCATTTGAAACATCCCATTCGATTGAAGCAGGATCAATATTCATTTTCTCACCATGCTTATTAAATCCATTTACTTTTAGATCAACATCCTGACCGGGAGCGGCTGTCAAATCCAGCGGCAACATACCCAATATGCCATCCTGCTTATAAGGCGGTGAACCGCTTGGATATGGCGGATACATAAGATATTGATTTCGCACGTTCTCAACCCATGTATCCAAATCTTCCTGCCAGGACCCTATAATATCTTCAACCGGCTGATCATTCATAATCATGTCAGGAACTTCTGTGTCTCCAATCAGATTGGCATAACTGGACGTCATATCAAATTCCTCTGGATTTTGATCACGCATCGCATCAACGAGATGCAGCCCCAAATCCACAAGGTCTATCCTAGAAGGCTTATCTATATGAACCTGTACCCCTCCAACCATTTCACCCTCGTATTTTCCAAACTGGGGTGTGAAATAGGCGGATCTGAACGTTACACCGGCAATATCACGGTTACTCATTTCTTCAGCCAAAGCCTCGCCGTCAATCCACGGGGCACCAACTAATTCAAACGGTCTGGTCGTTCCAAGGCCGGTCGTCAACGTGGTGTCATCCAACAATTCGGTTCCAGCATACAAATAAGCTGTGTTCTGCGTTGGTATATTAGGGGAGGTCATCACCCAGGGCAGCCCTGTATCCTCAAAATGCATTGTCCGCTTCCAACCCTTCATTTGCGCTACCTTTAAATTTACGCCCATACTATATTCATGGTTCCACATAGCCGCCAATTCCCCAACTGTCATGCCATGTCTAACCGGCAGCATAAACCTTCCCATAAAACTGACTGCATCTTCAGAACGCACCGGACCCTCAACTTTTGTGCCGCCAATTGGATTCGGCCTGTCCAATACAATCAATTCTTTATCGTGTTCCGCTGCTGCTTCCATCGCAAATCCCAGTGTATAGATGTAGGTGTAAACGTTCGATCCGATGTCCTGAATATCAAATAAGAGGACATCCACATCCTTAAGCATGTCTTCCGTCGGCTTCCATGTTGGCCCGTATAAACTATAGACAGGCAGCCCTGTTTTGTCATCGATATAAGATTCGACATACTCTCCGGCTTCACGATTGCCACGTATACCGTGTTCCGGCCCATACAATGCCGTTAAATTCACCTCGGGGTGATTGTGCAGCAAGTCAATACTGCTTTCCATATTGCTTGCCACACCTGTCGGATTCGTTATCAAACCAACCCGTTTGTCCTTAAGCCAATCCAAATTTTTATCCAATAAAACTTCAATGCCCGGCGTTACCTTTTGATTACCATTATTGCTTTTATTGCCTGCAGTGTCATTAGCACTCGGGGTTATCTGCGAAGTTGTTAAAGCCAACACAAGAATCAAGGTCGTCATCATTATTAATTTCAACGTTCTCATAATTACACTCCTCAAATGATATTATCGAGTGATGTATGATCATGAAGATTTTCCAGTGCTGCACTCCTCGACTAAACGATTAACTTTCTCATGTAAATCGTTCTGGTTCCGATACATCTCAATCATCTCTTCAATCAGACTCTTTTCAGACATGACCGTCATTAAATGGTCCTGAGCATGAACCAGCAATACCGACAGGTTTGTTAACCCCTCCTTTGTATCTTCCTGAATAAACTTTGTCTGTATTTTATGCGCTGCCAATAACTCATCAGAGGCTTGCTTCATCTTTGGTTCAACTTGATCAAATGCTGCTTTTCTGGCATGTTGAAGCGCTTCGTGCAGATAATTTTTGGCATTTCCAGCATGTAAAATGATCGTCATTGAAAAGTTCTCAACATTCATGGCTCAGCCCTCCATAATGGATTAGATTTAGAGAATAATTTTTCAGCCATTCTTTAACTCTTGTGTTTGTTAAAACTTCTAATTCTTTCATTCTAGTATTATTATAGCTGCTTTTGTCACGCAACCAGGAATCCATAAATGCAGGATGGCACATAATTTCCGTAACGCCAGATTCTAAACGCGACAAGATACCCAGCAAATTTTCAATCGACACATGCTTTTCGCCATAAAATTCCTTGCAGAAAAAATCTATAGACGACACATCTTTTCTTATCTCAGTTTCGGAAAATTTACGGATGGGTATTTGACATTGCTCCGCTATTTCCAAAACCACTTCCGTTACACCGGGCATATGCAAATGCATATGATGATGACTATCGATATGCGTCACATTTCCATACCATTTGTAAAGCAACTCCAATTGAGCTTCCAGCTCGTCTTTCAAATCTTGCTTTTCAGCAGATTCCATTAATGATTTCCCTTTTAAAAAACGACCTGTTCTGTCTGTTAAACTACTATTACTCGAAAAAACAGGGTGGCCTGCATCCAGAACGAAATGCAAGCCTAATCCCAAATCAGGGTATTGTTTAGCCTCTGTCAGACTTTCTTTTGCATATTCTGTGTTCATCATCGCAGTAGTGCTTGAAATAACGCCATATTGATGTGCATAAAGTATTCCTGCTGTTACCCCGGGTGACAGACAAAAGTCGTCAGCGTTGATTATTACCTCTGGTGCCTTCTTTTCCATTAGCACATTCTCCTTATTCCTCTTTAGTGACTGCAGCTGAATCGTTTTCTTTTTCTTCCTGTACAAGTTTTTTATCATACAAACGGAAAAACGGGTAATAGATAAGGATTGCAACGATTAGATTTATAGTCATTAATACACCGCCACGCCAATCACCTGTGGTCAATATACCTGAAAATGGAGGGGGCGTCGTCCACGGTACAATCACATAAGGTTTTCCTACAAATCCGAGTGACATGGAAAAGTACGTGATTATCCCAACAGCCAATGGCGCCAGTATAAAAGGTATGAATAACAACGGGTTCATCACGATGGGGGCACCAAATACGACCGGCTCACTAATATTGAAAAAACTCGCCCAAATGGATCCCCGTCCGAGCCCCTTTAAGTGCTTTGATCGTGCCCGCCAAACAAATAAAATCGTTAATGCCAACGCCATACCTGAACCACCTACAGCCCACCAGATCGCCATAAAAGGCTGACCAATAATATGCGGAAGTTCCTCACCGGCTTGTTGTGCGGCCACATTCTGTTCTGTCAGACTATACCATATCGGGGCCATAACGCTGGCCACAACTGAAATGCCATGAATACCAAAAGACCATAACAAGTGAATTAGAATGATGGCAATGATAGCTCCCCATAAACTTCCACCCATTGATTCCAGTGGCTGACGTAGTACAGCACCAACGACGCCATGCAGGGACAAATCAAAGGCATTTTTTAATATAAGATCTATCCCCCATACAGCAGCAATAATCACTGCCCCTGGAATTAAGGCTGTAAAAGCACGCCAGACAGAGGGCGGCACCCCTTCAGGCATACGAATCACAATATTTCGCTGTTCAAAAAAACGATAGACTTCAACTGTAAAAAGAGCCAGCACAATCGCAATAAACAGGCCTTCACTGCCCATTAAGTTTAATGGTATATTACCGTTTTCAGTGAGCGGTGTTGCAACAAAAAACGCTGCAAGACTGAGCACACCTGCTGACAGTTCATCCATCTCGTAACTTTTGGCAAGACTATAGGCAATCGAAAATACTGCAACAAGTCCCAGAAGCCCAAATGTTGCATCCACTGGTATACTGAGAGCGGGGGCATACGGTTCCATAAATTTCGACCATGATTCAACAGGCGGAGATGATATGATTAAAAATATACTACCGATGATCAACAATGGCATTGTTGCAACAATACCATCCCTGATTGCCTTCAAGTGACGTTGTTCAGACATCTTTCCCGCAACAGGCATAAAATAACGTTCCATAAATTCATTAAAACGGTTCACTGTTATCCCCCTTTAATTATTCAACTCCAGTGCTTGGTCAAGCACCTTCTCCCCATCCGTAACGCCATACGCTTTCATATCAATAACAGCCATCGGTATATTCGCTGCTTCTGCTTTTTTAGACAGTTCATTTTTCTTATAACGTATCTGTGGTCCCAACAAAATGACATCAGAATCCTTCAGCTGTTCTTCAATATCATCTACAGAATGTGCCTCGATTTCGGCATCAATCCCCCGGCTATCAGCTGCCTTTTTCATCCTTTCTACTAAAAGACTTGTACTCATGCCTAACGCGCATAGTAACGTGATTTTCATAGATTGCTATCCCCCTTGAAAAATTGTTAGTTAAATTGTGGTAAAAAATCCTTGTTTATTAGCAACATTTCATCTAAAATTTTTTTTGCCCGTTCAGCAGACGGGACAAGCGGATGTAGTGTCAATGCCTGATGCGCAAGCCCTTTGTCACCATACACAGCCGCATCCACTGTGAGTTCTTCATACGCTTTGACATTTTGCAAAAGCCCCCTAATCTGTGGTGAAACTTCACCAACTTGAAGCGGTGTTATCTGATGGCTTTCCACAACACAATTGACTTCTATACTCACATCATCAGGCAGACACGTAATCGTCCCGTTATTTCGAACATTTAGTGTATGCACATTTTTTGTATTAAGATGAATTGATCTGATTAAATTAATGGCTGCTTCAGAATAATAAGCTCCGCCTCTTTGCTCCAATGCTTTAGGTTTTTCCTCTTGTTCAGGGTCCCTATAGATGTCAAACAATTCATTTTCAAGTGATTGAACTTTATCAGCACGTGTCTCATTTTGTTCAAATTGCTTAAGCTGCTCACTCAGAATTTGATCTGTCTGATAGTAATACTTATGGTAACCACATGGGATAGCACCCAAAGACTTCAGAAATTCCAAATCCCATCCAAAAGCAGGTATGTTTTTTGCTTCATAACTATCTGACCGGCCGGTGAAAATATCTTCTATCCTTGATTTTCCTTTAATATACAAACCGGTTATCCAAATCAAGTGGTTAATCCCCGTGAAATTAATGCTGACGTCATCAATCGAAACATTATAGGTTTCAGCAAATTTCTTATAAAAATTAATGGGATTATTGCACAACCCTACCACTTTCACATTACTATATTTCAGGATGGCTTCTGTAATAATGCCAGCAGGGTTTGTGAAGTTCAACAACCATGCACCTGGTGCCAATTCCTCGATATCCCGGCAAATATCAAGTAAAACCGGAATGGTTCGCAGGGCTTTCATGAATCCCCCTGCCCCGGTTGTTTCCTGCCCCACGACACCATGTTTAATTGATATATATTCGTCATGCCGCCGCATGGCCAGTTGTCCAACTCTAATTTGTGAAATAATATAACCAGCATCTTTTATGGCTTTTCTTCTATCGATAGTCGTAAAAGTCTTTATGGAACACCCGGTTTTTTTAACCATTCGCTTAGTTAAACCTTCAATAATGGCCAACTTTTCTTTGCCCGCTTCTACATCTACCAGCCAAATTTCAGATACGTTCAAAACTTCCTGATGGCTAAGAATTCCTTCTATTAACTCAGGTGTATAGGAAGATCCCCCTCCAATCACGGTTAGTTTCAGTCCTTTCAAAGATAACCACCCTTTCTTGTGATAATTCAATTCATCTAATATTATTATTTTATAATGAAAGCGCATTCATTTTAAGTTGGATTTTTTCCGTTGACAGTGGCAATAAGTTAACCATACATAGATGAGGGTAACCATTTACATGGCTACCCTCACCTCATCGAAATGCCCTACTAAGACACTGTTTTTTCAACGTAAGCGTCAAATAAAATACACATAGGATTAAAAGGGTATCATGCGATAATCTTCTTAGAAATTAATTCGGGAGGTTATGCGATGACCCTAAAAGACAAACGAATAGAATGGAAAGCGCGCTATGATGCCTGGAAAGAAAGCGGACAAAGTGTAGCTGAATGGTGTCGTACTCAGGAAATCAAAGTCCACCAAATATATTATTGGGTACAGCGATTCGAGAATAACGAGGTTTCTCCGGAACCGGAGCCAACACAATGGCTCGCTGTCCAAGTAGACGATGAAACCATAGCTTCTGAAGGAAAAGGACCCATCTTTATTCACTTTGACGCCATCTCCGTCGAAGTACGGCCAGGCGCCAATGTTGGCCTACTGTCTGATATCATCCATGTCCTGCAAAACCAATGCTGACGAATTTTCAATTCGAGCGCGTGTACTTGGCACGCGGCAACACAGATCTTCGCAAATCCATCGATGGGTTGGCGGTCATTGTAAAAGAATGCTTTGATCTTGATCCCTTTTCCCCTTGTCTGTTCGTGTTCTGTAATCGTAAACGTGATAAGCTGAAGATTCTCCAATGGGAGCACAATGGCTTTTGGCTCCATTACCGCAGACTGGAAAGAGGGACATTCCATTGGCCATCCGAGAAGGAAACGGCACCCATGAATATCAGCCCACGCCAACTTCGTTGGCTGTTAGATGGTTTGCCAATTGAACAGAAGCAGGCACACCGGGAAGTGAAAGCACGTACCATTCTATAAAAAATTGAAATATGGAAATACGGGAATTCGACTGGGCAAGTCGGATTCTTTATCATATACTTATTTTATGGGAAAAACAGCGCATACATCAAACAAATCAATTGAATATTATAAAGCGCAAAATGAAAAGCTTGAGATGGAAAACGAGGCGTTAGAGACGAAATTAAAATGGTACGAAGAACAATTTCGGCTAAGCCAACAACGCAGGTTCGGCTCCTCCAGTGAGAAGACTGATGAAGACCAGCTCTCCCTTTTCAATGAGGCCGAAGTTACAACTGACACGACTGTTGAAGAACCAACTGTCGAAACGATTACATATAAACGCAAGAAACAGCGCGGTCAGCGTGAACAAAAGCTGGAAAACCTGCCTACGGAAACGGTTAAGTACCGTTTATCCGATGAGGAACAGGCCTGTTCGTGCTGCGGCGGAGAGCTACACGATATGAGCACGGAAGTGCGTAAAGAATTAAAGGTTATTCCTGCGCAAGTGAAAGTCGTGGAGCACGTACGCCACGTATATGGCTGTCGCCATTGTGAACGCCATGAAATTGAAACGCCTATCGTGACAGCGAAGATGCCGGAGCCGGTATTTCCAGGCAGCCTGGCCTCTCCGTCCGCAATGGCCTATACTATGACACAAAAGTATGTGGAAAGCATGCCACTGTATCGGCAAGAGAAACACTTAGAACGCTTCGGTGTGTCTATTCCACGCCAGACACTGGCCAATTGGACGATATACGGTGCCAATACCTGGCTTGAGTTGATTTACAATGAAATGCACGCACGACTATTGGAGCTAGATGCATTGCATGCGGATGAGACGCCATTACAAGTTTTATCCGAGCCGGAACGGCCCGCAACATCGAAATCCTACATATGGCTGTATCGTTCTGGACAAGCTGATGTGCCAATTGTCCTGTACGATTATCAGCAAACCCGGGCTGCCAAACATCCACGCCGATTTCTGGAAGGCTTTCAGGGATATTTACATGTAGACGGGTATTCCGGCTATAACGCTCTCCCTAACGTCACTTTAGTCGGTTGTTGGGCGCATGCGCGCCGTTATTTCACGGAGGCGCTCAAGGCACTTCCGGAATCCGCGGCCACTACGTCCGTGAAGGCTAAAGAAGGCTTGGCCTTCTGTAATAAGCTTTTTGATATTGAACGTGATTTAAAGGACAAAAGTCCACAAGAACGCTATGAAAAGCGTTTAGAGCGCAGCCAGCCCGTGCTGGAGGCTTTTTTAGCATGGCTTCAAGAACAGACGCCACGCGTATTGCCGAAAAGCGCCTTTGGCAAGGCAATCAAATATTGTCGTAAACAATGGGAACGTTTAGAGGTATTCTTAGAGGATGGCCGATTGGATATCGATAACAATCGAGCAGAGCGATCCATTAAGCCTTTTGTGCTTGGAAGGAAAAATTGGCTTTTTAGCAATACCGCAAAGGGAGCAAGATCCAGTGCGATTATCTATAGTCTTGTGGAGACGGCCAAGGAAAATGGACTGAATCCATTCAACTACCTTAGCTACCTGTTTGAAGAGCTTCCCAATATGGATACAACAGATAAAGCCCAATTGGCTCAGCTTCTGCCGTGGTCCACGACACTTCCTGAGGAATGTCGCGTTCCTAATAAATCTAAATAAAGCATACACCAAACCCCGCCTGCATTAATAGGTGGGGTTTATTTGACGCTTACCGGACTCGACCACAAACAAAATCCAGTCTGACTTAAAAACACAGACTGGATAATGACAATATATTATCGAACGGTTGCTTGTCCGCCATCAACAGGAAGAAGTTGTCCTGTGATAAACCGGGAGGCATCACTTGCCAAGAAGGTCATAACCGGACCAAGATCTTCATCCGGGTCACCGTATTTGCCACCAAGTGGAATTTCTTTACGGTTTTCTGCTTCCATTGCTTCCAGTTGTTCTGGTGTTAATTGTGACCGTGCAGCCTCATACATTGGCGTATGGATAGCCGGAAGAACAGCATTTACACGGATGCCGTGTGGTCCCCATTCAGCTGCAACACTGCGGGTCCAGGACATAACAGCACCTTTTGACGCAGAATAAAGTGTTGCGCCAGCTTCTTTACGCAAGCCTGAAATGGATCCATAGTTTATAATGACACCTTTATCCTGATCACGCATTGCTTTGAATGCTTCCTGGTTGGTAATCATGGTGCCACGAATATTGATATTCATTAGGAAATCGAAGTCCTTATCGGTGATATCTGCTGCAGGGATAGAACGTTGAACAGCAGCTACATGGGCTAAGACATCCAGACCGCCCATTTCGTCGATTGCCTGTTTGAAAACAGATTGAACCTCTTCACGATTGGAGATATCACAGTGGTAATAGGTAGCTTTACCAGGGCTCTCTTTTGTCACTTCTTCAGCTACTTTTCGGCCATCTTCATCATTTACATCAATTGACGTAACGGTTGCGCCTTCTTTTACATAGGTGCGAACTGTTGCGGCAGCCATTCCACTGGCGCCACCAGTTACAATAATTCGTTTGCCTTCTAGTTGCATTTAAATCACCTCTAGTTAATATTTTGTAGTAAATGTTCTTTCTACTATATTTTACTACTTTTTCTATTCATATGTCTTGAATGGCGCTTCTTATGGAAGGTTGATTTAATAGGAAGAAGTCACTTGTCTATTGCTCGCTCATATCATTATAACCTGCAATAGAAGCAAGAATTAAACCTATGGCAATGATGAATATAAATGAATAAAATATTAACTTGAATCCAATGCATCCACACTTTTTCAGCACTAAATCGTTGTTCGTTTTGTCGTCAACCCCTATTCCAGAATTGCGCCCGTGAATGGAACTGTTAAAGAATCCTGTCACATTAAATATCATACTTAAAAGGAACTCGTCTATTTCTTTAGTTGAGAATGTTTGAATTAACGCAGCTTCAATTACAGAAAATCATGCTCCAGTGAAAAAGCAACGCTTGTTACGAAATATATAAATTTGTTGCTTCCTCGCTATTTAATGTTTAGTCTAATGTTTCATATAGCTGTCCATACTGGGTAAAAACTATTAAATTACCCGGGAGTGTTGGCTTTATGAAGAATTTTGAAGAAAAGTATAATATGTTTCAATCTGCCTTGGAAATACCTGAACCTTGGTATGTTTTTCATCATGAACTGGCAAAAGATGAAAAGACCTTACACATCTATATCGAATACAGATCAGGTGCTGAATTTACATGTCCTAACTGTGGAAATCCAGGCTGTAAAGTCCATGATATTTATGATCAGGATCGCACATGGCGACACCTTGATTTTTGGCAATATCAAACATTGCTTCATGCCAGAATGCCGCGTGTTAATTGTGAATCCTGCGGTAAAATACGTACCGTCAAGATAGACTGGGCACGGCCGGGTGCCGGGTTTTCATTATTCTTTGATTATCATGTGATGTCCTTAATGGCTGAAATGCCTGTGGCAGCTGTTGCTCGTAAGGTTGGTGAACATGATACCCGTCTCTGGCGTGTATTTAAGTATTATGTTCATCAAGCGATGAAGGAGCTTGATGTCTCCAGTGTGACACGCGTCGCCATTGATGAAACATCCCGTGCCAAAGGACATAAATACGTGACACTGTTTATCGACACGGATACTAAACGGTTATTGTTCGCCACAGAAGGAAAAAGTTCAGATGTATTACAGGACTTTTGCCAGTTCCTTGAACGCAAAGGCGTTTCCCCTTCCCAAATCAGGGAAATATGTTCGGATATGTCGCCTTCGTTTATAGCAGGAATTGAAGCGAATTTCCCCGATGCATCGATCACATTTGATAAATTTCATGTCATGAAGCTGGTGAACGAAGCATTGGATAAGGTTCGCAAACATGAACAAGCGACCGAACCATTACTGAAAAATTCACGTTACGTGTGGCTAAAAAACCAAGAAAATCTAACCAAAAAGCAGGACAGTAAATTCCAGAAACTTAAGGACATGGACTTAAAAACAGGGCGTGCCTATCGCATAAAATTATCCCTCCAGAAGATGTGGCAACTATCACCGCTATCCTCTGATATTTATTTTGATGCATGGTATGACTGGGCCATCCGTTCACAGTTGGAACCTATGATCAAGGCTGCAAAGTCACTGAAAAAGCACAAGGACGGTATTTTAAGGTGGTTCATTACCAAATTGACCAATGGGCTGCTTGAAGGCATAAATGGCCTGGTTCAAGCTGCCAAGAGAAAGGCTCGAGGTTACCGCTCTACGGACAATTTCATCGCCATGATCTACGCGACAGTTAACAAACTTGATTTAATTGTTGAGCCATGACTATAGTGTTTCCTTCGTTTGCTTGCCAACTCTCCCTTGGATGCTTTACAGGTTGTCAAGCGCTTTCCTTGACGACCTGTAAAGCATCCAAGACAATACAGGCAGCAAACAAGGAATGGTAGATTTATGTGGTGCTATTATACTAACTTTTCAACACTAAATAGCGAATAGCCAATTTGTTGTAATACCCTTCACTGTGAGACCATCTTGGAAGTGTCAAAACCTGTTATCAAGTCTTTTTTATCATTTGTTAATCTAATTATTTTTTTAAAGTTATCTTTTGATTGTTTAATTTCATCATTCAAATGTTCAATTATATCACTAGCAACTTCAAAAAATAAATTATTCTTTTCATATACTAATTGAAATTCAACCAACTTCTGTTCAGAAATAATGTACTCAAAAACTTCATCGTAAAAACTTTTGATATCATTAACATCACTATCACTTAAATTTATTTTTATACCATCTAAATCTTCTACAATAAAAAAATTTACAACCTCATTTCCTTGGTCTTCTACCTCTTCAATGTTCACGACCATTGTTACTGTTTCTAATTCAATATCAAATATACTAGACTCCATATATATTTCTCCTTTTTCCAAACATTTCTTCGCTACCTTCTAAATGTACCAAAGCTTTTTCTTTCCATACCAACTCATCTTTTTCTTCTATGCCAATAAGTTGATTCGTATATAGATTACCTGAATAGTAAATATTAGTTGAATCAATTTTATAATCACAATATATAGTTTGACTAGGTAAAGTATTTATTGCGATATTGGAATTATGTGTTGAAATGATGATGGTTTTTCCTTTATCCCTTTGCTCTCTGAGTTTAGGGATAATATAATCTGTTATATATTTTTGACCTAATCCTCGTTCAATTTCATCAAACAAATAACAATCATAATTATCATCTTCTAATAAGCCACTTATTGTAATAATCGCTTTTTCACCTTCCGAGGGAAGATAGTTATCATTGCCTTCAATTTTTACTACACTGTTTTTCTTAATAATTTCATTGGAAAACCCATCTGGAAGAACTATTTTTTCATCCGAATCAAAGTACTCATTTATTTCCTTAAAGTCCTTTATATCGAAGTTATGAATTTTTTCCATTATTTTTCTGTTTATTTTGATTTTATCTCTATCAAATATTTTTCTTTCATTATAGCTCTCATCAGGTTGCAAAACCTCTATACTTGTTACTAAATACGCAATTCCTTTATTCGGTATGTAACCTAGTTTGTGAACTTTTTCATCTTGTACCTCCTTTAACTTTTTCTTTAAATCATTATTGGCCTCCGTTCTTCTTAACCGATTTGAAACTAACCCAGCAAAACCAATGTTGTTAGGCTTGGATACTTTGCCAGTCTTTTTTTGTATCGAATTTTTGAGGACCGTTAAAAATGAATTAGTATTTTTACTAATGAACATTTTTTTACAATCCTTAACTGCCAAATCTATAAGGTCGCATTCTAAATTGTTTAACTGTTCGTTAAGTAAATATTTTTCTTCCTGCTCTTCTTTTCTAACATGTTGGTTAATCTGTTTCACATCAATAATTTTTGAAAGTTTTTCTTCAAGATTTGATGAAATTGATTCAAAAGTGTTAACATTATTATTGCTAAATTTGGAATCAATTTTTTTAATTTTTTCTGCCTTTTTAGTGGCACTATTATTGTTATAGTATTTTTTAAAACGGGTTACAAAATCCAATGGGATATCTTCATTATAATTGATAGTAAAATCAAAATTCCTTTTTATAGCCCCTAAAATTTTTTCGTTTATTACGACGGATTCCTTGAAATTATCCAAAATCTTATTGTATTGATCATTATATCCCTTACCTTCATGTAAAAAAATACTCAATCCTTGATTTTTTAAATATGGAAATAAATAGTTTTTCAGTAAAATTGTTTTTCCGGAACCTTTCTCTCCAAAAATAACATTTATATCTTCATAAATCTCTATATCATTATTAAGTTTTTCTTTATCTACCTCTACGGGTATCGAATGCTTAAACGTGTCTTGCAAATAGGTGTTTATAAAAACAGCAGTGTCACTGGCAAGTTCATAAAACATTTTAAATGAACTTATTCTAAATTTAATGTCAGGTATCTCTGATTCGCTATATTTATCCCAATCATTTACATCGCTACCGATTAATGACAATTCATTATGTGCATTTATTACCCCCATCGTTTGTAATTTTCCTGCCTCTAAAATAATTAAATAATCCTTTAGGTCATTTGAAAGTTTATCTTTTGCCTCTACATTTAAAGAGCGTTTTTTATCTTTATCAAGAAAATGCGGTATTACTATTATGTCTTCTGGTTTGAAACATTGAATATTGTATATGAAGTCATTATATTCAAGATAAAAGGCATCATAATCCCTATCCGCTTCATTATCAAAGGTTTCATAGAACATTTTTCTTTTTTGAGGTTCACAAATTACAATTATATGATATTGTTCACCCCTATATTTCACATCCAATTCAATGCCAGGAAATACTACTAATTCAGGATCTTCATTAATTATTCTTTCATAGGCACTTATATCAAAATGATTATGATTTGTAATTGCACATATTCCTACGTCATTTTCTCTCATCTTTTTTATAAAGTCTGATGTACCAATATTTCTTTTAGATCCGTCGCCCTGCTTACATTTTTTTGTATGTAAATGTAAATCTATTTTCACACTCTTACACTCCTTTCACCTTAAAAATCTAGTTTCTTTACCATTTAAAACCCCAGCAACATGGTCCTAATATCTCAACCAATATGCAACTACCTCTTTAATATTTTTCAAATAAATTGATCTACTTACATTTCAATTTCTATTATGTTACAAATTATTACAAAATACAATAAAATAGTTACTATTACAACGATCCCGCATATAATTTTAGTATTCTAAATAAACCTGAATTTCATCTGCGATCTATAAACAGTTTTGACCCGTTTTATCAATACACTTTTAAGGCAATGATAATATAATAAATATTGTTAAAACGTTATAATTGTTTCATAAAGTTCTGCAAACGTTTTGCAATCCAATAAACGGGATACTACCTGCTGGTCATCGGTCAATCTACCCAATGAATGAAACATGGGCTTTAAATCTTCTTTTTTTGCTTTGTTTGCGTTGAGCAATATTACGAGTTGAACAAGCTTATCCGCCCACTTGATTGGCCTTTTCAACGTGGCAATAGCTAAAAACGTTTTCTCCGTACCAGGTTCAAGCGGATGTGGAAGCGCCACCAGATTACCGAAACATGTCGGCGCCAGATTTTCTCTTTCCAGTACAGAACGCGTATACTCCTTATTGGCTTTTCCATCTTTGATGAGGGTTTCTGTCAAAAAACGAATAACCGATTCAGGTGTCTGAAAGTCCCGATTGAGAAAAGTATATTCGGGAATGATGTATTTTTCCATGTCTGTTGATGGCTTGTCTAAAACGTGTTCAATAGCAGATACATCATTGTCTCCAAGAATTGTGCTCACTTTAATAATTGGAACTGATAACGTCTTTTCAATTGGAATCGTACTTATAATGAAATCAACATTTTCCGCGGACTGATTGTTTAAATTATAGTTTTCAATCGTTCCGATAATATCAAGCTTTGCCCCAAATTTGTTTTTCAACTTATACAAAAGCAGCTGTGCACTACCAAGCCCGGACGCACATACAATCAGGCAACGATTCCGCGCAAAAACAGAACTTTTTGCCCTTTCCTGAGCAGCTTCCAGATGAAGTGCTATATACCCAATTTCATCCTCATTCACCTTGATGTTCTGTCTTTCATTGATTACATCAGCTGCGGTGAGGGCAGCTTCAAATGACAGGGGATACTTCATCCTGATTTCCCCAAGCATGGGGTTGCGAACGTTCATTTGATACCGAGATCGAGTAATGGCCGGTTCTAAATGCAAACTCAAATTTTTAAAAAGTTCTTGATCACCTGACAGCCGCAGGCCATATTCGCGATCAATCCGTTGAACCATCTTGCCTACAATGACCTGTGTCTCACGATCCAGAAGCGAATGTACGTCATAGCTTTGATTAACGGAGGACGATAATTTTGTTCCTTTTAAGTGAAGGGATAGATAGGCAATTTCATTTTCAGAAAACTGAACCTCAAGATGCTGCTCTATATCATTCAAAATCTTCTGTGCTACTAAAAAATCCTTTTCATTTTTGATCTCATGAAAATCTCTTTTGACCATCCGAACCGTTTGATTGTCACAAATCCGTTTATAAGCAATCACAATATGCGTTAGTAGATTTTGCAGACTGTTATCTGAAATGATAATGCGGTCAGCTCGAAGATGTTTTAAAATGCTTTCCCTGATGATTTCCATAACCTGAAACGGCAATAAATTTAACCAGTGTTCTTCCAATGGTATTGGTTTTTGGTTAAATATATATTCTGAGATGCAAAACCGGATTTGCGTTTCCTTCCCCGTTACTTTAATGCCATAATTAGGTTTATGATCAACAGCTAAGCGATAATCTTTTAATATATGACGGACTGCTTTCAAATCACTTTGCAAAGTTGAACGACTGACAAACAACTTCGTAGCCAAATCTTCCATTTTTACATATTCAGAGGAAAGCAAAAGTTTCTCCATTATAAAAATAATACGCTCCTCTGGTTCCGCGGGTGGAGACAATGCCCCTTCTGTGTACTCCTGAAAAAATTGCTCAACAGCCGTTTCTTCCTTCATACTTAGCCGATAACCTTTTCCCCTGTATGAATCAATATGGATTCCATAGTCGACCAGTATCTCATTCAACGCTTTAATATCGTTCCTGATCGTTTTTGTACTCATCTGCATTTCAGCAGAAATTTGCCGACTTGTCACAGGGTTATTAGCAGCCGCTTTGAGCAGCTTCATTATGTCAACCATCCGGGAGTTCATGACATTACCCTCACCTTCTTGAAAAAATCGGGAATATGTCGCTTAATTTTGTGTATTGTCTTTACTGCTGTTTTATCCCCACGAAACTAACCAATATATTCCAAAGTTATGCTATAATTTAACCGGGTGATAACTATGTTACAAATAATTGGAGAAACAACCTTATATTTTAAAACCGATAAATTTTCCATGAACCTGGTTCAATCCCGATTAAATGATGCATTTGAAAAATTTGATGTACTGGAGCATGACATCTATAACGATAACCACAAACTGCAGATAAAGTTTATTATGAATATGCATGAAAGCCCTAATTGCAGGTCCTTTAACGACTACATAACCTATGTCTTGCCCGAAATTAAAAGTCGTTTTCCATGGCAGATCGAATTTCGTCCTTTAATCATTCATAAGATCACAAAATCATACCAGTCTCTTCAGCCCTTAAACAAACATATGACCGCATTTATCAATAACAAACTAAACAATGGTGATTGATTCTATAATGTTGACCACGTGTTTGTAATCGCTTACTTTTAATGATTTATATCCCTTATCTATCAAGCAAATGCATAAAGGGTTGCCAGGCGTGCTTTCACTTTCCTTCTTCTACACTTCCTCTGGCAACCTTTACTCTACAGAAGAGGCTTTAAAACCTGTTCTCTTTTCATATTCTGTTGACGTCCAGTGAAAAGCCCATTCCCGGCTTTTAAAACACAATACAGGGGTATCGCCTTCCCACATAAAAACTGGCCTGAATCCTTTTGTTCCCATACTACCGCGAATACCTTTAATATTGACGTTCAATTCTCTTACCATTGACTGCGTAGCACTGCGGTAATGTTTAAACACTTTTCGTTTGGCATTGAAGGGTGTGCTGACATGAAACTGGTCAAAGCCTTTAATTATTCTCTTAAATAAGCGGTGATGGGTTCCCCCGCAATGAAACCTTTTGAAGATTATCCAAATAAGATAATCATTCATCATTAATGACTCCCCTATTTACCATATTAATTTGATTGTATAATATTAAGTTGCTATCGTCTATTCTCTCCCAAAGAATCCCTGTTGTACTTTGGTCGAAAACAATGGGACCTTCAAGGTGAAATGTTGACAGAATGGTTAACAAATGACAAATATTAGATTAATATAAAGATACACTATCTTCAGGTCGTTGGGAGGCAACTTTAAATTGACGAAACAGGTTAAGACACGCACTACAAGAATTTTACCGCTTCTCATCCTTATGCTCTTTAGTTTTGGTATAGCGGGGTGTGCCGATGACAGCTCTCAGTCAGCTAATGGTACGCAGCAGGAAGAGCAAACACACCAAAGGGATGATAAAGAAACGACAGAAAAGGCTGATGAAGCAAAACAAGGTGAAGAAAAGCCCGATCGGGAAGCAAGCGCTGCTAATTCCAATGATTCTGAGTCTGGCACATCAACGTCACAGCAAAATAATGCGCCGGAGGACGCTGAAAAAGCAACCATCTCCCGTGTTGTTGACGGAGATACAATCGAAGTGAAGTACAATGGTTCAACTGAAGACGTGCGTTTGCTGTTGGTGGACACACCGGAGACCGTACACCCTTCCAAGCCCGTTCAGCCATTTGGACCTGAGGCTTCCGAATTTGCCAAAGACACATTAACACCCGGCGAAAGCGTCAAAATCGAATTTGACGGGCCTAAACGAGATCATTATGATCGCCTGTTAGGCTACATTTGGGACGATGGCCAGAATTTCAACAAACGATTGTTGAAAAAGGGATTAGCCCGTTATGCATATGTTTATGACCCACCGTATACCCATCAGAAATCATTTCAGCAAGCAGAAGTAAATGCACGCAATAATGATATTGGTATTTGGAGTATCGAAGGTTATGTCACACCGGATGGTTTTGCCTCTCAATCGAGTGAATCGGAGGATAATACCACATCGGATTCTTCCAATTCCGATGATTCATCACCCGTATCAGGCTATGCCCCGAATGGACCGGACCGGGATTGCAGCGATTTTGATACACAGCAGGCTGCACAGGCGTTCTTTGAAGCTGCCGGCGGGCCTGAGGCGGATCAACATCGTTTGGATGGCAGTGATAATGACGGGAGGGTATGTGAGTCATTACCATGAATTTTTCCCTGTATTAAGAAATAATAAATAAGCATCCCAAAAATTAGTTTTCACTCTAATTTTTGGGGTGCAGTATACTTGTAGATGAGGATTATTTATGATTACATTACATAAATGGGGTAATGATAGAACTTGCTATTTCTCCGGTGCTAATTCAGTCGCTTGTCTTAAGGCTTCTAGCATACTTCTTTCATCTACTACGCCTGTGCCTGCGATATCAAATGCCGTCCCATGGTCAACACTTGTTCTGATGATTGGCAAACCTACTGTAATATTCACTCCAGCTTCAAGTCCCAAAACTTTAATTGGACCATGACCTTGATCGTGATACATTGCGATTACAATATCAAAGTCACCACGTTGCGCACGGAAGAATAACGTATCAGCCGGGAGTGGTCCTTCAACATTTAGTCCTTCTTCAGTTACGCGGTCAATAGCCGGAATGATTTTCTCTTCTTCTTCTCCATTGCCGAATAATCCATTTTCTCCGGCATGAGGGTTAATCCCACATACACCTATTTTCGGCTGACTGACTCCAGCATTAGTAAGTGTTTCATGTGCTAAACGTATAACTTTTTGAACCCGTTCCGGATTAATCATATTTATAGCATCGATAAGACCCACATGAGTGGTTACGTGAATCACCTTTAATTTAGGTGAAGAAAGCATCATGGAAAAGTCTTTCGTACCTGTTAACTCAGCTAAAATTTCTGTATGCCCCGGATAAATATGTCCACCTTTATGCAATGCTTCTTTGTTTAAAGGAGCCGTACAAATTGCATCAATTCGACCATTGTTTGCGAGTTCAATAGCAGTTCTCAGATATTCAAAAGCTGCATTTCCAGCCTCCGAAGAAACCTGACCAAATGGCAAATCTTCTGGCAGTAAATCAAGATCATAACAAACTATTTCTCCAAAACGTGTTGTGAAATCAGAGTTACTATCTACTTCTTTTATCGTTAATTCAGTACTTAGCAATTCTGCAGCACGCTTCAAGATTTTCGCATCACCAATTACAATCGGGTGAGATTGTTCATATACATGTTTACTTTGTAAACTTTTCACAATAATCTCCGGTCCTACTCCAGAAGCGTCCCCCATCGTAATACCTACTATTGGTTTATGCCCCATCATTATAAACTCCCTTCAATTCTTGCATTGCATTATAAATCGAAGCTTCTTTTCCAAATGCTCCTGCTTTTGTTACAACTGTATATTCAAGATCTGTACCGATTAATGTCCCCAATGGAATTCCTGCTTCAACCTGCTTGATTAAACGGAAGCCAATTCCACCTAAGTGACTCGAGGTATCTTTTGCTGTATCCCCGCCTGTTAGAACAAAACCACTCAAGTCTTTATTTGTTTCAGCAACTGCTGCCACGACTTCGCCAATCGCTCCGGAAATACGTTCTCCCATTTGGTATCCTGTTAAATTAAGGCTTTTTCCGACTTCCATAACTTGTTCCCTTACCTCTTTATTAGAAGGAACATATAAAACAAGATCATTCCCATTTTCTAATCCTTCAAGCAAGTCTACAATATTATTCTGTCTATATTTTTCCCAATCATTCCCAAAAATTTGCAATGGATCCAATTCCACAGCAGTTATATTGGGCTGTTTGATTGCATAACGCACTTGATTTTGAGTTACTTGTGATAAGCTTCCGCAAACTGTCATAACATGATTAGATTTAAAAAAGAATCGTTTATCTGTCTTTTCACTAATTCCAAGTATTTCCGGAAGCACTTCTGCAAGACCAGCAGATCCTGCCCAAACAATAGACTCTGATACCATAAGCATTTTTTGTACAACTTTTTTAAAATCATCCTGTGTTTCTGCATCACAAACAATATAGCTTAGCTTATTTTTTTTAAAGCTATTCATTTTTTCCCGAAAAGAGGTTAAGTCTAAATTAATATCTGCTTTACTTAACAATCCGACCGGTTGTCCCATATCCTTTTCCAAAAGCTTAGGGATAGACGATTCCGTTACCGGATGCTTCGGATCGTTTGATATTTCAGTTTCAGCTATTTTTTCACCATTGACATAGTGTATACCATCTTTCGTTGTTCTGCCAAGTGGAGGAAAAGCCGGTGCAATGAATACAAACTCCGGTTTAAATACATCATAAAGGGCCTGCAATTCAGTTCCAATGTGTCCCCTCAGGGTGGAATCCATTTTTTTATAAATAGATGAATAACCTGCTTGTTTTAAAAACTGACCAGCTTGCTTCGTCTTAAAAGCTGCTTTTTCCTTAGATAACGCTCGTGAATTCGTATCGATCACAACTCCGTTATCAAGGTTATCTTGACCTTCCGGGATGTCAAAAAGAACGGAAGTATTTATACCTTTTTCTGTAAGCTGAACACCACTATCATTTGCGCCAGTTAAATCATCTGCAATAATACCTATATTGTATTTCATGTTGATTCCTCATTTATTAACAAATTATATTACTCATTAACATAGTCGTCTGGTACTTTTACGCCTTTTTTCTCTAACCGCTTCACTAGAAAACCGATATATAACGGCAGTAGAATAGCAGTTGTAACAGTAGATGCTGCAACCTGAACTGTAGCAAGGTCAACATGTGAAGCAAAGCTTGCACTGGCAGCTGCAATCGCGGCAGGTGTTGCCACTGCATTACCTGCTGTTGAGCCTTCTGCAGCACCAGCAATCGGGTTCCACTTAAATGCTTTAAAAATGAAGAATCCTGCAGTACCAGTTAGGAATACAGTTGCTAAACCAAGAACAATACCTGACAATCCACCTTCAATAATTGCACCAAAATCGATTCCCATACCAAGCGCAAAGGCAAAGAACGGAATTAGCATGGCACTCCCTTTATCAAAGAACTTTCTCATTTCTTCATCTAAATTACCTAACACCATACCAACAATGATAGGTAGCAACACTGCGATAAATGATACAAATGAAAACAACCCATCAACAAATCCCATAGCACCGAATATAGACAACGCTACCATCGTAAAGAAAGGACCATCATTTAACGCAAGTAATGAGTATGCTGCACGGTCTGTTTTGTCACCATATTGACCAACAAGCGCTACGTACAAACCACCATTACTGTTAGTCATGGCAGCAATAATCGCAATTGGTGCTAAACCTAACCAAAGCCCACTATCTCCAGCTAACATATATGCAATAAGACCAAAGATTGCACCTACTACCCATTTCGTCGCTAACAATGTTGCACCTTTACCAAGGCTAACTCCAACATTACGTAAGTTAATCTGAGCCCCTGTACATAATAGGAATAGTGCGATTAGCGTGTTTGCTCCATCTACAAATAATGCCTGTGTAAAATTGCCAATCCTAAGTAAATCAGGAACGACGGTATTAAGTGTTGCCGCAAGCAATAACGGAACTACCATCATACCTCCAGGAACTTTTTCTATTGATGCTTTAATTCTCATGTTTATCCCCCTCTATTAATATTGTTTAATAATTAAACATAAAGTAATATATAAAGCGGTTTCATATTTAATATATTAAAACATATTGATATATAATGCAACACTTTTTTTATTTACCCTATTTCACCACTGAAAACACTTAAACAGTATTGCACATTTAAACATGCACATAAAAAAGAACCCTTTCTAGGGCTCTAAATATGAGCAATATTAATTCTTTAACTTTCGCCATAAAGTAGAACGATTGATATTCAATCTTTTTGCCGCTTTTGATTGATTGTCTCCCTCTTCTTGCAATACTTGTTTGATGACTTTTTGCTCAATTTCTTCCAACGTTCCATCAAGCGGTAAACAATTATCTTTAGACATCGACACTGGTTCATATTGATTCATTAATTTCTTAACATGGAAAAGTTCTATATAATTATCTGTCGTCATCATACTCAATTCCTGAATTACTTTTTTTAATTGAGACAAGTTGCCCGGCCACTCAAACTCCAAAAGATATTCAATTGCATCTTGTTTCATACCCACTGTTTCATTACCATTTTCAGCATGAAATTCAGTTAGGAAATAATCAACAAAAGCTCTAATATCTTCTTTCCTATCACGTAATGGTGAAAGATGTATGACATGATTAGAAATCTTTTTATAAAGCTCTTTATCGAAGACTCTGTTATGTACAAGATAATCAAGCGATTCATTAGCAAGCACAATAATTTTCATAGTTGTTGGTATGTCTCGTAATAAGCTTTTAATAGCATCTTGCATTTCAGTTGACACCGATTCAACGTCTTTTATTACAACTGTTCCGTGCTTTACAGTAGTAAGTTTAGTTTGTAGTTTATCTATTTCAGTATTATTAGTTAAATAACTTCCCTCAATAACAATAAGAGGAGATTCCTGACCAGATTTTTCAAAATGTAATTCCTGTGCAACTGTATATTTACCAGTCCCCGATTCCCCAATAACACACACATTTGCATCAGTATATGCGAATTGTTGTATATTATTCCTTAACCGCTTGGCCTCGTCACTATCTCCAATAATTGGGATATGCACAGGATTACCAATGATTCTAAAAGCTCTATTATCAGCTTTTATTAATGAATCATGAATGTTAACCCCTACAATAGTCTCTGACATACTTACCAGATAAGCTTGTATTTCATATATTATATTTTCACCCTCAATTTCAGCCCACTGATTTGTTTCATTTTCGAGAACCCGCTTAATTACTCTCAATATATCTGGTGACTCTAAAATTTCATGACACTGATTATCTTGTTCGTACATTAAATTTTTTTCAATCACTTCGGCATCTTTATTCAATAAAATAATTGGAAAAGGCATCGCATTGAAGGTTTCCTGAAAATAATAAAATTGGCTGTTTACCCTGCGAAAGAAGTTATATATCCTTTTTCCTTCTTCAAAAGAATCAGTAACCGCTTCTTTTCCAGAAGTGATTAAAACACCACGTAACCCAACCTGCTCTGCAACTTGAACGGTGATAACGTCACCAATCACTACATTAAAACCTTGTTGCTTCAGTTCCTCCAAGTTGTCTCTCACTTCATTCCTTGATTTAATTGTAATCATTTTCACATCAAATTCTAATATGTTACATATTGTGGATGCCCCCTGAGAAATATTCGGATAACCAACGAGTGCCACCCCTTCTTTTATTCCACGAATGAGGGTGAAAACACGCAACATATCATATCCGGTTATATCAATATGAGCGACAGGAATCGAAACAACATTCTGAATCATAGTGGCTGTTCCACCACGACTTATGATGAGTTCGTATCCTTGTTTTTTCCGCTAATTTTGCCGCTTTCACACCTTCTTCAAGATTAGCTATCGTTACATCCAGATCTATATCGCCTGGTGCACCAACTTTTTTAGCCGTTTCGGCCAACCCTTGATACGGGGCAATTAGAAGTGTTTTTATCATCATATCCCTCACTTGTTGCACATTTCAACACTTCAATTATTACACATAAACCATTTAATGTCATCTGAAATACTAATATAATTATTTGTACCCCGTGTTCGTCATCAACCATCAATGTTCTCTTATGGCGGTTCCTTTCTCATTCCACTGCAAAGAGTTGATACTGTGAACGTGAATAATGGGATCCTTAAAAAACCCGCCATAACTACATCTAAAGCATGATCACGGGACAATACCTAAATGGTTCAAAAATAACATGTTATGACTTAATGCGCATGTTCACTCAAAAATTAAAGCGTTTACCTATTTGAGTGAAATTAGAGTGATGTTTCTTGTTCTAAAACGCCTTACTGAAAATGCTCATCAATTTTGCAATTGAACTATCAGCTTCACACGCATAAAAAAAGAACCCGAACAATGTCGGGGCCTATTCCACGTCACTAAATTTTAAAGGCAGAGAAACTACCTTTATCACTAAAATCTCTTATCTGCATAACCTTATCGGAAAACTGTTCCACATTTCTGTTCGTTCCAAGCAAAAGCGAAAGGACATGAAAACCGTTCTCCTGCTTCTGTTGTTGAAAGAAATCAAGAAAATCATCTGAAACATGAGCTTCTCCGTCCGTTACAAAGATAATATCAGCTTTCTTAAAGCTGCTGTATTGAATCACTTCTATTCCTTTCCGCAATGCCGATTCAAAGTTTGTTCCACCGCCTATAAAATACTGGCAGAGTGCTGCCATGTCCTCTCCATTTATTTTCCCCTTTTTATAGACATACTTATAAGCACTGCCTGAAAATGGGATAAACACAAAATCACGTTTCTCTCTTTTCGCGATACTCATCAGAGCTAAAGTAAACCCCTTGGCTTGTGTATCTAAGGGCTGCATGCTGCCTGATTGATCCAAGCATAGAACAATAGGTCCCTTTCCTAATATATCCTTGCCTCCCGTGTCATGCTGACGACTTCTTTGCCCCGCGAACCGCCGCAGAAATTCCGTTCGGGTTGTTTCGTTCCTATACAAAGCAAGTTCCGAAGGCAATAATCTGGCTGGGTCATTTCCGCGTGTGACACCATGCCGGCTGGTTGCCTTCTGGTGTTTGGATTTTTGCTTCTTCCTGGCAATTTGCTTAAATCGTCCCGCCCATTCAGCTATCTGTTTCATTCGAGCATCATCCGTTAACTGCTCAGCCAATGCCAATTGATCGCGGAGGGGGACCTTTTTAAGCTCACCTTCTCCGCTTCCAGCTTTTGCACCACCCACAAGGGCCTTCAGGTTTTGCTTTGAATCCTGTGTCTGCTGCATCGCCTGTTCCATTGCTTGGTCAAACCCACTATTACGTTGATTGAGTGCCTGATCGATAACTTCCTGTAATTCCTCTGTTCGTTGCTGCAATTCTTTCTGAAGGTTTTGGTTTTCGTTCCCAGCCCCGTGCTCCTGACGCTGCCGTTCGAGCTGGCGCTGCATGGCATTCAATTCCCGCATCTGCTGGTCCAACGCTTCATTTTGTTCTCTTTCGTGTTCCAGCCATTCATGCGTCTTCTTTCCGAATTGAACTGTGCCAATGGCTGAGGCTAAGTCATCCAAGCGTGTCGTTTCCCGGTAACGTTCAAAGTTCTCATCATCCACGATCCGCTTCATAAATGCATGATTCGTTTGAAATGCTTTGGATACGTTCTCTCTTTCTTTCAATTCAGGTTTCATTTTGTATAAGGAGCCCCAGATATCATTCAACAAAGATCCGAATGTTGGAAAAGGGGCATCAAATTTATTTAAATTCTGCAAGCCCTGTGACATATCATATAGCTTCTGAAACCGTCGTTTATCGAACTTGTCGTTATTGATAATCGACACTTGCTTACGCCATGCTTGTTCATTCATGTTATCGTCTCCTTTTAAAAAAGTGAAATGCCAAAGCCTGCACTTCAGCATTTCACCTTCTCTTATGATTTCATTTTATGACTCAATCGGTTCCAGCACCGAATTGGTCAGCTCTTCCAAATACTGTTTCAATTCCTTATGAACCGCATTTAATTCGTTTTCCCGTTCAGGATACTTCGTTTTTAAATCGGTAATCTCCTGAGCGAGTGATTTCATTTTTTGCGTCGCTTCCAGAACATTTTCCGTTGAATGGCCGTTAGCCGATCCATTCATTATATCCTGTGCCTCTTCAAGGATTACCTCCAGTGTATGACTGACCGGATCCTGTGCATGATGACGGATAATATCGGTGACTTGCTGTTGCTGATCGACATTCTCCCAAAGCACATGTGCCAGAAACAAAATGTCCTCGCTGTCAACGACCTGGCGTTGTTCAATCAATGCTTTGGCCTGCAGGGCGGCATATGATTTCTGCAGCCGTCTGTCTGACGGATGGATGCCTTCATCCCGCATATCTTCCCAGATGTCTGCCAGTGTTTCATAGATATGATCAGGAATCGCCACCATTTCACGAAGAAACTGCAGATTTTTCAGTTCATCCAGGGAAATACGGGGCATAACCTGTTCCTGATCCGTTCCTTTCATCATGGCTATCAGGTTTTGACGATCCTTAATGGCATCCACTTCAAACCGTAATAAGAAACGGTCAAATAACGCCTCAAGCCCTTCGTCGTCCTCAGGATATTCATTGCTTGCCCCGACAAGCGTCATCAGCGGCATAGTCATTTCTTCTGTGCCATTTTCAAAAACGCGTTCATTAATCGCTTTGAGCAGGGCTTCAAAATCTCTGAACTCCCCTTAAAGATTTCATCGAGAAACACCAGATGTGCTTCGGCCATTTTGGCGTCGGTATTATGCCTGTAGATACCCTGTTCCATATCTTTCAACATGATGCCGCCGAAAACTTCATCCGGCGTGGTGTATTTCGTCAATAACCACTGGAAGTAGCTGGCCCCGTCAATGATACCGGTCAGTTCGTTTGATAAGGCACTTTTGGCGGTACCCGGCGGACCAACCATGAGCATATGCTCTTGAGCCAATAGAGCCACGAGCATCCCTTCGACCTGTGTTTCCCGTTCCAGATACTTCGCGTTTAATGCGTTTTGAATAGCCTTTAGTTTGTCAAGATTGTTAGTCATGCCAACCATCCTTTCTCATTCCAAAAAATAAGACGCACGTTCTCTTATTGAACAACCATAAGAAAACGTGCGTTCATCCCCTAAATCAACCATTTTTACATTAATATTCACGCGGCAGCATCGCCACACATGTGACGTCAGAATCGATTGATTCAAAGACAAACCAAATCGTCTCCGGTATAGGAATCATAAGCTTATCCAGAATGTGATCGTTCCCATCCGTCACAAGGGCTGTCTGCATTTGTTTGTGAAAAGCAATGAAATAGCTTTTATCTGCATGCTTAACCGCCGTCTCTATCATGACGTGCAAGTCATCCCGATGAATCCGATTTTCCTGCATATAGGATTCGACACCGGGTGTCACGCCCGTCAAGAAGCTTTTTACCATACGTTTCTCCTCCAAGTGTATTTAGCCTGCGTGACTGTTCATTTGTTTCTATTGCTTGTCATCGAAATTAAGTGCATTTTTCTTTATTTTTGTTAGCTTAAAAGTGGAAGGGGTTTATGCTTCCTCTAGTCAACATATTTATCACATTCAGGACAGAACTTTAACCAGTCGGGAAATTCATCATATACCGGCGTTTTGTCTCCCCCACAATGTGAGCAACAGTCATCATCTGCCCCGTCATTTAAACATTCATTACATATGCCGACTGTTTGCATTTTCTCGCCAAGAATAGTCATAATTGAGGCTTGTCTTTTAGCTTTGTCCAAACTGCTAAATGTTAAATAATGGGCAGCGCAGCCTCCAACATTACAAATTGCCGTTTGCACACAAGCTTTTCCTTCCTCTTTCCAAACGTCAAATTCATATGTTTTATGACTTATCATTTCATCCACTTTTTTATTATGTTTCACTATTTCTCTTGCTAATTCAATTCCCATTGATTTTGTTTTGTTTTTCATGTTTATCATGCCTTTCTTTTTTGTTGACTCTGCAACATGTTTTGTGAGAACAAGTTAAGTGTCGACTAAGAAAAAGCCGAATTACCAGTCCTTTTTATCCTGCGTAAATGTGCATTCGTTTGTATTGCTTCATAATGTCGTCGAAATGATCATCCGCCCATTCGTCCAAACAATCGTTATCGCAGAAAAAAACTTCTGCTTGTTCGTCGAAAAGGGTGTCATCACGATTCAGGAAACCTCCACAGTTCCCACATCTAACATTTTCATTCATGAACATTATAGTCACTTCTTTATTAGCTTTTGAATCAAAAAAAGACATGCCGGATGGCTAAACACCTGCCAGCATGTCTTTTAAGAACCGTTTCATATTGATTTTATAGATAGCCTTTCTCTTTCAGGCTCACGAATCGGCCTTCCCCGATGACAACATGGTCTAACAGTTCAATGCCAATCATTTTGCCCGACTCCGCCAATCGTCTGGTGATGTGGACATCCTCCTGAGATGGCTGCGGTGATCCACTCGGATGATTATGCGCCACAATCACAGATGCAGCAGAGCATTTCACCGCTTCACGATACAGCTCCCGCGGATGAACAATTGATGCATTTAAACTGCCGATAAACAATGTTGTTTTATGCATTACCTCATTCCTTGTATTTAACATCAGCGTCACAAAATGCTCCTGATTCAACTGGCCCATTTCGTTATTTAGGTGATTCGCCACATCTTCCGGTGAACGGATGATAGTTCCCCGTTCTTTCTTGCTCCGCATCGACCGCTTACCTAAAAGCAGGGCCGCATGAAGCGTCACCGCCTGATTATGTGTCAGCCCTTCAGCTTCGATTTCATTAACGGTCATCTCAGCCAGGAAACGCAAGGAATACGCACTTAGTCTTTCTACTGTTTCCATTTTGGCAAATGGACCGAGAACGACTGACAACATATCGTAGTTACTAATCAAGCCGTGTTCACCAATCGAATCATATCCCGTAACGGCCTCTCTTGCCTTTTCAATTACACTCATGTCTATCTCCTTTCCATGAAGACAGGAACCAGATGGCACCTGTCTTGCATGCCATCTGATTATCTGCCTTGATGGAAGGCTTGTTTTTAGTTATACTAACTGTAGTAGATTATTTTAATTTTTTCGTGACGTAAATCTCTGCGTCACTTTTTTTGTACCCAATTGGGAAAGCCGTTGTTCATCCCAGCCCAACTTATTGATATTGGCTTTGGATATATTCAGCATCTCCCAGGGATCAATTCCTTCCATAGCGATTTCGCCTGCCAGTTCCTTTAAATAGTCCCGGTCGAATTTCCATGAAACAGATTCATAGAAATCCCAGACTTCGTCACCTGTATCCACACTTCCATACGCTTTCACATAGGTTTTCAATTCATCTTTCATCTGCTTCAGTGCAGCTTCCAAACGGTTGATTTCATTCGCAAGCTGAGCAGCATCTTCCTGTGATTGAAGTTCCTGCCTCTGAAGTTCCGTTGCCGTACTCATTTGATACCAGCTCCTTTTCGTAAGTTTTGAAATGAACCAATCCCACGGAATTCCACTTCCCTGGTTGAGATCATGAGAAAAATCTGATAAGCCTGTTTGAGACTTAACTTCCTAATCTCTTTTTGGCTGGATAAGTGGAAGTACTGTTTCCCTTTCCGCACCAAAAATTGGTTCTTTTTAGTTCCATCAGCATAAGCGATGAATACCTTCTTTTGGTTTCGGAACCATGCATGTGACATGCAGCTCCCTCCTATTACATATTTTTATAATAAAAAAAGCCGACTAATCCCCGAAGGAATCAATCGACTTTTTTATTATCATGAAAAAAAGCATTGCCAACAGCAATACTACTTTTATCAATATTTACTTGAATTCAGTCACACAACGTGTGCATTTTTTGGACGTTTAAAACGTCAACCTAACCTTCCCAAATCAAGGGTAGAATCTTGGAATACGAAGGTAAAAAACACTTTTTTGCCGAATCTCCTTCTATATTGAAGGTATTACGACCTTTAAACAAACTGAGTAACTGAAACACTTAACTATTATACAATTAGCATACTTGAATTTTCAGATAATGTCAAATACATTTGGAGCAAATTCTTACAGGTAACTAACCTCTCTTTTCACTTATCGCAATTACTCACCATTGTTTCTTACCAAGCATTATTTTCATCCTGTCAATGCTTCAATCAATCCCTTTATTTCGTCTGTTAAATAATACTTGTGAACATAACCATCTTTATCCCTTGGCGGATTTTTAATTTCTTCATAAATTTCGAAAGGTACATCGAATATATCAGCCTGCGGATCATCAAATATTCGCCTAACCTCGTTAATTCGCTCAGTTACCTGGAACTTATCCATGTCATTAACCTTCAACTAAATCACCCTTATCAATTTTTAATTATTAATAGACTATTCTTTCAATAATCCCATTGTTATACTGTTATATACAAATCTAATAATATGACAGGTGTATAGCTTAGCTTCCAACATTTAATTTTTTTCTATAAATAATCTTTATCTTTGATTTTCTTAAACAATGTTGATATGGGTCTCTTAATCTCTCAATAATTCAATGGCAAATATACCATAATTCGACAAATTAAGACAAGAATTAGTTCCAGATTGAATGATAAGTAAATGGTCTCATTCCCCAGTATTTCTACTGAGAAATCAGGCTATTGAATTTTAGCAAGCGTACACGTGCGCATCCATTGAAATAACAGAATTTATAAAGCGACTACACTACTCTGGAACAAAAAAAGCCTATTTTTGCCATTGCAGAGGTAATACCGTTTTAAACGTGGCTTTAGGTGGAACAGTCATTCAAGACATTGAGACCAAAATTCCTCAAGCTATCAGCCATTATCAGCAAGCCGAAAGACATGATGCGACACATGATATTCAGATTGAGGAAAATTGTCGGCTATATGACATATTCAATAAGTCATCGATTCGAGTTAACAGCATAAACCACCAGGCCATTGACAAGCTCGGATCCAGTCTTAAAACAGCAGCAGCTGCACCGGATGGTATCATTGCAGCAGTTGAAGCAGTCGATCAATCGTCTTCACTGTTTATGGGTGTTCAATGGAATCCTGAGGAGATGGCCAGCGAGGATCCATATATGCAAGGCTTCTTCAAAACGTTTATTTATGAGTGTAGCAACAAAGACATAACAGTCGATTGACATATGAAGGAAAAGCTTTAAGGGATGTGATGGTAATTGATACGAGACTAACAGGTAAAGATTATGTGTGGTATGCCAGTTATGGTTCTAATTTAAACAGAGACAGATTTTTATGTTACATAAAAGGCGGAAAACCCGCGGGGTCTGAAAAAGTGGAGGTTGGCTGCAGGGATCAGTCTCCTCCAGTAAATGAAGCAACATATATTATGCACTATCCGTTATATTTTGCAAAAGAATCAGATCGCTGGCAGCAGCAAGGCGTTGCTTTCATAGGATTGGATAAAGATGAAAAGCACTATACATACAGCACAAAATATCTCATAACAGTGGAGCAGTTTATGGACGTCGTGAAACAAGAAAATAATGGATTAAATTTGGAAATCGATTTAGAGGACGTTATGGTAAATGGATTTGAAACATTCAGGGATTCATGGTACGGAACGATTTTACACGCAGGTGAAGCCGAGGGGTATCCAATCTTTACGTTTACAGCTGACTGGAACTTAGATGTTCCGTTTAATAAACCTTCTGATGAATATTTAAGCATGATCATTAACGGTTTAAAAACAACGGTAGGACTGGAAAATACAGAAATTATAAATTATCTTATCTCAAAACCGGGCATTGCTGGAAACTGCGATCGAAAGAATATAGAGAAGCTGATTTAAATTGTCCCGAATTATTCATAGCTTCATACCATATCCTTCTGTGATCCCTTATGAGCATTAACGCTGATCACCCAAAAAGTGAAATTGAAATAAATGAAAAAGAGCCCAACCTTTGGTAATGTTGTAAGTGACCAAACAAAAAACATACCAAGGGGCTCCTTCTATGACTAGTATAAACGAAACAATCATGAACTTCAATAGACGTGTGAAGTAGTCATGAGAAACCACCTCCGCTGACTTCATGTTCAGAAAATCAAAGCCAAAACAACTATGGATAAATTCAAAATAATTATATTTATAATGGACTATCACTCATTCTGGAAGGTATAATAAAAGTAGAAGGTTACTCAGGTTATTCGAAAGGAATATGTTTATGTCTAAAAATGACACGCGTTCTAAAATTCTCAAGGCGGCGGCATATATCGTACAATCAGACGGGATATTGAATTTAACACTCGAAGCTGCAGCAGAGAAAGCCGGTGTAAGTAAGGGAGGGCTATTATATCATTTTCCGTCCAAAGATGCCTTAGTCGCCGGTATGGTACAAGATCCCATGCAAAGTTATATAGATAATATCGAAAAGAATGTTGATCAGGATACATTACAGCATCCTAGAGGTAGATGGACTCGCTCGTTTATCAAAGGAACATTTGAGCAGAGAAATCCCGATAAAGATATGGACGCTGGGTTAATGGCGGCGGCCACAATCAATCGAGATTTATTGAAGCCTATTCAAGATGCTTATGAACAATGGCAGGATCATATTGACAACGATGGTCTCGATCCCATTAACGCTACTATTTTAAGACTAGCCGTGGACGGTCTTTGGTTTTCCGAAATTTTTGATTTGGCCCCATTAGAAGATGATCGCCGTCAACGTGTTCTAGAAAGACTCATCCAGTTAACGAAGGAGGACTGAACATAGGGCGGGCAAATATTATCTTATTACTGCTACGGTCGGAGAGGTGATAGGAACAACAACTCTGAAACCAAGCAAGTTTTAGTCAACTCTTGTCTTCCATTATTGTGATAGCAAGCTATGGTTTTCTTTTTATTTAGGGACTGCTGAACAAACAAAAAATCCACCAATAACAAGGAATCTCGCTTTATGTTAAATAGCCGCAAGTGACTAAAAATATTGGCTTGGTCCTTATTTCATCATGCCTTCAAGCAACAAGTGAAACGGTCAATTCCATCCAATTCTTGATTATGAACCTTGAAAAGACTCTCCGTGGTACTTGTTTGTGCTTTTTATATTTTATAGCCGGAAACCTGTTTTCGGGCTACAAAAGAAAATTTCTATTATGATTGGATAAGATATAACTTATTCAGCAGTCCCAAACAGGAGTGAGCGAACAGCTAGCCCCAACATTTGGCTTAGAATCTTTTTGGTTCTATCTCGATAAGGCTGATCGCCCACCATCTATAGTATATTGACTTCCCGTGATAAATTGACTTTCATCAGAAGCTAGAAATAATATTAAATATGCTAATTCGATGGTTTTAGCATAGCGACCAAATGGAATTGCTTCATCCGTTATAGAGGTTGAGACTCCTTTAGTTACATATTCTTTTTCAAGTTCATTCATCATTCTTGTATCTACACCAGTAGGCTGAATGCTGTTTACTCTAACTTTATCATCGGCAGCTTCTAAGGCTGCTGTTTTTGTAAGACCTACCACACCATGCTTTGAAGCAACATATGCACTTAAGCCTCCATCACCAGACCATCCGGCGTCTGAAGATGTATTAATGATACTTCCAAATTGTTGCTCCTGCATAACTGGCAATACATGCTTAAGCCCGAGAAAAGAACCAATTAGATTTACATCGATTACTTTTTTGAAAGCATTAAGATCAAAATCGGTAATTCCGTTAACGTCACCCTCTATACCAGCATTATTAAAGAATACATCTATTTTACCCCATTTATCTAAAACTGTTTGTACATAATCTTTAACTTCCTTTTCTTGAGTAACATCTGCTGTGATAGAAATAATATCCCCATATGTTTTTAATTCGTCTACTGTTGACGTCAATGCTTCGTTAGACAAATCAACTATCGCAACTTTAGCTCCTTCTTGTAAGAAGAGTTGAGCAGTCTCCTTGCCAATATTCCCAACTCCCCCAGTAATGATAGCAACCTTATCTTTTAATCTATTCAAATGAACATCCTCCTATTATTAGCTTATGAGATAATTTTTACCAAAAGTGTTTAGCCTTCATTATCTCTATTTACATACAACATCGTGATTGATGTCATGCAATCATTTGCTGTTCTTCATTTCGTCAATCTTATCCTGGTTATCATCAATCCACTCCTGTGCTATCTCTTCAGGATCTTCTCCATTGTCAATTTTGATAATCATATCTTCAATGTCATCAATGGGTATACTCCAATTACTTAAAAATTCATAAGCTTCGGGTGCATTTTCTTTCAATTCTTTATGAGCAAGAACGTGAATAGAAGAGGGTGTTAAAACCTCTGGAGCTTTTTTATTTGTTAATAATTTTATATCAAGTAAATTAAACATGCTATGTGGACGCCATCCAAACAGTACAACAGGTTCTTCCTTTTCAATTTTTGATTTAGCAGCTGACAACATAGCCGCCTCTGAGGAATTAATCATTTCCATATCCAGATTATATATATCAATTAGCTTTGGGATTTCTTTTACTGTCGGGTCACTTTCTGAAATTGCCAAGACTTCATTATTTACTGTGTCTTCTATACCTTTTAAATCTCCAACATCATTGACATCCTCCATATATTTAGGAACTGCTATTCCTCTTGCTGCATCATCATAACTTGTAGATACCACCTCTATTGAATCGGAAAATTCGTCTAAATAGGGCTTGTGTTGTGGATCCCAGTAATCCATAAATATGTCAACATCCCCTTTTGACAGACCCGCCATAGTAACTCCAAGATCAGCCTCAGTGTCTTCTACTTTATAACCCATATCCTTTAACACTATCTTAACTATTTCCGTTGGTGGCACAGTACTTGTCCATGGTGTTACGCCTAAAGTTAATGTTGGTTTGTTCTTTTTTTCATTCTCTGCACCATTGCTATTACCAGTAGCTTCTGAACCACCACTTGGTGTACAGCCGTACATAGCTATTGATAAGAAAATTGTTATTAAAATAACAGTTTTCTTCATGTATAAACCTCCCCTAAGTCCACATTTTTTGATGTATCAGTCTCGCAATCTTTATTAGTTGCTGCAGAACGTATGGAAGCTACGCTACTTCCATAAATCTGTTATTGATTGTACTTAGATGAGATTAAGCTTATGGCTTATTTGATATACTTACTATATTTGTCGGCATTTTTAACGTAGTTATATTAAGGGTTATAGCGTTGCTTTCGTTTGATTCTTATCACACGCTCTGCTTCTTTTGGTTGTTCATCAAGTGTATGACGTTTTGCCAACCTTAAATTTGTTAATAGATTGCTTTCGGAAACGGTTTCATATTGTCTATAGACTTACTATTTCCATGAGCATTTGTTCATTCATAACGCGTGTTTTCCATTTTCACCATTTCCGTATGACTGATTTGATTTTTACAACTAGCAATTAATTTATCTGCCAATTCCTCTCTTAGTTCAGGTGCTTTCAGCTTTGTCCACGGTAATTTAATGCTGGACCAAACTGCTTTAATAAATGACGCATCCTTTGTTTGCCCCGCATTATCCCATCCATTTTTCTCTCTTCATGGTGTCATAAGGTTTAACTCTTCACGCGCTTCTTTCGGTGTCATTATATCGGAGCCAAGAGCCTGTACAATGCCTACAGCTTTATCAACAAGTTGTTCATTTTTAGCTAATTGTCCTTTTTTAAGATAAAGATTATCTTCCAATCCCACACGAATATGACCTCCTTGCAGAACTGATTCTGCCACTATCGGCATTTGCATGCGGCCAGTGCCGAATGCGGCCCATTTGCCATTTCCCGGTATTCGGCTCTTCATATAGGACAATGTTTCAGCGTCAGCTGCAGCTCCCCATGGTATACCAAGGCAGAATTGATATAAGGGATCACCATCAATGAGACCTTCTTCAATTAATTGATTAGCAAAATTAACCTGACCAGTATCAAAACACTCTAATTCTGGTTTTACGCCACTTTCTTTCACAAGTTTTGCCTGTTTTCGCAACCAATCAGTTGGATTCACGTACAGCATATTTCCAAAGTTGATACTTCCACAATCAAGTGTACACAACTCGGGAAGTAATTTTCCAACTGGCTCATGACGTTCTTCAGGTGTTTGAATATCAGTGCCAACACCACCTTTTGTCGGATCTTCTTCACTTGGAATCCAATCACCGCCACCACCGGATGTTATATTAATAATGACATCCGTTTCAGACTCGCGTATTCGTTCTACTGTTTCCTGAAACAAATTAACGTCATGACTCAACTTACCTGTTTCCGGATCACGTACATGGAGATGAACAATTGTTGCTCCTGCTTTTGCTGATTTGATAGCTGAATCAGCAATCTCTTTCGGTGTTACTGGCACATGCGGATTTTTTGCAGTCGTGTCACCTGCTCCTGATATAGCACATGATAAAATAACATTTTTATTCAACTTTACCACCTCCTGTTTGTTTAAGTACATGCTTGAAAATCTCGCCACTTTTGAAATATCCCACAACTCCGGGGATCCAATCGTAGTATTTTATTCATTCATGAAGTTCAGAAATCATTTCATTCATTGCACGGTCATCATCTTCGGTTAATGCTGGATCCTGTTTTAGTTTCTCAATATTTTTATAACCGTAGACGTTTCAAGATACATAAACGGTCTTAGCTCTTTTGAGTACAGAGCCAAAACCGTTTAACATTATTATTTTCACTGTCTACATGACTGAGATCGGATCAAACTCTTGGATAACTTTCTCTATGGTACGAATGAAAACTCTGTCCGCCGACAAGATACATGAAACCTGTTGGTTTATCACAACACGTGATGTCAATCCCTTGTAGGCTCGGCTGGCAGCTCTCGACCGAGCCAATCGCGATAGAAGGTCTCTAAATACGGCAGAAAATCAAAAACGATCGGGTAGCCAGGAGCCGCTGCCTCCACTTCCAGCAGCGTGGCACAGCCCGGGCAAATAAACTCACGAATTTCCATCCAGTCCGGATCATAGCTATGACGTCCGGGATAGATTTCAGCAATCTCTTCTTCTTCATCCCGAACATTAATCACAGCGTTTAACTTCCAGTTGTTAGTGTAATGACCAAACTCATAACCGCAGCCACATTTAACAACTCGCTCGCCTTGAGGCTCACTTTTCTTAGCAACAATATACAAATGCTCGCCAATCGGCAACAAGATCTGGTCGTTAAATTTCACCCGTTCTTGAAGAATATCGATGTACTTGAAAAACCGGTCGTCGTCTTTATACTGACTCATAATTGATTTCGTCGACTGCCAAGGCAGCGTACCGTCAATTAAGTCACGAATTACTTCCTTATCATAGCTTGCCATCGTTATCACTCCTTACATTGTAAAGTTTTCCGGCAGCCGCCAGAATTCGCGGAACTCTTTGGCAAATTGGCTGGAAATGCCCATTGTGTCCTGATACATTTTATGCACTTCGGTAACAAAGTCCTTTTCCAACACGCGCTCGCGCTCGGATGCAATCCAATCCTTAACAGGCATAGCCTTATTTAACCGGGCGTTTCGGACTTCTTTGCGTCGAGCTTCGGTTGCTTCTGGGTTGACACGCCATGCGTTACGCTCCCCGTCATGCTCAAGCACTACAGCATGAGTTCTTTGGGCAATTTCCGGTGTCACATAGCCGTTCTCAACATCCCGGACAACATCCAGCGGATCCCGCTCGATGGGGTCGCCATAGCCGCCTCCACCATTGTATGAGTGTGCAAACAGATCCCCGGCTTGCAGCGGTTTGTCAATATGCGGGCCTTCAACCTCTTTCTTCTCGCCTTCAACCAATCGGTCCAAGTCGGTCGTGTATGGGTCTTTCCCCAACGAGTGAGGTAATGGTTTCTGTTCTTCAATCAACTGCTGAATATTGCTATCTCGCACAGTGAAGTGCCTGTGGGCTGTCGGCGCTGGATAGCCACCGCACATGCCGGCGTTGTCATACACACGACTTGAATGTTCGGACGTGGCTATCGTCACTTCGTCTGTATTGTGCACGAGCCAAAGTGAAGTGAAGGCTGTACCGCCGCGGTTGCTACCGGGTCCGCCCGAATCAGCCGCGATGCTTCGCCCTAAGTAGAGCATCGGTATGCCCTGCTCCCAAACTTCCATATTGCCCATGTCAGATTCGGGATTCCAACCAACATAGCCATTATCGATCCCGTCTTTTATACCAAGGGCGCCACTTCCGGCTGCGGAGCACTCAAACATAGCCATACCAAACTGGCTGCCGTACTGACTTTGACCACCCATTTCTACCATTGGACTGTTTACCTGACCGACAAACGCTTCTTCTTTGAATCCCCGGCTTACAAAGCCACGACTGAGCAACCGCTGAAAAATGCCAAAGGCCGGTAACAGAAGTGCCCAGGACGTTGCCGTCGCTACGGTATGGCGGTCTGGGTTGGTCCAGGTCCCCGACGGTAAATTCATATCTGTAGCCAGCCAGGCTCCGTCGTTCACCTTACCTTCAAAGTTCATAGACTGAGTTAGGGTAACAAATAATCCGCCGTCCATACCAGCTGGCGTACAATTCATCGAGTGATAGCCCCAAGAACCGGTGCCTTCAAAATCCAAATGCATGTGGCCATCGCCGCCCACATCCAATTCAAGCGGGATGGAATACAGCAAGTTTTCATCACCTAAAGGCAAAATTCCAGGTTTACCCTCAGTGAGGTGGCCATAAAACGTATGTCCCCTGTAGCGACCGGGCACCATAAGCTGTTGAACCTTCGAAAGCTGCGCGCGGCGACCTTCTTCAATGAATTCACGGGTAGCCCGCTTATAGTAGTCCAAACCGACGTCGTCGATAAGCTCTTTCACCTGATCCCGCAATTCCAGGTTAGCTGCTAATTTTGCTTTATCGTCAAACATCCAATAGATAGGCATACGGAGGTTCCGTTCCAATCGAATCAGATAGTCCCGGCGCAGCTCGTCTTTCTCACCCACTTTTTCGGCACAAACGAACAAGCCTTCAGTAAAACGTTCTTGGGCCAAGTATACGTCACCACCTGGTGTGATGCCGCCGACCTCCAATTCGTGAGCGACTGTGCCGGCCCAGCCGACAAGCTCGTCATTATGGAAAATCGGTATAACAACCATTACGTCTGGTACTTGTACCGTACCGATAAAAGCGTCATTGTTGGCGAACACATCACCAGGACAAATACCAGGCGAGTCCTCGTAACCATTTTGAATCATCCATTTGATAAACCGGCTCATCGTATGCACGTGAACCATAATTCCTGTGGAAAGGCTAATCGCGTCACCTTCAGGGGTGTATAACGCTACAACCATTTCCCCTACCTCTCGCACACCCGGAGAAGCTGAAATGCTTCTGGCCATCTCCCGCGATGCTATCGACATTGATCGAAGCTTTGTGTGCAGGCTTTCATAGCGCAGAGGATCTTCCTCACGGTATTTTAATTCCGTTATGCCGGCATAACAGCCTGTTTCTTGGAATTTACGATCGTTCTCAAGCAATTGCTCTTTAAGCCCCATGACTTTGTTTTCTACTGCGTCATTCATAAGAATCCTCCTTTTTTAGATTGAACCTCGGTCTACAATACGTTTCCAACCGAATTTCGCGTGTCCTCGCCGTGTTCGTAGTGCAGAATAGTCCATTCATCTACACGGACCCGGTCCCCGCTGGGATGACCAAGGTCGTAGCAGGGTGCTCGACAATGGCAGGGCCCTCAAGCACGTTGCCGGGCTTCAGCATGTCCATTTCCCAAAGCTGCGCTTCATGCCACGCACGATTGTAATACATAGACCGCTTTCCTTTGGCAGCCTCGGGATCAGGATTCTTGGATCCCAAAGGACGGCGACTCAGCTCTGGCTTCACTTTTTCCACACGAGCATTTAAGCCGAGTTCCATAATTGTATAACCGGCTGTCCCATAACCGGACACACTGCGGTTAATCTGTTCGTACAGGTCTTCAAAAGCTTGTGTAAGCTTACCTAAATCTTCATCTGACTCTAATTTGGTCACTGGTGCTGCAACTTCGACATCTTCCAGTTGGCCAGTGTAGCGCATCATAGCGAATGGCTCACAAACGACTGCGTCTGCTTCATGACCTTCAGAGACCAACTCAGAGCGGGCTTGGGTATCGAGCTCGCTCCAGATTTCATTAATCTGACGTCTCGCCTCTTCCCTGTCCTGATCCGAAGAATCGGGTCCGGTCATAATATGGACGGATTGGCTGTGCCTGTGCAAGTAATCTGCCGTAGTGCAACCAAAGGCTGAAAATGCTGCCGCAAACGGGAATGTCATGACACCTTTAAAACCTAGGCTGCGGCTGTACTCAGCCATGTGAAGCGGTCCAGATCCGCCATAAGCCATCAAGTGGTATTCACCTGGATCGACACCACGCGTCGAAATAATGGATTCAATGGAAGACTTAGCTTCCATCTCCAGCATATTCACCATCCCCTCGGCCGCTTCATAAACGTCAACTCCCAATGGATCGGCAACTTTCTCTTTCAGAACCTGCGTTGCCTTCTCGATATTAAGTTTGACCTTGCCACCGAGAAAGTTATCAGGGTTCAAACGACCCATTACCGCATCACAGTCAGCAATCGTTGGCTCTGTGCCACCCATATCCATAGCCACCGGACCCGGTACCGATCCAGCGCTTTCCGGACCTAGACTAACCTTACCTGTGTATGGGTCCACCTTAACAATAGTACCGCCGCCGGCACCGATGGTATCCATCGCTAGTGTCGGCAAATTCAGTTTAAACCGGGCCAATGTCGGCTCATCTTCAATAGGTACTTTGCCGCGGGTGATAGCCCCGATATCAAAGCTTGTTCCACCCATATCACTGACAATTACTGAATCCGTGCCGACCAACTCGCCGACATGTTTCGCGCCCAAAAGCCCTCCGACCGGACCCGAGATCATCGTCTCGTGCAGACGAGGATAGCGTACGTCCGCGAGCCCTCCGTATGAAAGCATCGTTTGCATGCTGTGTGGGAAACCATGTTCCTTAGCAGCCGCTTCAACGCCCAGCAGCTGCTCACGACCTCTAGCTGTTGCATATGCCTCGATGAGCGTGCTGTTTAACCGGGATTGTTCGCGAATGATCGGACGAACCTGATGACTAAAGTAAATCGGGATGTCGACATCATGCTCAGCCAGTACCTTCTTGGCCGCTTCGCCAATTTGTAATTCGTGTTCAGGATTGACGTGTGAATACATGCAACAGATGCATAATGCCTCGATGTCCTGCTCCAAAAGCTCTTCCACACCGCTGACTGCCTCGTGTTCATAAGCTGGAATGACGACCTGACCGAACTGGTCGACACGCTCGGTCACACCGCGCACCCGGCTGAGAGGCACAAGAGGCTCGGGAGAAGCGTGGGTGACTGCATGCAAGCGGTCTTCATAAGAATAACCGGCCCATGACTGAAGGCCTCTTCCCATAAGTATGGCATCTTCCATGCCCCGTGTCACAATCAGACCAATGCGCTTTCCGCTCCTTGATAACAACGTATTCAGCATACCCGTACCTGAATAAAGGACTACCGCCAATTCTTCAAAGGTTTTGTTGATATCCAGGTTCCAGATGTCAGTAGCGTCACGCGCTGATTCAATAAATCCTTCCGATTCGTAATTAGGTGTAGTCGGTGCCTTACCGACAGCGAAGTTGCCTTCTTTGTCCACAAGTATCGTGTCTGTCATCGTGCCACCGGCATCAATACCGAGCACGAGTGGTTTTGTCTGTTTCATGGCACATTTCCTCCTTCGTTGATTTTTAGACTTAATCTTGTTTCAAGGGGCACTAAGATCAATTGCATAAAATCCTGCATCCCTAGTTTGCGCCTCTAGAAATAGGTTAACCGTCCAGACGGTTTGTTGTCAATACTAAAAAAATGAATTTTATTCAAAATTATCTTTTATCTTGTTGAAGCTTGAAGATTGATTTTTGAAAAATCCTTTTGATATTCGTAATCCTATTTAGTTTAGTACTGGCATCTTGAGCCTTCTAAGTAACCTCTTAATAAATTACTCTTTTCAGCCCCCTATTTCCCTTCCTTTCCTGAAAGAACGCCTTCTTTTTCCTCAGATAGTTGATCATTTTGAGATTTCGATAAAGGTAGTTCGGAATATTTTATTAAGGTTGACTTTTCCTGCCCAAAATCTTCTTTGACAGATTTAATAAAAGAAATAGTCATCAACACAAAAACCAAAATCATAGGCACACCTACAATAACTGAAGACAATTGAACTGCCTCCAACCCGCCTATGGCCAATATGGTTATACCTACTCCTCCAAGAACTAACGCCCAAAATAATCTATGGATTCGAGGCGGCTGCCCGGTTCTACCCAATTTCTTACTCGCAACAGATGACAAAATCAATGAAGCACCATCAAAAGTAGTTGCCGAGAATATTAGATAGGCGATTACTAGTAGCGGTATTATAATCGAACTAAGAGGTAATGTATTGATAACCGCCATTATAGCTTCTGTTTGTCCACTATTAACCATTATTGAATTAACTGGAACTAAATTGGATAATTGAAGATTCAATGCGTAATTTCCAAAAACTCCAAAAAACACCCAGCAACCCACCGGTCCTATCAGGCATTGGGTAATGATCACTTGTTTTATTGTACGTCCCTTGGATATCCTGGCAGTAAACAAACCTATTAATGATGCATAACCAATCCACCATGCCCAATAGAAAACAGTCCAATCTTGAGGGAAACTTACATTGTTAATGGCTCCCAAGCTTAAACTCATGTTGAAAAAATCGTTAAACATTGTTCCTATGGATTGTATGGAATTATCTAGCATGAAGGTTGTTGGGCCCACAAGGAACACGAAGACAAGTATTGCTACAACAATGATTAGATTAAAATCTGATAATCTTTTAATGCCTTTCCTAAGACCCAAATATACACTTCCTCCAAATAGAATGACCCAAAGAGCTATAACGATTACCAATAGCCCAAAAGTTACAGGGATATTAAACATTTCACCCAAAAGTTGTGCGATCATGGGAGCAACCAATCCTATGCTTGTTCCCACTACCCCGATCAAACCAAGCATCATGACAATATCGACGATTTTACCCGGTAAACCTTCAGAATGCTTACCTAGAATTGGTTTGCAAGCAGCACTAAGTCTAAAGTGAGGTATTTTTTTCACATATAAGGCATATGCCATAGGAATACTGGGAAGAGCATAAATAGCCCACGCGAGTATTCCCCAATTAAAGAAACCATAAGGGATAGCCCACTCTGCTGCACTTAATGTTCCGGATTCTATTCCAAAGGGTGGGGCATTAAAAAAAGTAATTGGTTCGATAATCGATAGGTACATAATTTCCGCACCAATTCCCGTTGTGAAAATCATCGCAAACCAACTAAAATTTGAAAATTCCGGCTTATCGTCAGGATCCCCTAATTTGATTTGACCAAACTTGCTAAAAACAAGCCAAGCAAAAAAGATAAGTATCATTAATGGAAACAAGACGAAAAGCCAACCAAAATTTCCTGTGATGAAACCTAATATTGTACCTACAATATTAGCCGCAGCCGAAGGATTCATCCCAACAGGAACTAATCCTAACAGTAAAATGACTAACACAGGCCATAGTACTTTATTTTCAATATTTAAGTTTTTCAAATAACGCACTCCTTTTTAATATAATATTTAAAAAAGTGATCGTAAATAGTGTCACCCCCATTAAGTACCCAGCTTCTACTTAAAGAACAACCCTGATAAGAATCCGAAATCTTGATGGAAATCAAAATTAAAATTGACTCGAATTCAAGATAGTTACTTTTCTTCTACATCATTTCTTGGTTTTTCATAATTCAGCCCCTTGAAAAAATTATTTTACCTATGAACCTAATATCTAAATATATCGTAAATTTGAAACTGTATAAAATGACTGTACACTTTATATTCCTTGTTTAGTTCATAAAAGTATCCCTTTATAACGATATATCTATATTTATGTTAGAATTTCGCGAAAATGCTCGAAAATTGCTATTTGTAGATTTTTTGTCATTATGATATGTTGCACCTAATTAATAGAGAAGTCGGCAAATGACAAGTCACAGCAATAGAAAATCTCAATAACAAAGAAACTGAAATTGGGCATTTTTTAAGAAGCTATGCTGAAGTATCGCTTAATAATCCACAACAGCTGACCTCAGGTCTTTTGGCAGCAATTCCTACAGATCCCTAGCTACTAAAACGTATACAAAATCATTACCAGAGTTGGCAAAATAAATTTGAGGAAGATGGGTTGTACACAGTTTTAGCAACCATAGGGTCAGAATTAAAAATTATTAGCGCCACATCCAGCATTAAATCTTCATAATAAAAAAATAATTAACCCACTTAATTTCACTGAAAGTTTTAGGACCTGTTTAAAAGCATCTACCTTTTCACTTACGTTCATTACACACCTCTACGGTACTGTGCTACCGCTTTCTTTTTGAACGTTTCGCCGGGAGTAAACTCTCCACGTTATTAGCTTACCAACGTTGAATTATGTCTATTATAGAACAAACTTAGGTGTTCCCTGGAAGCCTGTGAGCTGGATAGCATATTTCAGAGAGCGCATTTTTACTATATACCACTCACGTCATCGTTGGATGACACATAAGTTTCCCTATGTCTAATCTTTAGACCCTTACATTCGGTTATTCGTCAGCTTCATTTCCTTGAAACCATTCTCACCTTACCCAATTTTTTAGCCGTGCAGCATATCCATCGGCATACCTTCTCTCGTGGAGTGGCTCCAGCCTTCGCTCTGCCGAATCACCTGTACTTCAGACCCCAATGACCTGTCAGTCATGATGCATGCAGGATTCGTTGAAGGGATGGTTTCAGGAAACATGGTTCCGTCATTCCCATCCTCGGTTGTAACGTTAAGATAATAGTCTTGTATTATCCTCAGTATTTCACGCGCAAACACGCTTATAACAGAATTTATCGTGCGGCGTATCCCGTTTCCGGAAGAATAAAATAAAAACTCATAAGAATCAACAGCCGTAACACACCGTACAATAGGCTTCATCGGTCTAATATCAATATTAGTACAAACAAACTTTTTATAAAATATATAAAATTTTTATTGTATAATATTTATATCGTTTTATCTCAAAATCTCTAGAGATTCATCAAAAATTCTTGAAAATGCTCGTTTATGGATTTTGCATTATGTATGTTACGATGTTCAGCGTGTCGGAAGGGGGGGTTTGAAAAAGGTGTAAGATAAGATTTATATGACGTCAAATAAAGATGGACGCAAAATATACACGTTCTAAGTTTTAAAGTAACCTTAAAAACTAAAGGAGGAAAGAAAATGAAGAAAAAATCTTTATTGACTTTAATATTTGCACTTCTTTTCGCTATGGTTGTGCCCCTCGAAGTAATGGGATCACAATCGGCACCAGGTTTCGATCCCGCTGACGGAATGTATATAAAAGCCGATACTGAGCACTACTGGAAAGGCCGGTATTCTAATGGCCGGGTCTTCTCTGAGTACATTGCAAAGGAATTGGCTGGTGACTATAATAATTTAACAAATTATGCTGTTGGCGGAGCTTTTACTGGTGTCATGACAGGTACTAAGGGCGCAGCAGATGAACGTTCCAACTGGTCCCCTTGGTTGAAAGGCTGGGACGGCGTACAACAAACCGAAAGATTTCTCGCAGATATGAATGGGCAAGCAGATCCCAAAGCCCTCTATATTATCAGCGTCGGTGGAAATGATGCTTATGCCGTTGAAGATCTTGGGGCTGAACGTGCGGCAGAACTTTCTAGTGACTTTGCTCTAAAAATGGTCCAGAATCTTGTAGAAGGTGGCGTCAAATATATATTGTTACCTAACCGTTTTGTGGACCAGCGTACTGATTTGACAAGTTTTGGTGACATGCAAAACCAACAGGTTGTCCAAAAGATTGAACAATATCTTGCTTTGGACACCACTCCCGATGATGTGGAGATTATCTACGGGCACAATCAACGATTGCGTGCCAATATTGAGGAACAGGGTTTTGAAAAATTCGGATATAAAAGTATGGGCTTTTATATGATCTCCGACTGGGTTCCGGCCTATGGTTATGGCTTAGTCTCTGAAGACAACAGTGACATCTTCCCTACCAACGATCAGGAAGACATCTATGGTGGTTATGACAATTACTCAACCGACAGCAAATATTATAAGCCTGAAGCCGCTGGTTGGGAACCTGACGATTTCTACACTTATGACGAATACCATCTATCCAGCAGAAGCCAAAAACACATGGCTACATACCTCTTAAATTCTGACATTACAACAGATGATGGTATCTTCAATAAGGTTTATAACGGTGAAGTTAGTGATTTTGCTAAAGCGATTGCTGATGGTACGATTCCTGCAGAATACAGCAAAGTCTATACCTTCGGCGACAGCAGTATTGATATCGGTCGAGGTTTAGAAGTAACTACTGAGCTAGTAGAAAACCGAGGTAAACCAAAAAATTCGTCATACACAGTGAAACCAGGTGACAACCTGTGGACCATCTCAAAAGAGAAATACTACGGGGAACTAACCAATAAACGGATTGCGCGACAGGTTTGGGCTATCTACCAAGCCAACCAAGATCAGATTCAGAATCCAAACCTAATATATCCAAATCAAACTATTAAATTGCCAACAATGAATGGTTCCATGAACAAATGAATTAAGTAAAAATCATAAGTCAAAAAGCCAATCCCCCGGGTTGGCTTTTCTTTTGGTGTGCCAGGCATGTGCACATTTTATAGGATTCAAGTCCCGAGCCATGAAGGCAGCAGTAATTGTTGGCCAAAGACAAGGGCCGAGGAACATCTTTTTCCCAGTCAACAAGGAATGACCCAGGTTATCTATCGTCCGAGACACGTGTTTTCATTGCGGTGAGCCTTGCTTCGGCTGTGACATTTTATAGGAAAAGATATCTCATAAGACGATTATGTTCAAAGTTATAACTATTTAATACCACTTATATAACAAAACCATCCCGCACCACAAAAGTGGCACGGGATGCGTTGTTTTTATCTTCTACGCGTAAACCTACAACAAGACCTCACTCGGATAAACCCCAAAATTTGGACAATTACACTCTTAAACTAGCTCATATTTAAAATTCCTTGCTTTTTCTTATAGTATCTTCTCTTTTGTCCCTTTCAAGATGATAGCCAATGCCTCCATTCCATTAAGGGTAAAGGCTCCGCCCTTCGCTTACGCTCAGCCCTTGATTCCATTCCGGAATTGGCTGACTTTAGGGCAGGGACAAAACGAAGAAAAAATGGGAAGGTATTAAACCCGAATGTCTTTAATTCCCGTCTTGCCACCTTTTTGCAGCTCATAAAATTCCATTGGTGTCAGGTCTAGAATACTGGAATGAATGCGTCGATTATTATAAAAGTCCATAAATTCCATGATAGCTTGATAGGCTTCTCCATAAGTCTTTAACTCACGATCTGAGAGACAATCATCTTCCATAATGCGATGAAAGGACTCAATATGGGCGTTCATATTTGGCGTTTTAGGCGGAATCCGTTCATGTTCCATCTCCTGATCCTCACAGAAGGCCTCAAACGCATGCGAGATAAACTGTGGACCGTTGTCCGTTCGCATCACAGGCATATCCTGCTGGTCAAATAGCTGCCTTTTTGACAGGGCACTGTTCAGAATCTGTACGACATTTTTGGCTGTGCATTCAAGCCCAACATGGTAGTCAATAATGGACCTGTCACAGATATCAATAATCGAACAGATGAAGAGAAACCGATCCTCGCCTTGAATATAGCCATATTTGATATCAGCCTCCCAAAGTTGATCAGAAGCTGTTATGGTGCGATTGCGCGCTAATTCCCTTGGGTGTTTGATTCGTTTTCTTCTCTGTGGGCGCAGGATATCCAGTTCCTTACACAGGCGGTACACTTTCTTTTTATTGATTTGCAGCTTATAAGCACGACGGAGCATTTTGGTCAATTTCCGATAGCCGAAATTATGGTATTCGCCGGCGATGAGCTCTAATAAAAACTCTTTAATTTGGTCGTCAGGAACTTTATGCCCGTCCTGATGGGTCGAGTATCCTGGTGCTGGGCGCCCCTCACTTACTTGCTTTTCTTCCACCCTGTAGTATTTTCGATGATAGTGGGTGGAACGTGGTATGCCAATAATTTTTAAGATAATCGTCACCGTATAGCCTTTTTGGATCCATGCCTCGGCTACTTCAAGTTTTTCAGTAAGTGAGGGTTCTGCTTTTTTACAAGATGCCGCAACACGGAAATTTCAAGGTCTTTTTCACCTAATAGCTGCTTCAAGTGATCATTTTCACTGGAAAGCTCTTTGGTGTCGATGTCAGGCACGGATGCGACATCTGTGTTACCAAATTTCCCGTTTTTATATTCACGGACCCAGCGGCCAACCATATTCGCATTTAAGTCATAACGACGGGCAACCACAGAAGGCTTTTCCGTCTCCATGGCTTCCTTTACAGCCTGCATTTTGAATTCTTCTGAGTATCTTGTTCGTCTCATGAGGCTTCCTCCTTGGTATATAAAAATTATAGTAGTTAACATTCTTATTGTCCAAGTCCATTTAGGGGCTTATGAGTGCACGAAGGTATACCGTCTTTAAGGATACACCAAGCAAGGAAGAGTGTGATTGGTTGTGTGCAGAGTTATCAGGAGAGGTTAAAGTGTTTAAAAAGCATAAAGAATGGATTGAATTAGCAACAACGAATCGGTATGGTAAAGATAAAAAAGACCCCTTCCGGATTCCAGAAGGGGCAACATCTTTATTGTGTCAAGTGAACGTCAGGATCGACCTTATCCGTAATCGTGATAAGCAGTGGTTTTTGAACCACTTGTCCGTCGTCGAACGTTGCACGGACAGTCCACGGGTATGGGCCTTCTGCGATGTGTTCAAGATCATTACTTGTAAGGCTTACGTTCCGTTCTGTATTATTTTCATTCGCTTTTAGTGTTGATTGATCAGCTAGGTTAGCCGGAGGTATAACTGAGTCATTCACGGCTGTTCGGTTGTTTCCGCTTCTACCACGAATCCCTCTCCGGCAAGAAAATCAGGATCTGATTGAGATATGCCACGTTCTTCCGCCCATTCCTCTGTATGCAGGATTTGGGCGTTTAATTCATTTTTCTGATAAACCGTGATAGTTTTTGTTATGGAATCAGTTCCTCCGTATTCATCCTCTATATGCAGAGTCACTTCCCAATCGCCAATTTGCTCCATCAGCTCCCGGAATTCCTTGGATGTACCGAATGTACCTGTATCACCATTTGGAGCCGTATATTCCCATTGATATGATAATTCCTCTCCATCCGGATCTGTGCTTGTGGAATAAACCCTTGCGTTACTTTCATTCACAATAGGTTCTCCCGGCGTCCACTCAAAGTTGGCTTCCGGCTCCCGGTTCGGGACGTTTGTCCAAAAGACACGATTATTATTGTCTTCCGATTCTTCCATTACGTCGTTATTCGCATCGGCTACGATCTCGATTTTATGATCTCCTTGGTCATGATTGAATAAATAAGAAAATTCTACCCAGCCCGGTTCGTCCAATTCGACGGACTGAACAGGCGTGTCATCAACTCTTAGTTCAACATCAAAAGGTTCCGTTTCCTGAACACCGCCAATGTTATCGACATATGCACGGATCTGTAATGTATCTCCTTTATGAATCGAATCAGGAGGAGGAGAACTTACTTCTGTTATTTCAATGTCAGGGGCATTGACGGTAACATTTATTAGTTGTTGAACCCTTCCCCCATGTATCCTGACAGTAGCACGGATTGTCCACGTACCTGCTATGTTTGCAGGAAAACTGCTATTAGCGGAGTCACCCAAAAGACGAACTTCCCCGTTCGTTCGGAGACCAGTCTTCCATTTGGCCGTTATCCCGGACAAGCTGCTTGAGCAGGGTGTTGAATATGATGGTGCCGTAATAGTTTTTCGACTCCAAGAGTGTGATCTGGTAGTTAGTGAGAATAACAGAATCTATTTGGATGTTTTTGCCATTAATGCGGAGGTAAACATCGTGCAGAATCGTGCATGTGGGCGCAAGGCTGTCGAGGGGATAGTCAACCTTACGTTCGCCTGTATAGCCTTGCTGGCGAATTTTCGCATCTAATTTTATTTTGGTGAGAAGCGGAAATTGCGGGTCCAGGCGTGGAATAATAGCATCGAGTTTCACAAGTGGAAGGGGTTTAGTACGATTTTTGAGGATCATAATGCGGCTCCTTTATTTGGTTTTTGAGGTTGTTTAAACTATAGCATATTGGAAGAGGGAAAAGTAGTGAAAAAAAGCAGATTTTCGGCCGCGGCCGAAAATTATCTTCTTATATGGGGGCAGCTGTCGCTCGAGTTGGCCCGCTTGTCGCTCGGGTGGGACCGCTCAACCGCCAAGCATCTGATCCGGCATCTCCTAAATATTCATGTCGGTTCCGGCACCTGATTCTTTAGCTTTCTGATACACATGATAGGCGACTGCTAAATCTTCTATTGCTAGGCCGTTTGATTTAAACATGGTCATTTGGCTGTTGGATTTACGTCTGTAGTCGGAACCGGTTACTAAATCTGAAAGACTGCCAACACGGTCCCATACCGGAACGTTTTCCTGGGCGGCAATAACCAGATCGCCGGATTCAGTTTTGGATTGTTCGATTGAGTCAGTAACAATGGTGTTCATTTGCTGTATCGTTAAGCTGTCAATTTCGCGTTCATTTACTTTATTATTACCGACAGCATTCAAGTGAACACCTTCTGACAGCCATTCGCTGTTGAAAACAGGTTCTGTCGCGCTTGTGACTGTTGTGACAATATCTGCTCCCTGAACGGCCGTCTGCAGATTTGAGGTGGGTACGATCTCAGCTTGAATCTCAGACTGCAGTTTTTGGCAAAAGTTCTGAACGGACGACTCGCGGCGGCTCCATACTCTCACTTTATCCAGGTCTCTTACTTCACTGATAGCCTTTAGCTGGGTTTCTGCCTGAAAACCTGTTCCAATCATAGTCAGCGTTTTAGCATTGAAACGTGCCAGATAATTAGTTGACATGGCCGTTGTAGCACCTGTTCGTATGCGCCCTAATTCATCGGCTTCCATTAAACAGAGAAGTTCTGCTTCGTCTGAAAACAATAAAAAGTAAGCTTTCGGGCCCTCCGGTGTTGTTGCATAATTTTTGACGCCTAGAATATTGGTCTCTTGCATGGACGCTGACATGGTATTAAGTAACGTATTTCCGACTGAAACCCGGTGACGAGGCTGGTTCTGGGCACGGCCATAGCCCAGTTCAATAAGTCCGGATTCAACCGCTTGAATAGCATTGTTCATCGGTAATAAAGACACGACGTCATTTTCTGTTAAATATAAAGTCATGATTGTCACCTCGTTATTAAAATTTGTCACGTGAATAATTTATGCCTGCAGAGAAACGATTCCAACCCCGTCCTGTATGGTGATATCAGTTCCAAATGGTTTGCTCAAATGCTGCAGCTGTTCTAACGGGCTTTCACTTTTGCTTAGGACGGGCCAGCCCCTTTCATACCGGGGTAAATCGAATCCTAATTCAATCGGATACAATTTAATATCTGTGATTTGGCCATTGTCCATTTCCCAGACGGCCACCACCGATTCCCATACATGTTTGTTGACACCGAGGCCTTTGGTGTTGTTCCCGCTTCTTGCGTCCAGTGCATCCGCAACATTTGCTTCCGAACTCAAACCGTATTTGTCATAAAAGTCGGCAGGAAGTGCTTCTACCGTATCATTTTGAAAGATAAAGTTGCCCAGGCTGTAAAAAATGGGTTTGTTCTGATAGATTTCAATGCCTCTCAAAACATGGGGACCATGACCCATCACGGCATCCGCTCCCCCGTCTATGCACTTGCGGGAAGCTTCTTTAAGAAATTGTGGGGGAACAGCTTTATCTTCCCCTTCCATTTCGTGAGAGTGAATGCTCACCATAACCACGTCTGCCTGGCGCCGGGCTTCGTCAATCGAGCGCTCGAGTCTTCTCATATCTGCTTCTTTAGGTGTTGTAACCTTCTCTGTTGTTGATCCTTCTGTAAAATAATGACCGCCAAAGACAAATGAGTCATCACTGTTGTCTGTCTCAAAGCCCTCTTTAATTGAGAGGTTTCTTTCCGCATTAATCATGGTATTCTCAGCAATGGCCTTTAATTGATCTAACTCCTGGCGGCTGACATAAAAGGTCGTGTCGTATCTTAACGGATTGACGCCGGGACGTCCGTGCATATCCGGACGCTGGCTGCCGGCTCGCCATGACTCGTGAAAAGTAGATGTCACACTGATTAAAGCTACCCTGCCGGGCGGGGTTTCCAGGTATCTCGGGGCACTGGCTTCTGCTAAATCCTCACCAGCACCCGCATGGACAAATCCATACTGGTTTAAATAACGCTTAGTGGCCAAGAGACCACCGTAAGAATAATCCATCGTGTGGTTATTCGCCCACGCAAGCAGATTGAATCCATAGTCCCGAATGTCCTGTAACACATCCGGCGGGGACATCGCCCAGGTTCCGCCACTGAAAGCGGAAGGGTATCCTTCCAGTACATGCGTTGTTGTTTCCAAATTGTTAAAGCGCACATCCGCAGATTGTATTAATCCGGAAAGCTGCCGGAAAGACTCCGACGCCGTTGATGGCAAACGCCGTGTTATAAAACTGTCACCGGTTGCGAAGAATGTCATTTTTCCCATATTTATATTGTTTCTCCTTCCCAATTATAAGTGAGCTGCGTTTCAGTTTTAAATTTTACATTTTATGGTAAAGCGCTTCGTATTTCACCTTATATAAGCGAGCTGCGTTCAGTCTTAACTTTCGATGGTTTCGCTAGTCCTAGATGGCTTAACCAGTCCGCCTTGGTTTTCATTAACAAACTCATTATTTTTCATAACAGTCTTGCCGCGCACAATGGTCTGTACTGGCATGCCTGTTCCTGTAAAGCCGTCATAAGCTGACACTTTGCTTTTACTGTGCAGCTCTTCCCTTTTGATTTCGAACGATTGGTCTAAGTCAACAATCGTAATATCGGCATCGGTGCCTGGTTGAAATGATCCTTTTTGCGGATACAGATCATATTGTTTCGCCGGATTTTCCGATAGAAGCGCGACTGCCTGCTGAAGGGTTATGCGGCCTTCATTCACTGCATTCAGCATGAGCGGTACTGTCGTTTCCACACCACACATGCCAGCTGGGATGGACCATAGATCACCGTCTTTTTCCGCTTCTGTGTGAGGGGCATGATCCGAGCAGACAACAGAAATGGTACCGTCATCAATTCGCTCCCAAAGCTGATCCTGATCCTGCTTATATTTAACAGGCGGATAAACCTTCATCTGCGGACCGACATCCTCATAATCCTCGGCACTCAAGAACAGAAAATGGGGACATGTCTCCGTCGTAATAGCTTCACCTCTGTTCTGTGCGTTTTTCACCTCGTCAGCTCCTATACCCGAACTGATGTGAAGAATATGGAGGCGGGTGCCTGCATGTTTGGCAAAGGAGATGCCGGTCTGAATCGTTGTTAATTCTGCAAAATCCGGCCGTCCTTCCACAAGTGCTTCGTAATCCGTGCGTCCGCTTTCTTCCACTTCATTTGTCAATGTTTGAATCAATTCATTATTTTCCGCATGGATAGCCAGTATCTTGCCTGTTTTGGCGACCTCTCTGAAAATCTGATAAACTTCCCCGTCTTTAAAAGGCGGAATCACATTTTCCATCTCAGGCTTATAATTATAAATTAAGGCATAAGTATTGCGGTCAACTGCATATCCCCAGAAGAATTTAAAACCAATAACGCCGGCGTCATCAAGCGCTTGGATGTCATTGAGATTCAATTGGCCAAGACAAATACCCCAAAGCCCAAAATCAACATTCGCCTTTTCTGACAGATTTTGAACCTGCTTATGAAAGTTTTTAGCGCTGTTGACCGGGGGTACCGTATTCGGCATTTCAAAAACCGTCGTGATGCCACCGGCCGCCGCAGCCAGTGTTGAATAATAAAAATCTTCTTTATGCGTCGCACCCGGATCTCTCGAATGGACGTGTGTATCCATTAAACCCGGAAGCACGTAACAGCCCTGCGCATCCGTTTCTTCTTCTGCTGTTCCGGGCAATTCTTCGTTTGTAACAGCAGCAATTTCGCCATTTTTAATATAAATGTCCGATTCATAGCTTTTTCCTGAGGTTACTAACACACCGTTACGAATAATGTGATCCCAATCAGCCATGATAATCCTTCCTTTCATCCAAAAATAATAGGTTTAATACAACGCTGTCGACTTTGCTTTTCCGTTAAATCCCTGTTGCATGCAGCACGTTTGGTATGCAAGGTTTTCTAACAATCGCTTGCTGCCTTTTCATAAAGTTATTTACTATTGACCGGCAGCTGCGAAATACCCGGCTTTGTCAGTTCATAAGGATCTAAAATATGATCCAGCTCCTCTTCTGTCATAATACCATATTCCAGGCATAATTTCCGAATCGATTTTCCCGTCTCCAACGCTTCACGGGCGATATTGGACGTCCTTTCATAGCCGATGTGCGGACTGATGGCTGTTATCGTGCCAATACTGGCGTCAACGTAGTCTTTTGCCTGATCTTCATTTGCTGTTATGCCAGTCAAACAATAATTGGTAAACGCGAAAAAGCCATTATTCATGATATCGATGGACTGGAGCAGATTAAATATGATAATCGGTTCCATAACATTTAACTCTAATTGGCCGGCTTCCGACGCCTGGCTCACTGTATTATCATTGCCGATTACCTGAAAAGCAATCTGGTTCAGCACCTCCGGCATAACCGGATTAACTTTTCCCGGCATGATGGACGAGCCCGGCTGTCTGGGAGGCAAGTTCAATTCATTAAATCCAGCACGCGGTCCTGATGCCATCAGACGGATATCATTTGACGTTTTGGACATGTTCACCATGCATACTTTCAGAGAAGCTGAGATTTCTGTGTACACATCGGTATTTTGGGTTGAATCAACTAAGTGTTCCGCTGATTTTAATGGGTAGCCACTAATGTCTTTTAAATAATCCTTGCATAAAATCACGTAGCGCGGATCAGCATTTAAACCTGTTCCGACAGCCGTTGCACCCATGTTCACTTCATATAGCTGCTGGCGTGATTCTCTGATGCGTTTTATATCCCGTTCAACAGCGTGAGCATAGGCTTCGAATTCCTGACCAAGACGGATCGGTACAGCATCCTGCAAATGCGTTCTTCCCATTTTAATAACGTGGCTGAATTCCTTTGCTTTCTCTTTGAATGTTTGATGCATATGATTCATCGTTGCGAGCAGATCCTCAGAAAGCATGAGAACAGCAATGTGAATAGCTGTCGGGAACGCGTCATTAGTTGACTGAGACATATTCACGTGTGTATTGGGACTCAGATAATCATAATCCCCTTTTTGCCTGCCCAGCAGATTCAGTGCCCGATTGGCAATCACTTCATTGGCATTCATGTTGATGGAGGTACCAGCGCCCCCTTGTATCGGATCAACGATAAACTGGTCATGCCACTCGCCGGCAACAATCTCGTCTGAGGCCTGCACGATCGAATCTTTTAGGTGTTTGGACAGTTTTCCAATGTCGAAATTGGCAAGCGCTGCAGCTTTTTTGACCATAGCTATGGATTGAATCAATTTGGAATGGAGAGGATACCCGGTAATCGGAAAATTATCCCCCGCCCGTAATGTCTGAATACCATAATAGGAGTCCTCTTGTATGTTTTTGTTACCTAAAAAGTCATTTTCGATTCTCATGTTATCCACCATAAAAAAGCTCCTTATAGTTTAATCTGTATTTCTTAAAAATCAGTCCATTGATTGTGACACATTTTGGCAGTATATGATTCAGCTTTATACTGCAGTTTCAGGGGCACTTTCCCTGTTGTCATTCAACGATTTTGGCACTTTTTAATACTTGACTTTCCATTAAATTAATCCCAGTTTCAATTTGTTCCCACGACGTGAATTCTTCAGGATTGTGACTCACGCCATTTTTAGATGGAATGAATACCAGACCAGCCGGACACAAACGCGCCATATTCATCGCATCATGGCCTGCGCCGCTTGGCATTAATCGATAAGCATAATCATTGCTGTCACAAATTTCTTGCAGTGATGCTATAGTATCCTCGGACATGTCAACAGATGGTTCGTCTGCAAGCTTACTAGACGTAATGGTTAACTGACGGCTTCTTTCAACACTTTTAATTGTATTAAACAGATACGTGACAACCTTTTCCCTGGATGCAGCGGACGTTCCGCGAATGTCTACTTTTAGATCAACTTCCCCGGGAACGATATTCATACCACCGGGCTTTACCTCGCACACGCCGATCGTGGCGACTGTATCATTGGATGCTTCAGAATGCGCAATAGATTCCAGAGCGAGCGCTACTTCTGAAGCACCAAGTAAAGCGTCGTGGCGGTAGCCCATGGGCGTTGTTCCTGAATGGGATGCCTGACCCGATATCTGTAAAGTGAACCTCGTCGGGCCCGCAATACCGGTAACAATGCCGATTTGTTTGTCCTCATTTTCCAGGACAGGCCCCTGTTCAATATGAAGTTCCAGAAATGATTTAAACTCACGGCTGCTGCGGCGGGCCTCATGCATTTTGTCTATATCCAGAGAATGTTCACGAAACGCATCCTTTAATGAGATGTCATCCTTATCTGTTAAATCACTGATGTCTTCTGGATTTAACAGCCCGGCCATGGCTTTACTTCCCATGGTCGCCATGCCGAATCTGGACGACTCCTCAGAAGCAAACGAGATTACTTCTACAGGATGTTCAGTTGTAATAGACTGTTCATTCATACTGCGAATCAGTTCCAATCCCGTCATCACGCCGACGGTACCATCGAACCTGCCAGCTTCATAAACACTGTCAATATGAGAGCCAATAGCGACAGACGACAAGTCAGGGTTGGCACCTTCTCGTCTGGCAATAATATTACCCACAGCGTCCATTTTGACCATTAAACCTTCTTGTTCGAACAGCCCCTTCAAGTATTCCTTGGCTTGTTTTTCTGTATTTGTATAGGCCAATCGATTGATGCCGGGACCACCATCTGTATATTCATTAAGTTTTTCCAGAGATTCCTGCAAGCGCTTAATATTCAATGTCAATACCCCCTTTATCTCCGCACTTTATTTCAGCTTATTATAGATATAATTCATTTTTATATGGCTGAATGGACAAAAAACACGGGTGACTATTGGTTGTTCACCAACATCTATAGTCGGTAAATCAGATGTTTTTGATATATTGATTGCTCTGGAAAAACATTACGCTTTCCGTGGGCCCTAAGCTCAGCCTCCTCGAAAAAGAATTGCTTTTTCTGCGGGGTCTTTCGACGCACAAGACGTGCTAGTGCAGGCGCCCGGACAGGACGTCGCGAACTTAGCCTGCCACTGCGCATTCCCACAGGAGTCTCCATGTTTTTCCTCTGCCATCTCGTTTCAAAACCATAGCCACTCTTTCATTTCAATCATAGATTTTGATGTTAGTCCTAAACATTATTAGCATCACATATTTGCTCGTTTGACGCGCTTCCGGGGCGACTGTTTCAATGCCATTCAGCGATATAAACCTTGTCAGATTCGATCCATTGTTTTGCCAACCAGTTCATAGATGGTCTGATATTGATATTGTTCCATATACGCCCGAATGCCTTCTATCATATCCTTCATCACACTCGGATTCACAAAGCTCGCAGTCCCGACCTGTACGGCAGTTGCCCCCGCCAGTATCATTTCAATCGCATCGTCTGCATTCATGATACCGCCACAGCCAATAATTGGAAGATTGGATACTTCCCTGACTTGAAAAATCTGTCTAACAATCACCGGTTTGATGGCAGGTCCGGATAATCCGCCCATAACATTGCCTACTTTGGGTTGCTGAGAATGAATGTCAATCGCCATCGCAAGCAGCGTGTTAGCCACGACTAATGAATCAGCACCCCCCCGCTCGGCAGCCAGGGCAATTTTTTGAATGTTTGTTACGTTGGGGGTCAGCTTGACAAGGATCGGTTTGTCCGTAATTTGTCTCACTTTATGAACAACCTCGTAGGTGATATCTTCATCCATCCCGAAAGCCTCACCGTTATTTTCCAGATTCGGGCAGGAGATGTTAAGTTCAAGCGCTGCCACATCAGGACTTCCCGCAATCATTTCAGACATCTCTTCAAATTCTTCAACCGACTCAGCGGAAATGCTTGAGATTAATGGGACATCATATTGCTGGTAATAAGGAACTGTATGATTAAGATATTTGTCGATACCGTCACTTTGAATACCGATTGAATTAATCATGCCGCCAAACGTTTCACAAGCTCTGGGGTTTTTGTTTCCTTTTTGCGGATATTTCGTAATGCTTTTGGGAACAACTGCTCCAATGAGATTAAAGTCGAGAAATTCTTCCATGCCCTTGCCGAAAGCACCTGAGGCAGGCATAATAGGGTTTGAAATCGTTAATCCACCAATATCCACTGCAAGATTCACATCTGTTTTCGTCATGCAAACACCACCTCATCTATAGGAAAAACAGGTCCTTCTTCACACGATTTAACGGAGTAAACAGTATTATTCCGAACCACGTCGCATACACAGGAGTAGCAAACCCCAACCCCGCATGCCATATACTCTTCCAGCGCAACTTCGCCATCAATATTTCTTTCTTTTATAATGTTTTGCAGCAGTACTGATAATCTTCTTGATCCACATGTGTAAGCTGCATCAATTTGATAGAATGTTATCAGGTTATTCATAATTTCACGTACATTATCAACACCACTCGTCTGCTCTTCCTCTGTCACATGAACAACTTCCGTGCAATAGTCCTTTAAAGCCTCAGCAGCCAGCAAATCATCGTGTGAGCGTGCACTTAAAACAGCGTATACCTGAATCCCCTGATTAAATGCCTTTTGAGCAAGGGCGGCGAGCGTGGCGATTCCAACGCCTCTACCAAGCAAAAGAATCTTGTCAGTTCCTTCTTTAATTGAGAACGGAACCCCCTGTGGGCCCAGCAAATTGATATAGTCACCAGGTGTATATTCGCTCAGTTTAGCTGTACCCGGACCCTCCACTTTATAAAGAAACTCTAGACTATTCTCGTTAATGCGAAATGTACTGAACGGACGTCTTAACAGCGGTGTATAAGAACCGTTATCAGCAGATTGAATGTTAAAAAACTGCCCCGGCTCGATTTTTTCATCAATTGACGACGAATCCATGGCCATATGCCAATAGCGCCGGCTCAGCTGTTTATTTGATAAAACTTTCAGATTGGATGTTGCCTTCATAATGAATCCCCTTTCACAATTAGTCTTTAATAAAGCAGTGTAATCTGACTTTATTTTTATGAAAATGAATGGATTTGTTCATATCCGATACGTCTTCCTCTTATCCAATGTATATCTTAATAACTATTATAAGCGTTATAAGTATGATGGTCTTTAGGTATAAGGATGAAAAAAACGGCTATCCGTTATCGATATCGATAATAGCCGCGCAACGATTCATGCGTAATGTTAGGTGGGAGAAGCAGTTGTAGAACGGGGACGGAGGCGCTGACGGCCTGTTGAGAGGCCGCTTTCATGCATGTGGTGGCGGCAGTGGGAAGACAACCCGTTTTATTCACGCGTCATGATATCGTGAATTTTCAGGCTCAAAAAGAGATTCATCTTGCCCTCTGTGGTTTTAAGGTCACATCCCGTTATCTCTTCTATCTTTTTCAAACGATATTTTAATGTGTTGACATGAATATATAGAGACTCAGCTGTGGTTTTTAATATTTCATTATGATGAAAATACGTGCGAATGGTATGGAATAACTCATTCTTTTTATCATTGTTCAGCAGGCCGGCCATCTTTTCATTATAGAAATCGCGCAATTCTTTGCTGTCCCGCAGCAAATTAATCAGCCGATAGACGCCTAAGTCATCATAATAGATCATCCCACTTGAATGATTAATCGTCTCAAGCAGGTATAAAGCCTGATCCGCCTGCTGAAAACTTTTTTGAATGCCTTGAGGGCCTGTCTCTTGTCTGCCAACACCCAGAAATAATGTATAGTCTGATCCAATAAATTGCTGGATTCGGTCATAAAGTTCCTGAAAGACATGGTTCAGATTATTATCGCCGCTGGCAGGTGTAATGACACATATACCATTCCTGATATAACCTGCAAGAGCGTCTGGCAGCATTTTTTTAACGATGGCATTGATTTTATCGTCTTTCAGCTTTTCATAATCCTTGTTCTGGGAATCAGTAAAACCGGCACTGAACAGCATACATATATAAGACGTGTCCTTAGTGATATTATACTTTTCACCCCACTCAAGAATCGATCTTTCTCTTATGTTCTGGCTGAAAAGCAATTCCCGCATAAAATCATTCTCATATTGCTGAGCAACGTCATGTTTCACCTTTAATTTTAAAAATTCCAATGATAGTAAGGTGGAAGCCTCTTCTAAAATAACTAGATCACTAGACAAATGTTCATTATTTATGCTCCAGCTTGTAATATTGCCATAGTAATCACCGTCCACAATGATAGGCGAAACAATGCAAGCAACGGTTTTATCGTCATATTCACGATTGATTTGCAATGGTCTCTGAAGCACAGATAGTTCATAAATTTCATCATTGCTTAATGGGGTTACCTTCGTTTCTGATATTGTAGATCTGATATAAGGAAACTCGCTTTCAATCGTAATGTCATTTTTAATCAGATACTCAAGATTTTCTGCAAACACATCCACCCCCTGGTTATTTAAAGAAATTTCACGCAAGATCGTAGAAGCATGTTCTACATCTTCCTGTAAAACCACTTTGTCGTTAAAGATCTGGTGCATAACCGGGTAAAGAATATCCAAGTATTTCACATGATCAGGAATAAAAATGATCGGGAAATCCAACTCATTTGCATGATCAATAATAGCATCAGGAATCTTGTCCATAAATTGGAAAGGTTTGATGGCCAGGGCACTCGCATCAGCCGCATATAACTCCTGGATCAGTTTGCTTTGTGCACCATAGTCATCCTTTATGGCAAAAAGTGATGTCAATATCAATTCTTTATTTTTCAGCCATTGCACAATCTCCGGAACTTCCATAATCGTAACTCGCTCAACAACTCTGCTTAAACCTTTATGTCCGGCAATCACTTCACATTCATTAAACTTGCCCAATTTCATTACATTCCTAAGTGTAAGTCCCATTATTCTGCTCCTTTATGTTACTCATAAATCAGTGCTTTTCATTATCTTCTTCAACTCATAGTCAGTTTCTCAAGAAACTTGAATGAAAAAAGAACCCAATTTCTGTTGTAGTTAAAGTACAAAACAAAAACCAACAGATAAGGGTTCCTCTCTTATCTATATTTTACCGTGAATAACATTTAAGTTCAATTATTAAATTGTCTAAAGGGGGTGGCACACTTTTTTCAGCTGCAGGTGACTGTTAATCAGGAACTCGATGAAAATATCAATTTTACCCATACATTGGTGAGAGAAAAGCTGGATTCAATCATTGTTAACTGTTCAAAATATCAACTAAGAACAACGATATTTCAGGTATATAGGTGATCAGCAACAGGGCAGCAATATTACAAGCCAAAAACCTCAGTATGCCTGGTATCATTTCTTTAGTACTAGTGTCTGTAACTGATTGTCCCACAAAAATATTTATGCCAAATGGTGGTGTATACATCCCGATTGCAAGGTTAGCAATCATGATAACACCCAAATGCACAGGATCAATACCTAAATTCATAGCTGCAGGATAAATAAGCGGAGCAGTCACAATTATGGCTGCCACACCATCCATGAACATTCCTAAAAGCAGCAGGATAGCATTCAGAATCAGCAAGAATAGAATGCCTGTTGTGATGTTTTCTGCAATAAACTGAGCAATCATCTGTGGAACTCTTTCATTTGTTAATACCCATCCCAGGACCTGTGCTGACGCAACCAAAACCAATATTTGAGCTGATGTAATACCGGAATCCACGCAAATTTGGTAGATTTTCTTAAGATCTAGTTCGCGGTAAATGAAAAAACCAATCACAAGAGCATATACTGCTGATATGCCTGCAGCTTCAGTCGGACTGAATATGCCAGAATAAATACCACCTAAAATAATAACTGGAACGAGCAAAGACCACCATGCTTTGACAAAACTTATTAAAAGTTCTGACCACGAAGCTTTTTTATCTTTTTGCAAATTATTCTTTTTAGCGTAGTAATAGATATAAATGATTGATGACAATCCTAAAACAACACCAGCTACACTTCCTGCAATAAATAAGCTGCTAATAGAAACTCCCGTTACCGTTCCAAATATTATTAATGTAATACTTGGAGGTATAACCAAAGACACAGCTCCTGCCGATGCTAAAAGACTGCCTGAAAAAGATTTGGAGTAACCTCCCCGCAGCAATTCCGGATACATAATTTTACCAATTGCAACAACTGTAGCTGGACTGGACCCGGATAAAGCTCCGAAAAACATGCTTGAGACTTGAGTCGTGAGCGCTATACCACCAGATAAATGACCCACCAGCGCTCGGGCAAAACGCAATAATCTATCGGACAATCCGCCACGATCCATGATATTAGCAGCAAGAATAAAAAGTGGCAGGGCCATAAGAGAAAATGTGTCAATCCCTGCAAAAAGACGCTGGATTAATACCATCATGTGAGAATCACTTAAAAACATTACAGCCAAAAATGAGGACAATCCGAGTGAAACGAAAATGGGAATTCCTGTTATCAAGAACAACAGAAGTAAAATTACAAGCGCACCAATCATATACAACCCTCTCTCTAGTCGTAGCTTATTTCTTTGTTTTTAAATAGTTGCCACATATTAATGACTATATGAATTATCGATAATACGGCTCCTGTCGGAATAGCTAAGTATATCCAGTAAATTTTGATTTGCAGTGCCGGCGTAATTTGACCTGTTTCCATTGAAAAGAATACAATATCCAAGCCAAATTTGAGTAAAAAAAGCATAAACACAAGAGATGCAACATTAACAAAAGCTTGTAATATTATCTTTTTTTCCTTTGCTTTCAAACTATTCATCAGCAAATCCACACCGAAGTGTATGCCTTTTCGAAAACAGATACTTAACCCAATGAATGTGATCCAGATAAAAGCATACCGGATAAACTCCTCGGCCCAGGTTGTGCTGGCTGAAAATAAATTACGCAAAATGATATTCATAAAAAGGATCCCTGTTGCAGCAATCATACCTATGCCTACAAAGTGTTCCTCAATCTTGTGTAAAATCTTCATTAATCTCATCCTTTATAAAATGAAGTCGAATCTATAATATTATTTTCTGAAGATAGGGTTTGATTTAACAAAACACTTGCTTATTTAATATAGAATCATTCCACGTTTTGAACTGCTTTTTTCACTTTGTCAAGAAGTTCCATTTGTTTGGACGTATCAAGCGCTTTTTCCCAATATGGTTTTGACTTTTCTTTGAACTTCTCTATTTCTTCATCAGTAAGTTCATAGTAATTTACACCGGAATCCTTAATGTTTTCCCTGAATTCATCTTCTTTTTCTTTAATTGCTTCACGGGCTGCAGTTCTGCCTTTCTTTTCAGCATCAACTATAAGTGACTGTACGTTGTCATCCAAGCCTTTAAACCAGGACTGGTTGGTCATTAGTAAATATGACATTGGACCGTGTTTACTTTCAATTACATGATTCTGTACTTCATAATATTTCTGTGAATATATTGTTTGCAATGGATTTTCCTGGCCGTCAACTATGCCTTGCTGAAGTGAGTTATAAACTTCTCCATAAGGAACAGGGATTGCGTTACCTCCCCAATGCTCATACTGATTAATTAAAACCGGAGATGCCATTGTTCTCATTTTTAAACCTTCTAAATCTTCGGGGGAATGGATTTCAGTATCTTTGGTAGTGAAAAGTTTATATCCTCCAGGCCAGAATCCTAAACCTTTAAATCCTCCATTTCCCAACGTATCAAGCAAAGCTTTACCCGCCTTGCCATCCATGACACTATACATCTTTTCCGCATCCGTTGGCCATAGATATGGCAGGTCTACAATCTTTATATCGTCAACGAATGGCGTGACAGCAGCTGGTGGCTGCATGGTAATGTCTATTTCGCCTATCTGCGTAGACTCAACCTGTTCTCTGAGACTTCCAAGCTGAGATTCACCATAAATCTCTACCGTAATATTTCCATTTGATTTATCCTCAACTACTTTTTTAAACTTTTTAGCCCCTGTGTGTTCTGGACTTGTAAGAGGCTGGTTATGACTGAACTTAATTGTCATCTCGGGATACTCACCGTTGTTTGACTGTTTCTCGTCATTGTCACCGGAAGCTCCATCAGCCCCCCCGCATGCAGTCATTAATAATAAAAAAATGATCATTAAAGATATAGAAATAATGTATTTCTTCATGTCCCAAAACTCCTTCTTAAATTGACTTTTAAACGCTACCAATAGTTTATAAGACAACAAGTCAATTAATCTAAATGCCTACCCTATCCTGGGACATCACCTCACTTATTTTGAAAGCGCTTAATATTTTATTTAATTACTTAAATTCTATAACATATTTATCAAGAACAAAACAAGTGTCTTAGCCAAAAAAAACCTTTGAATATTGTCTTTTTCGACAATGCATTTAGGAAGGAATATATTGATGTTTTAACTGACAGCTTTTCAGGTAATATCTTAGCAATCAAAAACGGAAATAGGTGTAGATTGTTGAATAGCTTCAATCTGATGCAAAGAACCCGTCCTCCGTTGTAAAGTTGGAATTTACATTAAAGTTCCCCGCATGTTCACGCTTTAAAGCGCTTATAGCAGAACTTGTCGCGCGCCCGTTTGGTAAATACTTGAAATTGAATCACTCGAATCATAAAAAAAACGGGAAAAGCATTATTTCCTTCTCCCTTGACCTAATTCATCTCTTAAAGACCAATTGATAGGTATTACTTTTTTATTAATGGCTGAAAAAGAATCACTTGGCCGCGGTTGAATAATAGAAGAAACGCTTGCATTCAGGAATGATTATATAAGTGAATCCAGTTACAAACCTTTAAAAGCAGTAGAACATCTTTTTAGTTGTTACATGGCAAACAGTATGACCGTTTTTGTGCGCACGTCAGTCGATCCTACATATATTTATTTGAAATATTTTCACTCACCCTTGCCACATTTATCACATACGTATACCATTTTTATATTTTATCATGAGGATATGATCGGAAATAAGATGGAATATAGGCAAACGAGAACAAAACAGAAAGACGGTGAAAACATTGGAATTGTTAGGTATCAACGGTTTGTGCCATATTGTTGGCATCTCAGAAAATACCGCAGCAAATTGGATCAAGGATTTTAATGTTTATATCCCGAAAGCAGACCAGCAGGATGAAACGTATTATCATCCTGAAGCGATTGAAGTACTGAAATTCACCAAACAATGTAAAGACCAAAACTATGACAAGCCACAGATTATGGAAATGTTGACAAATAGAAGTTTTCCGATCACAGTCGACAGTTCGATAAAAGATGTGCAAACAACATTAGAAAGTGGTAATTACAAAGAAAATATTTTATCCGTGATGCAGACCATCGGCATGACTGTATCTAATGTAGCTAATCAAGAAAAATGGTTAAAAAACATCTAGGAAAAGCAGGACAGACAAAACAAGCGAATCGAACATACGGAAAAACAAGCAAAAGAAATAAAAGATTTAAAACGAGAGATTCAAACATTAAAACAGGAAATTACCAAAATAAAGGAAAGTCAAATAAAAAAGGAAAAGTGTACTGATTCATTCAAACAAGCAAAGCCTTTGCATCTGATATAAAGTGAACAAATGGTGGAATCGCCATGGTTCAGCCGGATACGAAAAATGCTAAACCAGGAGTGTCATCGAATTTATGAGAGAAGAAAACTACTGAAAGGAAAGGTATTGCGATATCAATTAAAAAAATTGCAGTGTTGTCGACATTACCAACTTTTATGATCTGAAAGAACTGGGGGTCAAACATCCGAACATTGTCGTTGCGCATGATATCCTAGATGTAATTGAGCAAAAACACGTATACCTCACTTAATCTCCTTAGAAAACCGGGCAAAAAGCTGCCCGGTTTTTTCATTCCTATCGAGAAAATATTATAATAAAATGGCTAAAATATGTAAAGATGGTTAAACGGGCGCTAGCCCTATTCAAGTTAAGTGCCCGAGTTAAGCAGTATATTATTTTTTATACCTCTTCCCCTCTAATTCTAATCATTTTCGTTTCAGCAGCTCTAACCTTTCTTGAAAGTATAAAATTTTGCGATACAATTTTATTAGCGAGATAAGGTGCCTCCAGCGTTAAAGTTGCGAGACTTCCCTTACCTTCCGATAAGTCAACACCGACTCCCGATGGTCGCCGTGTTTCCTTTATCTACTGCGGCCAGTGGTGCAAACCGGCTAAAATCGCCGCGATGCGCAGTCCGTACGTCGTTGAACGGGCACTTGCGCTATTGTTCACAGACTTTATAAACGCAAGTTAACGAAGAACTTCGATGCGTTATTAAGCACCTTTTAATCAGGAATTTACAACAACTACCAGTTTTAAAATCACGCTTCAGTACGAAACATAAGGGTACCCAAGGAGGTGACTGAATATGCCAAGCAACAACAGTTCAAATCAACTGGTAGTCCCTGGTGCAGAACAAGCTTTAAACCAAATGAAGACTGAGATTGCGCAGGAGTTTGGTGTACAACTTGGTGCTGATACTACTTCCCGTGCCAACGGATCTGTAGGTGGGGAAATCACAAAACGTCTTGTTAACACAGCTGAACAACAATTTGGCGGTAACATGCCGCGGTAACGTAACAACTGTATAATTATGGACAAAAGGGCTATCCTTCTAGGGCGCCCTTTTCTGGAACTGTAATGTTCAAAATGAAACTGGGTAACTGAATGATACAAAGACGTGATTACTTACGTAAGATGAATAGAACAAAAGCTGTTTAGTATTGGGTCATTATTTAGTCAACAAGTGGAGGATTAACCCCTCCACTTTGCTTTAAAGAAAGATCAAAAAGGAATGAGGTTCATATTCCATTCTCGCGCCCGATCGTATTATGGAACAGTACTGCAGTAGAATCGTCTTCCGGTATTTATATTATCAAAATCCCATTTCGGTTCTTCCAATCCTACCGATAGACCATTGAACATAACAACAAATGTATTACGAATCAAAATAGGAAATACAATAGTCACGCTGATAACGAGAATGTACTTTAAAGTTTTCTTTGTACAAAAATAGTGCGCTTTTGACTGCTTTCATTGATATATTCTCCTTTAAGTTTTTGGGTTCAGGATACTTTGTAAAATATTATTTTTCGTTTCCTCATGTTCAGCTGAAGGTTTGCCTTCTTCAATTCTGTTTATTAACTTCCGTGCCTCTGCCGCCTTACGATCTTTATTTGAACGTAGATTGATTTGATATCTTAATAACAAGAGTAAATCAAACAAAAGGTAGGGTTTAGTCCATATTTTTTTCCAAATAAAAGAAATAACTTTTTTTCTTTCCTCATAAGTCTCCATTTGAATCAGATTTTTACGACTCATAGCCCTCATTGTCTCATCTTTATTTTGCTCAAGATAGTCTGCATCCTCTTTTGTTAATATTCCTTTTTTATAAACGCTTTCTGTATAATTCAATCCTTCTTTTACCGTTTCTTCAATTATTTCCTGTTCGTGAATTCCACGCTTAGCCATCTCTATAAAGGAGTTCAGAGACTGATAAACATCATCTGGCATACTTGATACCAGCTTTTGTTTTAGCCTCTCCAAGGTGTCTATTAAATTGTAAAAGAGCATTTTTGCTGAAGAATTCAACCATTCCTTACCAATAGAATTCAAATTTTTATTCATGGTATCAAATCCATTAGCTGTAAGAGTGATTACTTTTGCATCATCATAAAAAGGAACTATTCCATCTTCCCTAATAACCACATATTCAATAGGAGGTGTTACTGTAAAGAAAAAATAGTATTGGCCTTTATAATACACCCTCAGTGGCAAAAATGTTGATTCTTTTTTTTCTTTCTCATATGGCGAAAGAGCTTCGGCAACAATATTTGGAACATCACTTTTTTTAAGCAAGAACTAACACCTCCATCGTTTATTAGCTAAACAGTCCACCAACAAAATCTCCTACTTTTTCAGCTGTATCTTTAGCAAATTTTTCGTTCCTTCCCAAACTTCGTTAACTATTCTGCAATATGGCTCTTTAAAGCAAAGCAAAAGTGGACACAAGTCTTATTCCGTTCTTGCACCCGTTTGTAGTATAGTGTAAAAAGGATCAAACCCTCCCTGAATATATCAGTAAAAATGTACTTAGTTATCTGAATTTATTGATGGTTCCTCAGTAATGTTTTCATCTGTTTTCACGCCCATATTTGAAATAACAATTACTGTAAAAATTAATATGCAACTTATTAAAACATAGCCAAGAATCTTATAACCTCTTGTTTTACTTTTGATGACAAGAAAGATGCCAAGAATTAATATTAATAAAATCAACCATATCATAAATGTTCACCTTCTTTGGATTTCATTACGCAATTTGTCTCAATGAACGAATAACGAACGCATTTTTATTCCTGATAAGCGCCCGTTTGCTTAAGATGCTTGTTTTAAATACACTTTTAAATCTGCTAAGAGGGTCGGATCACTCCAGTGAACATAATGGCCGCTTTCCACAGGACGGTAGGTGATTGGCAATCCATCCAGTAGTTCCAGTTTTTTGATATATTTATAAGTGTTCTCGCGTTCTCTTTCATTAACTCCTGTGAATGTGGCATATGCCAGATATGTAGGTACCTTAATCTGCTTAAGCAGCTTTGGAAGATTGAGATTATAATAACCAAATATAAGATTTAATCCTTCTGTCGAAATATCCACTGCCCCTTTGATGGCTTTTCTCACGTATGGACTTTCGTCAATGGAAACCATATCGCAAAACTGCTTCACACTTTTATCAAGATCCTCATCTTCTGAATCCGGATCTTCAAACAATGGTCTTAACAGCTTCAGGAAAGAATGCCCAAATAATGTTGCCATAACATTCAATACGGGAAAAGAATAGGCAAATGCGCCAAATTCCGATTTCGGGATTCTGGGCATAGGCTTGTGTCCCTGATCTAGCAAAACAAGACTTTTTATTTTTTCAGGATAATGATTTGCAAATGCTAGCAAAACACCCCCTCCCAGAGAATGTCCAATGAATGACGCCTTATCAATATTTTTTTGATCCAAGTATTCCTTTAGCCAGTTCGCCATTTTTAGAGAGGTGATCCGTCCCTGTATCCCCATTCCCTGACCTAAACCGGGGAGATCCACCATATGTGTTTCAAAATCATCTTGGAGATACCTAGCTACATTGAGTCCTTCATTTCCGGAAAACCCTGCCGCCGGAAGGAAGATGAGCTTTTCTCCTTCACCTATGATTTCTGCATAATAATCATACAAAATATTGCTTTTCATCTCCATCCCTCCATCCCTATCCAATAATCGCGCCCTATAAAGGAATAAACACAATAAACACTATAGTTTGAATTTCTTTAGTTAAGGGTGAGAATAAACTCTTCAACATCCCTACCACGCGCGTTTGCATACCCGCTATCTTCACCCGAAATCATGAACCCACATCTTTTTAAAACCTTTATGGATCCAGTATTGTCTTTTGCAGCGCGAGCATAAAGTGGACGAATTGAAACCTGTTTTAGAAATTCTTGTAAAGCGTTGGTTGCGATTCCCTTACCCCAGTATTCCTTTCCAATCCAATAGGTTACTTCTGGTTTTCCGGACTGCTCGAAGTGTACAATATGGCCAACTACGGTGTTCTCAACAATGATAGTTTGCTTAATAATATTCTTATTCGTAAGTATTTTGTTCCAGTGTTCAGCGAAGCTATTCCAATCATTAGGGTCCTTACTTGTAAAGGCGGCCATTTGGTTTGCCTCACTGTCCCGTTGATGCTTAAAAAAAATAGGAAGGTCATCCTCATCCACATTCCGAAGCACTAAATTGCTCATTAAACTCACCCTCTGTCGTTTACTTTATTCTAGCAAACGTACGTTCCCTAAGCAATATATTTTATCGTGTAAAACCACCTTGATATGCTTAGTACCAATTCATTTCCTTGTTCAACAAAATGGCCCGATTGTTGAAGATTATAACACTTTCAATTATGTAATAGTAACCTAAAAGTCAATACCGCTCAGATTATACTCCGAGCGGTGTTGCTATATGATTGATTTTTATACACTCCTTTGCAAAAGGACAGTGTCTGCATACACGTGAGGGTTTGGCTGGAAACAATTTTTTATATTCGTGTGGGAGTATGTCTAAGAGTTCTAACTTTTTGTTAATCTCACCAGCCACTTCCAGTGCCCATAGCCTTGCTGTTTCCATACCGTCTACAGTAAAAGCACGACTGCTTTCCTTCTGATAGCGAAGAAAGTATAATACACCTTCCACCGTTTCTAAATTTTTTATTTGGCTGATTGCCCAAGCATATAACGCCAGTTGCTTATTTTCCGTTACGTCATAAGAAATACGGTTTGTTTTCCAGTCTGTTATGACGCCATCAGGCGAATACAAATCAATGTAGCCCTGTATTTCAGGCGCAATGGTTTCATCCGCTAATGGCAGTTTGAAATACATCTCCGTTTCGCCCATATGTGGCTGGATGGGTGCTCGATCCACCAACTCAGAAATTTCATGTTGTTTCAGCTCATCATGGAATTCGGCTACAGCATAGCCATTTAAAACGGCTTCTTCATGTGACAGACCATTTATCTTATCATCAATGGCTTGGTGAACAGCCTTTCCGAGCGCCAGTGGTTGAGTCATTGGCTCGTCTTTGCCAAGAATATATTTGTTGTAGAACCGAAACGGACACTGTTTATACAATTTTAATCGTGAAAACGAAAAAATCATGGGGTTACCTCCTTTCGACATATATTTAAAAGAAAAAGGAAGATGGATCTTATCCAATCTCCCTTTTGTTTGCTTTCACCTTTTTAAAATGGCAGGTCTTCATCGTTGACATCGACCGGTACACCCTGGCCCTGATACGGATTATTTTGCTGCTTGTTTTGGTTGTTTGGTTGATAACCGTGTTGCTGATTTCCTTGACCGTTCTGGTTACGTGTATCAAGAAATTCAACGTTATCGGCTACCACTTCCGTCATAAAGACCGTCTTGCCATCCTGCCCCTCAAAGGAACGCGTCTGGATGCGGCCTGTGACACCAACCTGAGAACCTTTCCCGCAGTATTGTGCTGTGTTCTCGGCAGGTTTGCGCCATATCTGGCAGCGAATAAAGTCCGCATCCTGATTGCCTTGATGATTCCTGAACGGACGGTTTACCGCCAACGTAAAGGTTGCCACGGCATTGCCATTCTGTGTGTATTTCAGCTCCACATCTTTTGTCATACGACCAATCATTTGTACATTGTTCATTTTAAATACGCTCCTTCACATTTGAATTTTGGAATGAATCTTGGTATCCTTAACCACGTTATATAACTTTTTCTGTGACACTTTCCTGTTTTGGATTGTGTCTTTTTTTATCATCAATTTGGGCCAGAAATTTTAAAAACAGGATATTGAGAAACAATGCGTCCAGATCAAGGTCCATGGTTTTCAAACAGACGCGCCATGCACTGCGACCCAATTCTGTTCCTTCTAACGCCCAACTCTTTAATGCCTCGCTGCGTTTTAAGAACTCATCTTGAATTTGGTCATACATTGCGGGAATCGGTGAATCCCAGCATTTCCGTATGAACCAGGTCATCAATTCCTGCCTCCGCTCATCCTGATTTTCCAGATGCGCGATACACAGAAATAACGCATAATGCGTCACCAGTTCATCATGGACATATTGCTTCCAGTCTTTGATCACTTCCTCCCGTTTTTGTAGAAACCCATTAAACGATTTTCGTTTATAGTCCTGCCAACCAATGCGTTTCAGCTGGTACGGATTCAGTTTATAAGCTGGATGGAGTGTTGTCTTTGCTTGACCAAAGTACTGCTCCTTAACGGCGTTATAAGGTTTACCGCTCAACTTTGCTTCAAAGTCCAGCACGCCACCTGATTCCTTGCAATACCAGCACTTATAGACGTTGTCGTCCGTATTTAACGAGAGATAGTGCTTCTTGGGTTTTTTGGTGTCCTCATGACAAAAAGGGCATTTACACAATGTTTCCTTCTTCCCATACGATTTGGCATGAAACGTCAAATCATATTGTTGCGCAACATCCAGAATACCCGGTAACAAGATCATCACCCCGCTCGTTGCTGCGTTTCTTCAACGAGATCAACGAGAAAAAGAAAGCCGTTTTCCTTTTTCAAGGAAAGAGTGACATTATCGCCTTGTTCCAAACCATCCGCTTTCTGAACGGCTTGTTCACCGCGCGCAAGCATCAATTGGGTCTGTCCATCGATCACACCAGTGATTTTGGCAAACTTTTCAGAAGCCTTCTCACCAAATTTCACATTTTGGATCATGACCTCATAAGGATAACCTGCTTCGCTTTGCTCATTTTCTTGAGGTGCCTTTGCAGGCCCGTCAGTCTCTTTTGATGATTCGCCTTTTTGGTTCTCTTCTTTTTCATCCTTTTGTTGATTATCGACTGAAGCCCTTTCAGCGTAATCTTTCAGGAAGTAGAAACTATTTTCTTCATAGAGTTCCAGGTTTAAAATTTCCCCGGCCGATACATGCTGCAGGGATTTCATTAATGATTTATCCCGAATCAATACTTGAACGGCTTGATTGGACGTTTTGCTCTGAACCGACAGAACACCATATTGTTTCTTTGATGAACTTGTTTTGATGTCATACGATTTGACGACCATTTCCTGATGGATGACGTCGTCCCCCGGTTGGGACACTTCTTTTTCAGGTTCTTTCGCAGCCGGTTTGGTTTGTGCTGAATGCTGTTTATCCGGTGAAGCTGTTTCCTTTGCATCCTCTGTTTGCAGATTGTCATCCAGCCCCATTTCTTCCTGCGTATATAAACCGCCCAATGGAAATTGCCGGCGCAGCACAAAGGTTTCGGCAATCTTGATAATCATGGCGCTTGGCAGCGTATCCCACACGTTGGGATTGCCGTACCGGGAATTTTGCCTGCCGCTGTTGGCCAGAAAATATTCCTCAAAGTCGACAAAGACGGCCACTGGGTTATGCTTTTTATGCTGCATAATCGCATAAGCCCCCAGAATCTGTCCGCGTTTTGTCCCGAATTTATGCCTGACCGTTCCTTCAGAAGGCAGAAACTCAAAATGATCGCCTTCCTTCACCACATTGGCGTTGGGCGGTCCGACATAACCCGGCTGACTGGTAGCGACACGGAGAAGTCCGTCCCGTGTTGTGATGAATTGGGTTTTGGCACCGCGTTTGGTTTCATAGCGCTGAAAGACAATGTCGCCCAATAACGGGTTCAACCCAAAGTTCTCACAGACTTCCAGGAAATGCTCTGCTTCTTCCTGTGTACCTTTGGCTGGTTCGATAAATCGTTTCCAGATCAGGGATTTTTCACTGTTTGAGAATTGAATTGCTTTTTCCATTTCTGAACATCTCCTTTAAAAATTTTTTTAAATTAACAACCGATGACTTCTGTTGAACAGAAAAAACATCGGCTCTTCACAGTGACTGATGACCCAAAAATTTAAGTCATGTTATCACTCCTCTCATATAATGTTTTTATATATAAAAAAAGCCAGTTCACCTCATCAATATGAGATAAACTGGCTTTTATAAGCAGTAAAAAAGCGCATTGCTTCTACAATACACTGCTTTTAATTCCTTGAGTTTTCGTACACATATAATATGTTACGCAGGCAATTGCCTACTGCTGTTCAACCTTTCCTTAAATACAAAATAACCGGACCATTCGAACATGAAAAACTTTGTGTCGAATCTTCCTCTCAATCGAGGATAGGACGACTTTCACCGAGACAGGTGACAAATACACTTATAAATTATATTTGCATTATAACAGAATATTATGAACATGTCAAAAGATACCGGTTTTTTTATGATTGAACATTTCACCTTATTTAATTTTAACGATTTTCGAATTGTTCCAGTCTTTGTTCTGCGGAACTACAATGAATTTTCACATATTTGTTATAATTTAATCGTTTTGCAAAAGTTTTTTGTACTATAATATAATTAGAAATAGTATGATAAAGGATGTGAGAAGTTATGCGCAAACAGAACAGTCTTGAAGAACTTACTGACCAAATCAAAGAGGCTTTGCTCAATGACGAGGAAGCATTGAAGGCAATTGAGCAAAAACTCGATGAAAAATATGCAAACTAATTTTTTAAACCTTGAGCAGGATTAAACCTGCTTAAGAGTTTTAATATTGTTCATGGTATCGTTATCAGCAAGGGAGAATATTATGTACTTACCGGTTTTCATGACAGCGAAATTCGGGTATAATAAAAATAGAATGTCTCCCATAAAATAAAGTGACCGCTAGTGCAAATACACTAACGGTCACGCACAACAGCCCTTCAAGGGGGCGGCTCACATTACAGGTTTTTGAAAAACTAACTACCCATTATGCTTGCCAGGCCTATGGGTGGTTATTTTTTCTGGTTTGACAGTATGGCTATGATTAATGTTCCGAAGGAAATCATCAAAAAAAGTGTTTCGAATACTGTCATCGGCATCACCCCCTTTCCCAAAAAACGTGCAAAGGGGTGTGAGCCACCACCCATGAAGGCCTTATTGTACAAGTTCTATTGTAACAAACATTTTTCTCTTATAACAGAACATATTTTCTCATTTTTAAATGTTAGTGTTATTTGTTCATTTCCTTCTTAACAGCTATTGTCCTCTTCTATCTGATCCAACAGATTACGCCTCATTAATTCTTCCTTTAAAAGCCCAATAAAATTTCGGTCTACATTTAAATGCAACGCTTTTTGATAAGCATGGATTAACAATTCATCTGACGCATGTTTCATGGCAGCCTCCTGTTCAATAAAAAAAGCCACCGACTCTATTTAAGCCAGCAACTTCTCTACAATAATTTTATTCAACATAATATGACATCATTTAGGTGATAACAGGTACTCATACTTAAGTGTCTGACATCCTTGCATTCTTAAAGCCCGGGACATGATTGCCCCGGGCTTCCTTCCTGCTAGACATGATCGCGTGGTATATTTTTTTGCCATGTTTTATTAAAAATTTCTTCCTCATTTTCGAAGGCGGTCATCGTATTGGTTAGATAAAATGTTTCCTCGTCACTGGTCATTTCACTGTATGTTTTGAGCCTTGTCTGCCACGCGCCGCGTCCTACTGTCAAATCCCATTCACAGGTAGCCTTTGCCGAGAGCGGATCGTTCCCCTTAATAGTATAGGTGTTTTTATTGATGCTGCCATATTCCATACCATTTTCCGGCAGGCGGCGTTGCCCTTCATCAGAGTAATCATACAATGTCCAGGCATCATTGATTGTATCATGAATGAGATCCCTTGTGCGTTCTTCTTCTCGGATAATTTCCCTCTCCATAATTTCAGAAATCTCCGGACGTTCAAAATGCTCTTGCCATGATGCATCCTTCCTTTGCGGTGTTCGAACCGGCAAATCGAGATGCGTTTCAGCACCGCTATAAAGCGACAGTGTTACAGGTTTTGGCGAAGGCCATGCCTGCGGCCAATACGTTGGTGCGACCGACACTTCCAGACAATGACCGGCTGGAATTTGCTGTCCCAGCACATCCAAGCCAATTTCTACATTATATCGTTTGCCCGGCTCGAGTGGTTCAGGAAATTCATGCGAGTCACGATGAGTGAGATTCAGCATGCCCCAGCTAATCAACGTTGACTCACCGGTTGGGGCTTTATCGCACAATCTGACGGCAAGAATCGCATTTTCCTGATCGGTCGACAAATCCGCGTGGAACACAGGCTTGCCCAAAAGCTCAATCGTTTCTCCAAGTGGATCAGACGTGAAAATAACCGATTTGCCATTTTCAAGACGCTGATCAGCAGGCAAATCTCCAGGCTGGCCAAACGGGCAGAATACACCGGCGTAATAGCCGTGTTCCTGCATACCTGAGATCACCGTTTTTTCTTCATCTGTTACATGCTGCACAAGTTTTCCATCAGACAACCAGAATGATTGATTTGTCACATTGGTTGACGGCCATGTCTGATCAGCAACCCATTTGCCCGGCCGCTGTTCATATGTCACTTCCGGCAGCTCGCTGTCCTGAATCCAGCTCAGAAGCTGTGGTTCCTCCTTAATGCCGGTATCGATGCCTTTCAGCCATTGGTCCCACCAGCGTAAGCATTCCTGCAAAAATCCAATAGCCGGTTCCGGAATCGCCACTTCCGGAAATTCATGCGCCCATGGGCCAATCAGTCCTTTGGCATTCGGCAAATTCTCCAGCATCCGGAACACTGCATCTGTATAGCCGTCCTGCCAGCCGCTGACTGCAAATACCGGTATGTCCACATCCGTGTATTCTTCAGATACCGAACCGTGTTTCCAATAATCATCGCGCCGCTGATGACTCAGCCATGACTCAACGAAAGGCCGTGTATTCAAGCGATCCAGCCAATTTGTTTTCCAGTTGTCACCGACAACAGTCGGATCTTGCGGGCGGGCATTATACGCAAACATCGTTGACGCCCACCAGAGCATGTCTTGCCCCATGATATTACCGCCACGGTAATGGACATCATCGGCATACCGGTCATCCGTCGAACAAAGTGTAATAATCGTTTTTAAAGCCGGATGCTTTCTTGCAGCGACTTGCAGGCTGTTGAAACCACCCCAGGATTTTCCGAACATGCCGACAGAACCGGTACTCCACGGCTGCTCTTGAATCCAGTCAAGCACTTCAAGACAATCATCCTGCTCCTGTTTCAAATATTCATCGAGCAACACACCATCAGAATCACCAGTTCCTCTGATATCCACCCTAATGCTGGCATAGCCATGACCGGCAAAATATGGATGCCGTGCCGAATCCCGGATGGCCGTAAAATCATTCTTTCGATATGGCAGATATTCAAGCAGCGCCGGAACCGGGTTATCATGTGCATCTTCAGGAATCCAGATGGTCGCTGCCAATTTGGCACCGTCAGACATCGGAATCCACACATGTTTCCATTTTTCAATTGATCTTGGATAGTCTGTTTTCACACGTCTATTGTCGTTATCCCGTATATTAAAAACCATTCCATTCAGCCTTTCTATCTTCGTTTTGACCCTGACAGCCGTCTATTACAATTTAAGGTCCACATGTATTTCGGATTGTTTTTCCGGCGGGATTAAATGGATTACACTCTCATAGACATAAAGCAACGTTTTTTCACTTGCTTCCTCTTTAGAAAAGTCCCGCCGCTTGTTCAACACAGTATTGATCATGCCTTTCCAAATCATCAATGTGATATCGGCAGCAAAGTTAACATCTTTTTGTGCAAGCATTCCTTCATCCACTGCACTCTGGATATACGTGGCACTGCGTTTTGCAAAACTATGCTCCATAACGAGAGGTTTGATAGCCTCAGGCAGCCCGATCAGGTCCTCTTTGTAAATCCGATAGTATTCGTCAAGAAATTCTTCCGGAGTCGACCCAAGATCTTCCATGAAAATGACCGAATAAATTTCCGGCTGCTCAAACGAATGAATACAGAAGCATTTCCACGCATACAGCCATTTTTCGATGGTGTTGGTTCCCTTATTCATATATGCAGGGAGATCTTCAATATAATCAGCGGTGAAGCGCATAGAGGCAAAGAATTTCAAATGTGATAAATCCCTGAAATAATTATAGGCTGTTGAACTGGTAAAACCGGCATGGCCGGCTATCTTACGTATCGTAACATTCCGTATTCCTTCGTTTTCTATCACGTCTACAGCGGCTTCTATAAAATAACGCCACATACGCGCTCGTTGAATGTCCTTCCGAGTGGTGCTCATGATTATCTCCTCTCAGCAAACGAGTTTACTTTTTACTTTTGACATAAGTGTGTATATGCTCATCTTTGTTGAGCCATTTAATCAGTGAGGCGGCCATCAATACATACATAATCAGCACTGGTACCGATACAAACACAGAAGAAGTCTGAACAACATTCAGGCCGCCGGCGACTGTCAAGCTGATTGCCAGCGCTGATAATAGAATTCCCCACATCAACCGATGCCATCTGGCCGGTTCAGATTTAATACCGAGTTCCTTTGTTGCCACACTGGCAATCACATAACTGGCTGAATCCAGTGATGTTGCCAGAAAGACAAAGCCAAGAATGACAAAAAATACTGAAGCAAGGGCCGAAAGCGGCAATGAATTTAGAACTTCAACAATAACGGCCGTCTCACCCTGTTCACTAAGGACATTTGTCAAATCCAATTTTCCTGTTAAATCAAGATTCATCGCATAACCACCGAATACCCCAAAGTACAGCCAGCTTCCCAGTGACCCCCAAAGCAGAACATTTGAAACAAGCTCACGAATGCTTCTGCCACGAGAAATCCGCGCAACAAAAATGCCAATGAACGGCGCGGTAGCCGCAAACCAAGCCCAGTAAAAAACTGTCCATGCCTGAGGGAACCCTCCCTGGCTAATCGGATCCGTATTCAAGCTCATGCGCATAAAATTATCAAGCATTAGCCCCATACTGTTGGTGAAATACGATAAAATAAACAGAGTCGGTCCGACAATAATCACAAATAAAGCAAGACCAAGTGCCATGTAGACGTTCCAGTCACTCAATTTCCTGATTCCTTTATAAAGTCCAAGATATGCACTGGAACTGAAAATAAACGTCCAGACGATAATGATCGCTATATTCAACCATGTTGAAGGCTCAATGCCCAACAGATTACCTACTACCGCTGCCACCATTGGCACACCCAGACCCAGAGATGTTCCGAGCCCGCCAATCATACTCCAAATGACCAGCACGTCGATTGCTTTCCCAAGAAAACCATCTGCATGCTTACCCAGCACACCCTGGCAGGCTGCACTGATTTTCAATGAATGATTTTTTCGGACAAAAAAACTGTAAGCCATGACCACAGCTGGGAGCGCATAAAGGGCCCATGCTGAGATTCCCCAGTGGAACAGGCCATAGCTGACTGCATATTCGGCAGCCTCTGTCGATTCGGCTTCAAAACCAAACGGCGGGCCGGTATAATAATAGAGTGGTTCAACAATTGACCAGAACATAATGCTGGTCCCCATACTGGCACAGAACAGCATGCCGCCCCAGCTAAAACGGGAAAATTCCGGCTTATCTTCAGGATTGCCCAGTTTCACCCGTCCATAACGGCCGACCATCAGCCAAATAAGAATGATAAATAAACCTATAGTCAGAAACTCAAATGCCCAGTCCAAGCGATAAGTCAGCCCTGTCATCATTTCCGAAACAATTGGCCCCACCGTATCACGAAAAATAACGAGCAGTAATGTTGCAAAAACGACGAAAATCAATGATGGCCAGAAAACAGTCTTTTCAATTCTTGATTGGTTCATGACAATTACATTCCTCCTTATAATATACATTCTTCTCTACAACATTCCTGAATAAATGTAGTGAACAAAATGTGAACCTCTCCACCTAAATCGAAGATTTTGAAGGGGACTTCTTGCCGAGCACGTTAAAACAGCATGTCTTCCAATTCACCGGGAAAATACGTAACACGCCTAGATCCATCCTTCGTTACGATAACTGTATCGGAATGCCGAAACCCTCCGGTACCAGGCACATAAATACCAGGTTCGATGGTGTATACCATTCCTTCTTGAAGCACTAAATCATTATCAAAGCGAAGATAAGGTTCTTCATGTTCCGAAAGCCCCAGACCATGTCCTGTCCGGTGCTGGATATAATCACTCATGCCAGCTTGTTCAAATACACGGAATGCGGCCATATCCACATCTTTAGCTTTGACACCGGGGCGCACCGTTTTCATAGCCGCCTTTTGGGCATCGATTGCAAGCTGTAAATAGTGTTTCTGCTGATCTGTTGGTTCGCCCAATAAAAATGTGCGTTCATTTTCAGCCCGGTATTGATTAATCCAGACTTGGCGACTATGAACAACGACATCATTATCCATAAATACCCGCGTACTGGAATAGAGGTGTGGCTGAGAGCTCCGTTCAACACCCGAACACGTCCAATTTTCAAACCCTGCAATGATATTCGGAAACTCTTCGGAAACAGTCTGCAGCAATTTCCGATCGCCATATGCGTCAAACTCCAACTCACTCATGCCGCTATTTAAATGAGCGAACGATGCCTCAAGAGCAATATCGGATAATCGGCCCGCCTGTTCAATCCAATACAATTCATCATCATCCTTAACAGCACGCATCGCAATCAAATCCTCGCCGATGTCTTTGATTGGATGCCCCATATCCTTTACAAGCTGGTACAAAGAAGCTGAGGTCAAATCCATTTCCAAACCAATGACACAGCCTTTCAACCTATCCTCCAAAATTGTGTTCAAAAGAGCAGTAAAGGATGTCTCCCGTTCAGCATACTGTGCTGATTCGTGATAGATAAAAAAATCATCTGCGGCCGCTTCTTGTTCCGCATGCTCCTTTTCCAAATCCGGGATAACATAAGCCGTTTCATCCCTCTGTATGATGTAAACAATCGGACGAGAGTACGAAATGGCACGAAATCCACTGACATAATATGAGTTATTCGGATCTGTAAGTAATACTGCATCAATACCTTTTGCTTCCATACACTGACGTATTTGCGCCAAGCGCTGATCCAATCGATTCGATGTTGTCATCAACCTGCCCTCCTTATTGGATTTTATGAACACGTTCATTTAAAGAACATGTTCATATTAACATAATAATTAAATTTGTCAAAAACACCACTTGAGCATATAGCCGCTATCATTGTCTCCCCATAAAAAGTGTTAAGCTGCACCTTGAATGGTTAATCCATAATTATGCTTCTTTCACAAATTCACCTTGTTGACCCAGAAAATAAAACACGTTTTGAATTTCCGTTTTGCCTGCCATTAAATCCTGATCGGTTGTTACGCGTAACTTCATGTCTTCTGCATACATTTTCAGTGGCTCAATGTGTTTCATTGATTCCGTGATGACAATCAGACGTTCACTAAAGGAACGGCCTTTCCACTTTAAATACATTAATAAGTCTTGGACGTCTCCACGCGAAACGTATATATAAAACGGTTTTCCATTCAATTCGATGGCACCGACAAAAGGTTCCGGCGCCGGCATAATGGTTGATTCATGAAAGTATTGATACAACTCAAAAAACAAAACACGTTTTAACACGTCTCTTATTTGATACACCACCCAATAATTCGGTTCATAAGGGACGTCTGTGATGACAGCGCCCGTTTGCCCCAAGGTATAAACAGGAATAATCTGTTTGTTCACATGCACTTCGTGGCGAACGATCTTTTGCTCTCGAACCATTTGTTTCTGACGCTTTTTGGGCAGTCGGAATATTCGGGCGAGCTGTCTTCCGCCGATTATTCCGACTTCAGCAATCGCATCCAGGGCCGCGCATTCTTTAGGGGACTTATCATTAACATAATGGATGGTCTTCAGATTGGACGGCAGCCGCTGCCAGTGCAATGACCATGGCTGCTCGATTGAAAATGGACTTAACATCGTTTATCCCCCCTTTATAAAACACGGGTGATACGCGTTCTGATTTGTTCCTTTTCCGTATTAATGTTATCAACGCGTACCAGCACCCGGTCGTCTTTCCGGACGTTTTGAAATTTCAAGTGGCTGGACAGGGAATCCACTCCCGGCTCCAAACGAACAAAAACGCCATATTCCCGTACGCCGGAAACTGTCCCGACGTATTCCCCATTTTTCTGGTACCGTGTGACGCAGTCCGGCCATGGATTCTCCTGCAGAGCTTTGGCACTGACTTGTACATCTTTCTTTTCTTTGTCAATCGCCGTGACTTTAACCTTCAGCGCATCCCCCTCCTTGAATTCCTCATGCAAATCATCAATCCACCCAAATCGAATTTCCGAAATCGGGAGAAATATTTGGATGCCGCCAATGTCTCCCAGCATATAATCATCGCCAACATGCCGGATAACGGCGGGAATCACATCCCCTTCCTCAATTTTACGGAGGGTGATGTCCGCCATCTTCTCCAAGGCTTTAGTTCGGGAACCGGTAAACAGCCCATTCTCCTGATCGTAATTGAGTACCATGAACGCGATATCCTGTCCAGTCATGGCACGCAGATGCCGCAAATTTTCCGCGCCGGTGAACTCCAGTGGAATCAGGCCACGGATGGAACCGACACGAACGACAGCACAGGCTTTCTTGTCTTCACCATCCGGTCCGACTTTTTCAATGCCTGAGATCGAGGCATAGAGGATTTTGCTATTCTGATATGCCCCGTAAATGGTCATCCAGTTTTCCATACTGTGATCCTGTTCTTGGTCCACCATTTTGGCTGGGTCGAATCCTTCAATCATCACGTTTTCGTTTAATTCTTCCGCCATTGTTGATCGCTCCTTTAAAATGATTTTTCATCCTACTAGAAATTTTTATATAAAAAAGCAACCCCGTTTTTATAGGATTGCCTCCATATCAATCCCTTGGCTGAACCCGAGTGACTTACTAATCCCAAAAACCATCGCCTGATGCTTTTTGTCTTGTCTTCACCTTATCCCTGTTTTGATTGATTTCTTCATTCAAACTTTGTTCATTTATTGGTTCTGGTTGTTCTGGCTTCGGTTCGTGTTGATTTAATTTATCAGTTTGGCTGACTGGTAATGATTCCACCTTCTCATTTGTGTTTGTTTCAGGCTGTTTAGTGCTTTCTGAAATACCTTTTGATTGCTGTCGTGTCATCAGTCCTTCAGCTGTATTTTCGCTAGAGTCATTTAAAACTGTTTCTGCTTGCATTGGTTCCGTTGCTGCAGTTTTCAATAAAACGTCTTTTGTTGGCTTTTGATGTTTGTTTCCGTATGTTGAAACCCGCTTTATTTGCCTTATGATTCCCGCTCCCACATTCTTCATGATATTATTTAACTTTAGCGATAGACGTTTGTCTTCCCATTCTTTCTTTTCCCTCCAATCAGCTGGCACGAGATTCCCTCTTGCCAGAGACGGTTTCTGCATGGCCGCTTCATACATGACTTTATGAATAAAACTGTATTTCGGCAGGTTATCCATGATGTCAGTTGGATCAAACCGATATTCTTCTGATTCCGTATCCCGATATGAGTCCGGGAACAGGTTTGGCATGAATATCCGGTGTTTGTAGGTGGATTGCCTTAACATGATTTTGTCCTTGCCGAATTCATCCGCAAATTCCTGCGCATCCTGATAGCCGATGCCGTTAAAGCATAATTTGTTCCGGCAGTTGGTCATAATCGCCTGTTTCATGGCACGGGGGCTGATATCACCCGCTTCCACTTCCAATTGGCCGAGTGATTGGGAGGCCAATATACTTGATACCTTATAAGATGCTGCGAGCGACAGAAATATCTCCACCTGTGGATTGATGTAGCGCTTATACTCATCAATAACCATGAAATGCGGCGTCCGGGTGTCTTCCGTTCCCGGTCTGCGAAAAGTGCCATTCTGCAGATGCATGATTAAAAACTGTCCAAATGCATCCCCGGCCTTTTTGAGTGTGCCAAGGGCAGTGTTCACAATCAAAACGCCATCATTGGCAAAATGTTCATCGACTTCCAGGTCGCTTTTACCGGTCATGATGTTTTTCAGCAGTTCATTACTGGTGATGTTCTCCAGCTGTGCCCGTAAGCCAATGACAAACTGTTTGTATTTCTCTGCCATGCTGCCGAGCAGTTCGTGCTCGATGGAGTGTACAAGGTCCGTTTCCCCGTCCCGCTGCCTCAGTTCACTGGTCCGTTTCTGCAGGAGTTCAAAATCTCTCAACGTTTCCAGCACTTCCATCAGGTCCACATCATCCCCCTTCAGTTCTTTGAGAAGCCGTGTCACGTTACGGGCTGCCAGTTCCTGCACATTGGCAAAGAAAGCGTCCTGCTTGCCGAATAAGCCGCGCAGGACAATGACGGTACCTTCCACCACATCTTCCACATTGCCCTCCATGGGGTTGAATTTGTCCGTATCCGGGCTGGTGGGGTCAATGTAAATATAGGGGATGTCCATTTCATCACAGAAGTCTTTCACTTTCTCAGCGAACTCACCCTTTGGTTCAACGACCGATAGGCCCAGTTTCTTCCCCTGTTTCTTCTGCAGCAGCAGCTGATAGATCATCGGTTCCAGGACGGATGCGGTTTTGCCGGAACGCGTGGCGCCAACCACCAGCATGTGGGTGAACATGTCTTTGCCTTTCCATACAATGGGTACACCACGATGCTCCAGGGAGTTGCCCAGCACCGTGACAATGTCATCACTCTTTTTACTTTTTGACTGCTTCAAGTCTTTTTTATATTCCGTATACCCCTCTTCCGGCTGTTCCTTGATTCGCTGGTTTCCCCGCTTTTTGCGATAGGCGGATTCTGCACGCATGACCATGATGTTCAAATAGAATCCGAGGATCCCAAATAAGACGAGTGTCAATTTCATCATGAACTCCCCGGTCACCATCTGTTCCCATTGCCAGAGATCAAATGCAAAGCTTCCCATGGTTAAGACAATAAACAATGTGATAGTAAAGGACATAAGCCGGTTTACCTTGCTTGGATTTGTCTTTTTGGATGCTCTCGTCAAAAAATAAAGCAATACTAAAACACCCCCTGCAGTTGCGATCAGCAGCGGGGGTGGGATAACTATTTCCTGAAACATGAGTGTAATTCCGGTAACGGCCAGAATGAAGCCGAGAATGGCTATTGTTATAAGCATGATTATCACCTCTTTGAAATTGCATAAAAATAGTACCGCCTGAAACGGTACTATGAAGTATTACTCTTATTAAATGTGGCACTTTAAATGTTTATTTCCGGTCATCTATTTTTCGTATACAGCTTCCCCACCAAGAACTGTGGAAAGCACCTTAATGTCTTTCAATTGTTCTTCCGGAATCTCCATAATGTCTTTATCAATAACAATAAAATCAGCTAGTTTACCAGGTTCCAAACTACCCTTTATATCCTCTTCAAAACTTCCTTCTGCTGCCCAGGTTGTAAAAGACCTAAGAGCTTCTTCCCTCGTCATTTTTTCTTCTGGGTACCAACCACCAGGAGGATTTCCGTCACGGTCCATCCTTGTAACAGCTGCATATATTCCGTGGAAAGGATTGATTAACTCCACCGGAGCATCTGAACCACCAATAATATGGGATCCAGCATCCATAATTTTTCTCCAAGCGTAACTATATTTGATTCTTTCTGAGCCAAGGCGATCCTCAGCCATATTTTTATCTGACGTTGCATGTGTGGGCTGCATTGATGGGATAATACCAAGTTCAGCGATTTTTTCGATTTGGCTTGGATTAGATATTTGGAAATGTTCTATTCGCCAGCGATGGTCATCCAGTGGATTCTCGCTTAACACTTTCTCATATGCATCTATTACTTGTTGAACTGCACCATCCCCTATTGCATGTGCCGCTACTTGAATACCATTCTCACGAGATTTTTTGACAAGGTTATAAATTTCCTCATCAGAGTAAAGATAATTCCCCTCATGCCCTTGACGATCACTGTAATCTTCCATTAATGCTGCACTTCTTGACCCTAATGCTCCGTCCGCCATAAGTTTTACGGATCTTACCGTTAAACGGTTATCAAATAAACCTACTTCCGGTCCGTTCTCAAAGTAATAGGCGAGCCCCTCGCCAACTTCACCCATGGAGTTTGATATCATTACATTTAACCTGACTTTTAAATCATCCTTTTTGTAAAGTTCTTTCATAATGTCGATTTCTTGTAAATCAGCACCGGCGTCGGAAGAACTCGTGATACCATTTGAAAATAATTGCTGTTGTGCTTTCATCTGCGCCTCTGCAATCCTTTCTCTACTATAAGATGGAATCTCGGACGTAACAGAACTGCGCGCAGCGTCAACAAGAACTCCTGTTGCCTCTCCCTCGCCATCTCTAATTATTTCACCCCCTTGAGGATTGGGAGTTTCTTTGGTTATGCCGCCAATTTCTAATGCTTTGGAGTTGACCCAAATAGAATGCCCATCCACCCTTGTAAGTACCACTGGATTATCAGGTGCGATTTGATCCAGCTCCTCTTTCGTAGGAAACTTTTCATCAGGCCATAGTTCGTGGTTCCATCCCCGCCCTAATATCCATTCTCCAGGTTCAAGCGAACTTGCTTCTTCCTGTACCAGTTTCAGTATTTCTTCCTTAGGTTTATTGAAGGCATCAATTTCAAGCAAATTAGTTCCCAGTGACGTGTAATGAATATGCCCATCATTCAAACCCGGAATTACCGTTTTCTCCTTTAAATCAACAACTTTTGTATCTGGACCAACATACTTATCAGCATCCTCATCATTCCCAACATAGATTAGTTTACGATCTTTAATTGCCATTGCAGTTGCTTTTGAAAAGTCATTATCTACCGTATAAATATTCCCATTTAAATATACTGTTTCAGCCTTTTCTTCACTACCCTCCGCTTTTTCTTGATTATCTCCTGTTTTTTCCTGATTAGCATCGGCATCATCCTGATCATTACTGGCTTCACATCCGATAATCAAAATTAATAATACCCCTAAAGTTGTAAGAAGAATTAATGGGTTTTTCAATTGACGTCCTCCCTCATTTTTATTACTTTTCTTTCTAATGACTCATCTCCTTTTCGTTTGATTTTTTGATAAATTAAAAATTCTTACAATAAGATTACCAATTGGATGATTTTTTGTATATCCATATTTTGGTTCAAATAAAAGAAAACAAACTGGTACCTTTGACATATTGTATAGACGTTTCTCAAACAAGGAAGGGTACTTTTCCATTTGAGGTCTTTTACCCCCCTAACGTGTTATTCACTAGGAGGTTTATTTCGCTTCAAATTCTCAACAGATAATACATAAGCCATTTCATCTGCCATCAGCGTTTTCATGGCATTCAACATTCGTTTCTGTATCTTTGGCTGGAATGTTTCCAGTTCATGATTCAAGAATTGCTCGGAATACGTAAGACTGGTTATCGTTTTTAGCTCCGGCATGATTTCATATGTCGGATAAGCGCTTTTCTCTTCTGCTATCATTTGTGAACCTCCATTTCATTGGTTTTTGGTAATAAACCTTTATTCATAAAGTCTGTGCTGACGTCCAAAAAGTCAACGTGATGCACGTGCTGCAGCAGTTCCTCGTGTTTAGGGCGCAGACCCGGATGTGTTAAGACAAGTACCTTGCGTCCGTTCCGCTCATACCGGTCTTTGCGGTATTGCATGATGTGTTTGATTTTGACCAGATCGGTATCCAGCAGGTTGATGAAATACATTTCTTCGTCCTGGTACTGCACGATTTGGTTGAGACCATCCGGGTGGCCTACACCCTTAAACTCTGTATTGTCGGGCATAAAGCTCAGGTTATTTTGATATTGATTTTCCAGTTCCTTTTGCAGCTCTGTTTCACTTGCAAGAAATGTTGAGAGGTACTCGATGCCGAAGGTCTGTGGAAAAACTTTAAGGCTTTCGCACTCTCGTATGGCCCGGCTGTCTAACAGGCGGTTCACAACCTGATCATAGCTTTCCTGTCCTCTGGCAAAGAAGGCATAGGCGTCAAAATGGCGCTGGCCTGTTTGGATTGTGACATCGGAACGATGCTGGTCAATCTCCCGGATGATTTTCTCCAGATTTTTGGCAGATGTGCTGTGCATGAATGTGTAAATGGTGAATGCCGGACCGGCCGGGCTCGTGATGATGCCCTGCACGTTGCTGGAGCGGTTCAAGTTATGTTGCCGCTTCACGTCCCGGCTGTCCTGTACCGTCCATCCTACCTGCTCGAGTTTGACGAGAATGTTGTTGGTCGAGAGGACAAACGGCAGGTGGAATCGTCTGACGCGTAAGTCGTCCGCCCGACGCTCAACAGGATAGCCCTGCTTTCGCAAGCAGGCTATGCCCGTCTCGCTGATGCGGTGATAGTTTCCCTGCCGGCTTTGGCTTTTGATATAGCCGCGTATTGGTTCTGACTTAATATAGCCAGTGTTGCGCAGGATATTTAGTTTGCGATAAGTGTAGGGCATCGTCATGTCATGGAATTCGCTGATCTGTTCAGTGCTAAGTGCCCGGTAATCATATAAATATTTGAGTATCTGAATATCCAATGGCTGCAGGCGTTTGATGACCTGCTTTTTGGTTTTAGGCATATAGTCACCTGCCTTTTTCTGTTCGTGTGAGGGCTGTTTCGTTTCGTCATTTCTGCGTGTCCTCCGTACTGACTCTACAAAACTTCGCTTAAATGGTTTGGTCCATTCAATTCGTGTTCTTTTGCAACATGGCTTATCTGTTAACTGGATTAAAGGAATCTTCCATGTATAACATCAATCAATTAGTTGAATAAAATATCAGGTTTTGAAAAAAACGTTAATATTATACATAAAAAAACACCGTCAAAATGATGTATAACATTGATCTATTCACCCCATAATTCATGAAACGACTGTTTCTGATTTGCAAACGCGCTTTTGTCTTTTGGCCGACTATGCTGTCTCAATTCATTCTCAATTTCGCTTCGTTGCCCTACATCCGGAATCTGCTTTAAGTGATGTTGATGTTTTTCGAGATACCTTAAGAAGTTAATCTTATTTTCGTCTGCCAGCAAATAAACCTGAATATGGTTCTGCTTATCGACTAATCCTTCCTCAATAATCGAGAGCTCTTTCCAATTATCATCCTTAACAAGCCCTGTATGGCGTATGGCGTCAATAATATACTTTCGGTTCCTGTTGTCCAGATCTCGAATAACATTATCATTGAAATAATGTTGTATGATGATTACAGCTCGACCAAATCGGTTGTTAACATCGGTATAGTTATAGGATTCAAACGTAATGCGCTGATAATAATTTCGTACCATGGCTGCATAATCCCTGTCATCCTCTTTGTATAACGGCAGCATTCCGTCATACGAAAACTGAAAAACGGGATAACCATTGACCATAAGCGGTGTGGCTTTGGCTAAAGGGTTACTGCCTGGTCCCGCCTCGTTCATATCTTCCAGCTTCTCTTCATATAACCGCCGCATGGTTTCTTCCTTAAACATTTCGACGCTTTTAAGTAAGTCAAGGTAGTGTGATTTCATCAAATATATTCCTCCTTCATCATTGTCAGACGTTAATTTGAACTTTGAAACAAAGATGTATTAACATTTCAATTTATTAGCGTCAGACGATTCAAGAATGGCATCATAAATTTTCCTCTAACGTCTGACATTATTTAGCGGAATTTTGATATACTAAGAATTACCCCTTTTGTTTACGTCTGACGTTGCTAACCATCAGCGTCAGACGTTTTTATTATAATATTCCACCGTATCAATGCTTTCATAGCTTTTTAACGTCAGACATTTTACTAACTACCCAAAAATTTATTTACATATGGCATGGGATCCACACGCTCAAAACCTTTTTCTTTTTTGACATGAACTTCAAAGTGCAAATGGACGCCGGTCGAATGCCCCGATGTTCCCATTTTTCCGATCACTTGTCCTGCCTTGACTTCCGTTCCCGCCGGAACACCTTGTTCCATCAAGTGAGCATAGAACGTCAGCATATCATCACCGTGCTGAATAACAACCAAATCGCCAAAACCACCAGTGTTATCCTGCGATACAACAACTTTTCCGTCCTTAAAGGCCACAATCGGCTGGCCCCGGTCATTGCCGCCTGCTACATCAATACCACCATGAAAATCCTGTTCGCCATTCATGGTTCGATTTCCATATCCCGAGGTAAGATTTTTCGTATGAGGAACCACCCAGGCCTTATCACCGTGAATTTCTACAATTCCCCCATCTTTTGCTGCAAACCCATCATTGTATAGTTGATAATAATGCATCACATCCTCCACATACCAATTGGCATGATTATAGGCCAACAGAGCATCCCGCAGCCCCTTGTTACCATCAATATACCCGGACAAATGATTGGCAGCTGCAAAGATGGCATCCTCTTCCTCCCACGGACTTGCCTTGCCATTGCCATTGGCATCCACACCGAATCCACCATATACTTCAATTTTTTCGGGATCTGTTTTAATAGCTTGCGGGATGTCAATCCCTCCCAGTCCTTCGCAACGCGGATATTCCCAGCCTAGCCAGCTGCATGGGACAAATTGCATATGACCTTGTGCGTTAACCGGGGACACCATTTCGATGGATGAAAATACTGTCTCCACACGGTGTATCGAAGCCAGTAATAACCATGGCACACCGTATTGCTGCCCGGCATCTTTATAAATCGGAATAAATTGTTCAGGTATTTCCTCTTCAGCAATTTTTGAAGGCGCATTTGAAAATGCCATTTCTTCATCACCAAATTCAAATCCTGTGATAAACAGGATAACGAATCCCAAAATACCAATCGTGAGCATACCACCAACGATTACAAGGCCAATTAACGAGCCAAAAACTAATTTCATCGGTTGCATAGGCTTTTAATCCTCAACTAAAAAGGAACATTCAACATGTAATTTTCCACTTTGAATGTTCCCTCGACTTTCGTTGTTTTGATGGTAAAGTCCTTACGTTCATCTGCTGTTTTATTGCCTTTCTTGTCATAAACATTCCCTTTCACGTGAACCTTCCATATCAACTGTTCTTTACTTAGGTCATAGGGTTCATAAACATCAAGTGATTCCACTTCTTTGTTATAGACGGCAGCTGTTGGCCTCGGTGTTTGTTCGATTAAAGTCTGATACATGTTAGCCGTCATATAAGGTTCAGCATTCTTCACATGTGACATTAATTCTTCACCGTTAAGTTCGTAAAAGTTTTTTGTGAAAAGCCTGGCTGTTTCACGGGATTTTTCAATCTCTTCCCTCGAAAAGTAATCATCATATTTACCTTCCGATTTCTCCAGCATCTCTGCTTTAGGAATTTCAATGTCTAACTTCCTATGTTGTTCCGAAATTGGTTCATTGTTTGCCTCTTTATTTTCGTGTGTTTGTTCCGCCTCAGCGCTGTATTGCCGTACCGCCTGTGATTGCTCATCTTGCTCTGGTTGATAAGCCTCTGATTTCCCCTCTGCCTCCTGTTGTTTTGCATGATTGCCGACAAAAATAGCAAAAATAAACAGCGCAATGACGATCGCCATCACGCTGTAAATAATCTTATTTTTGATTTTAGGACTCACACAACTTCACCCCATTTCATAAAAAGTGGATTATCTTCACCTCGACTAGCCATTTTCATTTGATTTATCCTGCTCAGGTGGCATCGATGCTTCTAAAGAAGCTAAATCAGGTTTCTCATCATCAACTTTTGCTATATCACTTTCTGGTTTAGTTGAATCATTAACGTGTCTATCACTCACATACATATCTGATGTGTCTTCCATCGGCGCACTTGTCTTATACCGATCCTCATTTTGTTTGTTATTTTGACTGGGATTGATTGGTTCCGATGACATAGCTGGTTTACGTGTTTCGGCATCTTTACCAACTGGTTTGTCTGCCGGTTTATTAGCTTTAGGAGACGCATGACCAACCCCTTCCTTTTGAGACGTTGATTCAGCTTTTGGTTGGTCAGATTTCTGTAAATGCGTGAGGCTTTGATATTGACGATTCAACTCCCTATCTTCCTGTTTCTGTTTAACACGGTTAGCTAAAAATGTTGCATAATCTCCTTTTAATTCACCGTCATGTTCCGCTTGTTGCTTTATTTGATCATGAGCTGCGTCCAAATCATCCAAGGACGCATGTTCGACTTGGTTTCGATCGAAAGTATTCATGATATCTTCTGGACCATGTGTATCAATATTTTTATCTTCTACGAAGGAACCAATGTTTTGAGCCCCCTCATCTGATAAATGATTGATCTGTTGATCTTCAGATATATTTGCAGATGATGTCTTTTTCAGTGAAGCCATTTGTTGTGAACGATGCGCTTGCATACCGCTCTTGGCGACATCACCTGCACTGCCATCTCCTGTAGCCGCCTTTCCAATCGAACTTCCAACAGTCGCGCCGGCAATCGCCCCAGTACCTCCTGTTGCGGCTGCGCCAATCGCTGCCCCGGTGCCGGTACTGGCCCCTTGTATGCCTTTTTTCAACGGATTCGTAAGATCGCCCATGCCTTCTCGCAATTCCTGCACACTTTGCGAACCGGCGGAAAAAATGTTTTTGATGCGTTTACGCAGTAGGAAAATAAGCATAAACAACACAAAGTGTATTAACGCAGCTGCTATATAAGCAACAAACGGATTACCGTTATCCGAAGCAATAAAATCAGCTTCATATAATAAATCAGACATGGCAAAAATGACTAAGGCTGTAAACGAAACAACCACTTTAAGGACCAAAGGCAATCCCAGCTCAATAAAGTATCGCTTAACAACATTAAACTGTCCTGGTATAGCGCCAAATAAAAGTGCAAATGGTGCAAAAATCGCTATCAGCATAAACCAGAACTGAAAAATTAATAACGCCAGTGCCAAAAAATAAATTGGAATGGACACAACTCCGTTAATCATCAAGTACATCGGTGTAAAAGATAAACGTGTGCTGATATTATCATAGAGCAAATAATCATTATCATAATTTGTTAATTCATTGGATATTGCTGTATAGCGTTCTTCTGAATTTGGCTGTTGTTTTAAAATGTTATTCACCCTGTTAACCGCTTCTTCTTCACTTCGAGCTAAGTTATCAAGATTCGTCTCGCCATACATCATATACAGATACGGGCGATCTACAAACAAAGCCCAAATATTGTCCTTCATACCATTTTTTAAGCTCTGTTCATCTAAATTAGTCGGCGTATTTGTTGCAATGGGCTGTGAACCGCCACCAGCATCTCTTTCTTGTGAATTCCCCGCTAATATTAGCGAACTTGCTTGTGTTGTAACCTGATTTAACCCGGACAGAAAGGCTGAATAATTCGTGAACAATAAAATGGCGATTGTTAATGCCAAAATGGTTTGAAAAATTGTCCCTATTGACGCAACCATGGACCGTTTCCAGATCATAAGGAACGCTGCATAAATCACTGCAAATACAGCTGTAAATATGGCAAGGTTCCCAAACAGACCGGAATTAGAAATATTACCGTTTCCGGTTATCCCTGTAATTTCCCCCATGATTTCATTTAATTTTTCAATAATGGTGTTGATAAAATTAAAGTTGTAAGCGAAATCCAGGGAAAACAACATAAATTTGGTCATAAGAATGTTCATATCAAATGCTATATTTGCAATATAATTGAACATTTCATTCATTTTTTGAGTGATCTCATCCGAGTTTAGAAACCAAAGATTGCCTTTTATATTATCTATAAAATTTTTATTTTCATTTAAATCCTCAGGGACAGCATCCAAGTGATAATGTGACTCACCACCTTCTTTGAAATCACCTAACTGTTCCTCCCCTCCCTTAATTGTTTGCTCATCATCAGCATGAATGGGCTGGGTAAATCCACCTCCAATACTTAACAGAACCATTATCAAAGCAATTTTTGTTATCCGCTTCAAGGTTAATTTCCTCATTTTTAAGCATAAAAAATAACCCCTTAAAAAAAGGGATTATTTCAGCTGTTGGCCTCCTTTCTTATTCGGTTTTCTACAATCATCCGTACTCTCAGCCTTCTATTCTTCAGTTTCTTTATAAGGATGGATAACCGTCCCTGAATCCTTGTCGTTTACAGCTTCAGGTATACTGTCTATAAACTCTTGTATTTCCCATTCTCCATCTTCATTTTGCTTTATACTAATGAAATTGGAATCTCCATCTTCAAACTTGGAACCCCTCCAAGGTTTAACATAATAAATAACCTCTTTAGAATCCTCGTTATAAACAGAATCGTACCGACGAATTTCGTAGCCTTCATTCAATTCGTCAAAGTCCTTGAATTGATCGGAATACTTATCTTTGTAATTTTGATAATCCTCCTCTTGAATCATATCCTGTGCATGAAGCTTGCTGCCATCGTCTTTCACAATCCCCGTTACATATGTTTCGTTTTCAAGCTTATCCTGTCCTTCCGGCGAAAGCATTGAATAGACTTTTGGAATATTTAACTCAAAGCCCGCTTGATAAAATTCCTGTACAATTTTGTCGGTTTCATTAAATACATCAGCATTTTCTTTCTCTTCCGGACTCGCATCACTGTTGGAAGAACAACCTACCATCAATAGTAAGCTAACAACCATTAAAAACGACCCCATCAATTTCCTGTTCAATCTACTCACCCCTTCGTCAGTTTAGGAAGTCTGCCTCAACTCCCTCTCGCGTTCTTCCTTGGTCGACGTTGAGGAGTCAAAGGCATCTAACAGATCTTTAAATACCGGATTGACATGGATAACAGCCGAACGACCAAATATATCCTGGAATAGCGCATCCCCACGCCCGAGATTTTTTAACGTATCGATATTTTCTTCGGTTTGCGGCAAGTTAAAGTAATTTAACATCTCTTGAGCTTCTTCAGTCTTACGTAAGCCAAAACTGAATTTCATACCCATATTGGCGACTTCTTTTCCATGGTCAGAAGCATTTTGCGAGCCTTTGATCAGTGTCGTGTTGTAATAACGCCCCATTCGTACAATAAAATCCATCAATTCAGATCCCATTGCGCTTCGTTCAATCGCACTGGCCTCATCCTGAAGAATAAACTTGTGACGCATACGGTCCTGATTAAACATATACTGTTTAGTGAATGCGG